>NZ_VOZE01000010.1:0-94802 GCF_013419925.1 Acinetobacter sp. YH12045 | reverse complement strand
AAAACTTTCAAAATCCTTGCCGAGCGATATCGTAATCGAGGAAAAAGACTGGGCTTAAGATTCAATTTAATTGCGGGAATCTATAATTTAGAGCTGAGCAAAAAATGAATTATGAAAGAAGTCTATTGTTTCAATGAGATGCGTCCATTCACCACAAAGACATTTTCAGCTGCCAATTGCAATTGCTGGATATTTTCACCTTTTTCATTGCAACGCTGCGTGCTGATTTTTCCCTGAGCATTCACCACCCGATGCCATGGGATCGTTGATGTTGTATCTAGATGCTTTAGTACATAGCCAACCAGTCGTGCATGCTTCGGTAAACCCGCTAATTTGGCAATTTGTCCGTAAGTGGCAATCTTCGCCTGCGGTATCAATTGAATGACCGACAAAATTTGCGTTGCCAATTCATCACTCTGCTTCATCTGATCTCCTTTGAGCCGCATAAAAAAGAGAACCCGAAGGTTCTCTTTGATTAATACTTAATTTTGACAGATTAGTACAGTAATTGGTTGTGATCGATTAGATCTTGTAAAGTCACATCGGTATTTTTCAAAGTGAGTAATTCAACTTTATCACCAAATTTAGATCCTGTTCCATCACGATCAATGCTGATCACAGTGTTGCCCTTGCCATCAGATTTAACCGAAACAAACTGATCAATATTCGACTGATTGACATTTTGACCTTGTAACAAGGCTTTGATATTCACTTTATCGCCTACAGACGAATTAAAGTCATTCCAAGTATCATGTCCATTACCGCCCGTTGCATCGGCTTGATCCAATACTTTATAAATAACCGTATCAATGCCCGCTTTGGTGTTGAATTGATCATTGCCTGCTTTATCTGTCACAGTGACTTCAACGGTTTCACCATTGGTTAATGGATCTTTAAGTTCAACATCAAAATTACCTGCTGAATCCACTGTGCCTATGCCAATGATTTTGCCATCTTGATCTTTCACTTCTACCGTAGTGCCCGGCTCACCTTTACCTTGGACATGTTCACCATCATCGGTGATCACCACATCTTTAGGTGCATCAGGTTTGGTTGTATCCTTAGAACTACCAGATGAATCAGATCCACCACCAATAGCCGCACCCAATAAACCAGCACCACCTGCTCCCGCAATCCACGGTAAAATTACACCCGTCAAAGAATCGTTATAAAGCAGCGGTTCAATTTCATCTAAAGGTTGGTACTGAATAACATCCGCAATATCACCGTTGACTGTTGTAAATTTGGCCCAATACAATGTGCCGTCTTCATCCTCAAATACCAAACTATTATCTGGTGTCGCCTCACTAAAATAGTTTTGTACAGTAATCACTTCCCCATTTTTTAAGGTGATTATTGCGTCAGCACCATTCTTTGTAATTGAAGCAACATCCTCTTTCCGGATTTTGACTACGATGACAGAATTTTCTATAAGCCCAATTTGATTGGATTCAACTTGATCTAAGACTTTATGACTTTCTTTAGAAATGACAGAAATTTGCGGCATAGGTAAAACCTCATTTATTTGTATTAGGGCCGTTTTTATGCTTTTTGGTTTTGTAATGAATTGTTGGTGACTAATAATTTCTTTAATTACAACTCATTAAAACCAATTTTTTAATTGTGTGCGTTATATCACGCTTTATTTCTTTTTTGCACAATTGCTTGAATATTGTATTATTTTTATCAATAGGCTCAGATTTTAGATCCATCTTTATACAAGTAATAACAAACACTTATTTGTGTGATGCAAGTCACAATAATAACGATGAATGACCAGTCATAATTTCCCGACTTTTGATGTGCCACGATGAAACATAACTAGAAATAAAAAAGGAAATGCCCAAGCATTTCCTTTTTTAAGTCAAACAAATCAGTTTTAGAAGTTTTCGGGGTTCTCCAAACGACGAACTTCTTGCACTTTTTCTGGGTTATGTACAGCAGCAACACCATCATCCGCTTTGGTATCTATTAACGCTTCTGGGTTATAAACCGTAATGGTTTCATTACCATGGATATCTTCACCCACAATATATTGGAAGCCCTTTTTATTCATTTTATGGCACATTCTTTGGTACCAACCTTTAAAACCTTTGGTTTCTTCATTCGGATTGTAATAAAAAGCATTCATCACAGCAGGTAAACCTAGACCACACACGAGCCCCGACATTAATACCGCAATAAATGTATATCCAATCAAAATACTACTGTATTCACTGAGTTCAGGAATATTGGCAACAGCAAGGATTAGGGCCAATGAAATGCCTCCACGAACCCCACCCCAGGATAAAATCGCAAGACTACCGTTATAACTTTTTTTACGGAAACTCGGGAAAAATGCGAAAGATAAATAGTTTGCTGCAAAGCGCGATGCATGCAAAATAATAAACGCCACTATACCGCCTAAAATCAAGCTGATACTTAAATCTAAGATAAATAACTCAAGACCGATCAGGGTAAATAAGAAGGAATTGATGATTCCTTCCACGGTATGCCAGAAATGATTCACTTCCCTGATTTCTCGCTCTTGAAGAATTTCTTTCCATTTATTCCCAACGATCAAACCACCAATAACACATGCGATTGGTGCAGATGCATGTGCGAATAAAGCGACTAGATATGAACCACTTGCCAACAACGCTGTGGTTAAAATCAAGGATTCCATTTCATGTTTACCACGGAGTAAACGTAATATTCCTAAACCAAATGCCCAACCAATGATGACTGCGACAACAATTTCATATAACAGTGTTTCAAGCGTACCAATGACGGTAAAATGTTCACCTTGCAAAACATTGAGTAAGGTCATAAACACGGCAATACACATGGCATCATTAAAGAGCGATTCGCCTTCTAATTTCACCATCAAATGATGTGGGGCACGAACAGAACTTAATACACCTTTAACCCCAATTGGGTCAGTCGCACCTAAAGCAGCGCCTAATAATAACAACACCAATAAATCAACATGATGACCAATTAAGAACTGATAACCATATAAAGCAACACCAAAAAACACCGCACAAAGCACCAAGGCAATACTGGCTAAAATACTGATCGGCTTCCAATGCAAACGTAAATCTGAAACTTTAAATTTCAAGGCAGATGAGGTCAAAATAAAACAAATCACGCCATTAATTAAAAAGTCATAAAAGTCGATATGACGAACGGCCTCTTCAATATTGTGCAAATTAATCGTCACAAATTGATTGCCATTGAGCAGGCTTGCACCCCATTGTAAAATAAAGACAAAAATTGCAGAAACAATAGGAACACCTATGGCTTGTGGAAAACCCAAGATACGTTTATTAAAAATCGTGGTTGCAATCGAAAGTGCAAAAATAACGGTAAAAACCTGTAGAAAAAAATAATTTCCCATTTCGTTCCCAATTTTGGTGCTCTGTCGCCTACAGAGTGAGATATAGGTATTTTAAAAATAAATACTAAATTATTTGGTATTTAAAAATAAAATATTCTAACGAATTTTATCTAAATACCGTGTATAAATTCAGTTTTTTTCACATCTTTTATCAAGATCATTTAACATAGCAAGCCTGCATAGATTTTATGCATTTTCATCATCTACATGATTTCTCCTATGCATCAGACTATTAAAACTGTTTTTCGACTCTTTTTTGCTGCTGTGATTTTTATCATTACGGCGGCCCTGCTCCTCACTTGCTATAGTAAGACACAGGAAATTTTACGTGCTGACCACTATTTTAGTCAGGCAAAAACGATCTCACTGGATTCAACACCCAAAGAACAATTGGTTTTGGTCTCCAATAATGAATCACCCGATCGTGCGATTTTTATCATGCTGGCGAATAATGGTTATCTTGCCAAACTGAATTGTGAAAACTATGCACAAGATATTTGTCTCGATGAATTTAATCAGCAACACACCCGACAAATTCAACACCTCGATTTACTGAAAATCGGACAATTTCAATATATCCAAAATGTGAGTTTCACCAATAGCCGCACTGGACAAAAACAACAATTACGCTATAGCGATGCGCAATTAAAACAGTTCTATCAAAACGATATTTCAAACCTTAAATATACAGTTTTTGGCATAGCTTTATTTGCATTTGCCGCATTGTATGTCAGCTATCGCATCGTTCGAAACTTCAGATCATTTCTCAACAAATAAGCTTCAATCTATTTTCAATGAAAAAAGAGGATGTTTTGCATCCTCTTTTTTGCTTTAAATGGCTTGATTAAAGGTATCGCAGCTATTGATATTGCCTGATTTCAACCCTGTCTGGAACCATTTCATACGTTGTTCACTGGTGCCGTGCGTGAAGCTGTCTGGGACCACTTGCCCTGTTGCACTTTTCTGTAAATAGTCATCACCAATCTTATGTGCAGCGTCCATCGCTTCTTCTACATCGCCCTGCTCTAAAAATTGGGTACGCTGTTGATTATGATGCGCCCAAATACCCGCAAAGCAGTCTGCTTGTAGTTCTTGCATAACCGAATAACGATTACCTTCAGCTTTAGACGCTTGCGCACGGGCCTGCTGAACTTGCTCAGAAATGCCTAAAATCGTTTGGATATGATGTCCAACTTCATGGGCAACGACATAGGCTTGCGCAAAATCACCCGCCTGATCTTGGCGACTCAATTCTGTTTGATTTTGTTCACCCGTGATGCCCATTTGCGTACGCATATCTTTAAAGAATGCAGTATCAATATAGACCTTCTGATCTGCTGGGCAATAAAACGGCCCCATTGCAGCTTGTGCTGTACCACAACCCGAGTTGACCACACCATTAAACATAACCAATTTAGGCGCTTTATACTGGGCATTTAACTGTTCTTGGAAGACTTTAGTCCATGTATCTTCCGTATCGGCCAAAACCGTTCCAACAAAATCCATCGCTTCTTGTTGTTCAGGTGTTGGATTATCCAGACCTTTGACTTCAGCCGTTTGCCCCTGTGATGTCACTTGTTTAGTCGCTTGATAAGCTTGCTGCGGATCGACACCAAAAAACTTCCACGCAACAAATGCCACAACTAAACCGAGAATACTAATACCACCCGCTTTTGCACCGCCACCACCGCGACGGTCTTCTACGTTTGAACTAACTCTTCGACCTTTCCAGCGCATAGCGATCTTCCTTATATAAAATAGTTGATATCCGTGCGTTTACAGATTAATCCTTTTGCGACTTTGGCCATACTTTTTGAACTAAAGATACGACGCACAGCACGATTAAACCTGCAATAAAACCTGTCACTAAATTGATTAAAGTCGGTGTTAATGCACCCACAATACTGCCAACTGTAGGAATATGTTCTGCATAATCTACAGAGCCTTCAATAAAATGGTGTAACAAAGGTACACCATGGGTAATGATGCCACCACCCACTAAAAACATGGCAATCGTACCTACAATGGTCAATGTCTTCATCAACTTAGGCGCAAATGCCAACAAACCTTGTCCAACGGTCTTTTTAAATTGTGACGCTTGTTGAGTGAGATAAAGTCCTAAGTCATCAATTTTGACAATCATCGCGACAAAACCATAAACACCAACGGTCATTAATATTGCAATCACCGAAAGTACCATGACCTTGGTCCCAAATGCCGCAGTTGCAACCGTACCCAATGAAATCACCACAATTTCAGCAGATAAAATAAAATCGGTCCGGATGGCGCCTTTGACTTTTTCTTTCTCAAAAGTCACCAAATCCGTTTCAATATGAGTCATCTCTTCACGAGCAACTTCTTCTGTTTTGGCTTTTTTATGATGCAAACTATGCAGAACTTTTTCCACACCTTCATAACATAAGAACAAACCACCAATCATCAAAAGCGGTGTAATCAACCAAGGTGCAACCACACTAATCAATAAGGCAGCCGGTACCAAAATTAATTTATTAACAAAAGATCCTTTGGCCACAGACCAAACAACTGGAAGTTCACGATCTGAACGGACACCACTGACTTGTTGCGCATTCAGTGCTAAATCATCTCCAAGGACACCCGCTGTTTTTTTGGCTGCCATCTTACTCATGACAGCAACATCATCCAGCACAGTTGCAATATCATCAAGTAAGATTAATAAGCTACTCGCCATTATTTTTATCCTTTAGGCATTTTTTAATATTCTAATTCTATTTAACGCTAAAATTGTATTTAGTTTTTTAATAATTAACAAAATATTCACCCATTTTTCAGTCAATTGTGCTGTGTCAGTAACAATCAAAAATAGAATGCCGTACAATGGGGACATTCTTTGAAAATCAGCCGTAGCTTTGACTACCACTTTGGAACAGATAATGAGTACTCAAGATAATCGTCCAGTGATTTTGACTGGCGACCGTCCGACTGGACAATTACATTTAGGTCATTTTGTAGGTTCTTTACGTTCACGTGTAGGTTTACAAGATTCGCATCATCAACATCTCCTTTTAGCTGATGCTCAAGCCTTAACTGATAATGCTGATAACTTCGAAAAAGTTCGTCGCAATATTATTGAAGTCGCAACCGATTATCTTGCTGTAGGAATTGACCCAACCAAAACCACGATTTGCGTTCAATCATGCTTACCAGCATTGAATGAATTGACCATGTTATATTTGAACTTTGTGACGGTTTCTCGCTTAGAGCGTAATCCAACCATCAAATCTGAGATTCAAATGCGTGGATTTGAGCGTGACATTCCTGCAGGTTTCTTATGCTATCCAGTGGCTCAAGCTGCCGATATTACTGCATTTAAAGCATCTGTCGTTCCTGTCGGCGAAGACCAAATTCCAATGATTGAACAAACCAATGAAATTGTTCGTCGTTTAAACCGTCAAATTGGTCGTGACGTACTTCCTGAATGTAAAGCTTTACTCTCTAATGTCGGCCGCTTACCAGGTTTTGATGGTAAAGCAAAAATGTCTAAATCTTTGGGCAATACCATTGTGCTTGACGCAACTGATAAAGATATCAAGAAAGCTGTTAATGCAATGTATACCGATCCAAATCATTTACGTATTGAAGATCCAGGTCAAGTTGAAGGTAACGTCGTATTTACTTACCTCGATGCATTTGACCCTGATAAAGAAGCTGTTGCAGAGCTGAAAGAACACTATCGCCGCGGTGGCTTAGGCGACGGTACTGTGAAAAAGCGTCTTGAAGGCGTGCTAAAAGAGCTGATTGGCCCGATCCGTGAACGCCGTTTAGAATTGCAAAAAGACCCTAACTACATCATGGATATTTTAAAAACTGGTACCGATAGATGCCGTGATATTACCCAACAAACGTTGGATGAGATTAAATCTGGATTGGGTGTGTTCCACTTCTAAATTTAAAAAAATTCCATAAAATTAAGCCTTTCTATTATGAAAGGCTTTTTTACAGGCACTTTTGGTGAAGGTATTCACAAAATCTCCTTAGTTTTAACGTTAGGTAACATCACTTAACGTGAACACCAATGAAATGACTGACCGTTCACTCTATTATCTATTTATGTTTTAGGAATACCTAAATTCATAACATTTCTCCTTTACCGAACCTGTGAAAGCAGATTCGTTGTTATACGCAGTGAACACCCCAATCATTGCGTATTTTTTTGTCTAAAAATTGACAATTACCAATAGAAAAAAGTCCGCTATAAGCGGACTTTTCAATTAATACATCATTTTAAAAACAAATATAAATTAGTAATGAAATAAACGTTTATCTAATGGTAGTTCAATTCCAATTGACGCTCCACCATCATTACCATTTAAATCCGAGTCACTCACCCAACCATTAATTTTTAAAGACATATCTGGACGTAAATAATGTGTCCAAGTTAAGTCTAGAGCTTTCAATTCATCTTTTTCTGGAAATGCTGCATTGTTCAAAGCAGCACGTTCTGTTTCAGAAACTTTTGCAAAAAGTACACGACCATTTAGACGATTTAGTGGATCAATACGTATATTCCCACCCACTGAAACCATTTGAGCATCACCACCTAATGCATGACCAAGTGGATAGCCATGTTGATAGTATCCATCTGTGTAAATAGAGTGATTGTATGAAATGCCTTTGGCATCACCATTAGTTCGAGTATCAACCCATTCAGTATACAGTTGATAAGGCATATTATTTACACTTGAAGAATAATCAACACCTGCAAGATACATGCTTTTTGCCGGTAAACCACCTGCTTCATCTTCACCAATATATTGGCCGTAAAGACTAACTGGAACTTGCACAAGTGGTTGTAAATTCAAACGCGCATCAAAACCCGCGACTTGATTTGATGGATCAGCCTCACCTGTTCCACCATTATCTTTATTACCAATAAAGGCATCCCAAAGTGAACTAAAACTTTCGGGACGACCTTCGCCACCCCATTGTATAGAACGTGATGCTCCCAATTCCAAATATGGAGTAGGTTGTGCAGTTAGTCGAAGTCCAATGAGTTTTGCATCTGGGATAGCAGAATAATCATCTAACTGTCCAGCAAAAGCTTGATACTGCCAAGGGCCGATCCATGATAGCCATGGTGTTTCAAAAGCATTCTGTTGTGCACGCTGTGCAGTAACACCGTACACAGGACGACTCGCATCACCACGGATTAAACTACCGTCATGACCAGGCCCCCAATAAGTCGGAATCTGACCTGCAATTAACCATTGGTTCCAAAGCTTCCCGGCAATGTATGAGCCTTCCACATTTACATCTTGATCATTATTAATTTGCTGTTTATCTTCAGCATTTACACGTAAACGACCATCCCAATTTCCACCACCAACGTTGAGTTCAAGTGCACCTTGATATTGCGCTTTTTGATGATCACCAAAATTTTGCGGTAAATTATTTTTATCTGACTCTGCAAACAATTCTGCTTTTAATAATGCATTTTCGGCAGTCAATTTATTTTGAATACTTTGTAATACTTTTTGTTGTGCAGGTGTCATCACTTTTGCAGAAGTTAACGCTCGCTGTATTTCATCACCACTCATTGGCCATGTTGAGGTACTAATTTGAATAACGCCTTGCTGATTCAACCAATTCAAATCTGCGCGTAACTCTTCATTATTTAATACAATCCCCTGAGCAAAAACAGGAACTGATAATCCAAACAGTACAGCAGCATAGAGTGACTTTCTTAAATACATGCTCTTTTTCTCAAGTTTAATTCACAGCCCACCTTAGATTTTTCAACTCATTTATTCAAGGGTGAAACTGTATCTCCTTTTATTTTTTTCATCATTTCGGTAAAGATGTTCAATAAAAATACAAAATAAAAAACCCGCATTAAGCGGGTTTTTTATTTCAAAAACTAAATTAGTTTTTATGACGCATATGAGGGAATAAGATCACTTCACGAATACTTGCAGCATTCGCAAATAACATCACCAAACGGTCAATACCAATCCCCTCACCCGCTGTAGGAGGTAAGCCGTATTCCAATGCTTCAATGAAGTCTGCATCGTAATGCATTGCTTCATCATCACCTGCATCTTTTTCGGCAACTTGGGCTTGGAAACGTTCAGCTTGATCAATCGGATCATTTAACTCTGAGAAACCATTTGCCAACTCACGACCACCGATGAAGAATTCAAAACGGTCCGTAATATGTGGATTTTCATCATTACGACGTGCCAATGGTGAAGTTTCCGCTGGGTATTCTGTGATGAATGTCGGTTGACGAAGTTCTGTTTCAACAGTTTCTTCAAATACGATGGTTTGAAGCTTGCCTAAACCAAAACCAGGTTTTACTTGCTCTTTCAGTTCATTTTTAATGAAGTTTGCAAGGAACTCACGATCAGATACATTTTCAGCAGTGAACGATGGGTTATGTTCAAGAATCGCATCAAACATCGAAATTTTCTTGAATGGACCTTTGAAGCTATACACTTCATCACCATAAGGCACATCAGTCGAACCTAAGATGTCGATGGCCAATTTTTCAAGCATATTTTCTGTCAAAGCCATCAGGTCTTTGTAGTCTGCATATGCTTGGTAAAATTCAATCATGGTGAATTCTGGATTATGACGTGTTGATACACCCTCGTTACGGAAGTTACGGTTAATTTCGAACACGCGCTCAAAACCACCAACGACCAAACGTTTTAAGTAAAGCTCAGGCGCAATACGTAAAAATAAAGGCATATCTAATGCGTTGTGGTGAGTTTCGAATGGACGCGCAGATGCACCACCCGGAATCACATGCATCATTGGTGTTTCAACTTCCATGAAACGCTCATTGCTCAAATATGAACGAATACCTGACACCACTTTTGCACGAATTTCAAAAGTTTTACGTGTTTCTTCGTTCATGATGAGGTCTAAATAACGCTTACGGTATTTAACTTCAGTATCAGTCAAACCATGGAATTTGTCTGGAAGTGGACGGAGTGATTTGGTTAAAAGCTCAAAATGTTCAATATGAACATAAAGGTCACCTTTACCAGAACGACCAATATAACCTTTAATGGCAATAATATCGCCCAAATCGAGTGCTTTAATTGTTGCAAGAACATCAGCATCCAACTCTTTACGTGGTACATAAAGCTGGATACGACCAGTCATATCTTGGATTACGATGAATGAACCACGGTTCAACATCACACGACCAGCAACTTTTACATAAACCTTTTCGCCTGCTTCAATTTCTTCTTTTGATTTTTCAGCGAATTGATCTTGTAGGTCTTGTGCATAGTGTTCACGCTTAAATGTGTTAGGCCACGGGCTAACACCTGTTTCCTTGGCGTGCTCTTTGATGTGCTCTAACTTGGCATGACGCTGTGCAATTAAATCGTTTTCGGAAATGGCTTGTTCAGAAGTCGATTGAGCGTTATGTTGCGTCATCTCTGTCTCAAATAGTTAAAAAACGGAAGTTGTATAGCATAGCAGATTTCCTTTGAATTGAGCAGTAAGCAATGCGCGCATTTTTTTAATAAGTAGAAATTTATCGAAGTAAGATGTTTTAATCGTTATACCTTCAGGTAGACATAGAACATACCTTACAGATGTGCAGTAGATAAAAATTAAATACTCAAGCTCGAAAACCTACATTTAATGATATCAGATGATAACTAAAAGCTTTAAAAATACCTATTATTATCAATACATTAAAATATATATCAATAACTTAATTCAACCTTTAATCTATTTTCTTTAAGACTAAAGTCTTTTAAATGCCTATAAATTAGACCAAAAGCTAAATTCTCTTTTTGACAATTCTCTCTACAATGAAGTCATAAAATTGTTGAAAAATAAAATATTCAACACATCCAAAAATGTTTGAAAACAGTGTGTAGAAAAACAATGACTTCCTGCTTATCGAAAATTCTGTTTTTACATGGATTGGATTCTTCCCGTGAATCTACGAAGTTCCATGCCATCAATGCAAAACAAAAATTCTGCATTGAAGTGGACTATCGCAACTTAAATTTTCAAACTGTTGCGGACTTTTACCACGAGAGTATTGAAACCATTAAGCCCGATATCATCGTCGGTCATAGTCTCGGGGCATACTGGGCTTTGAAAATGTCGCTGTTTCATCGCATTCCTTGTGTGATTGCTAACCCGAGTCTGCATCCAGACTTTCGTGACGACTACCCTGCAATTAATGAAATGGATTTGGATAACGATATTCCACAAATTGCATATATCGAACGTGGCGATGAAATCTTGGATATGTATGAGGCAGAAAAACAACTCGAAGACTATATGCAGATTCAAGTCATGGATGGTGGACATCATCGTCTACAATGCCCTGAAAATATTAATGATTTAATCCAACATCTCGAATTAAAATATTTAAAAAAATAAATCATAAGATTAATCATAAGTAGCAACGTCTTTTTTATCAGACATAAAAAAGCCCTGTCATAGACAAGGCTTTTTACATTTTAAAACTGACGCTTAGGCAGCATCTGCTTCAGGACGTGTTTTATCATCTAAAACAGACCAAATATTTAGTCCTAAATCTTTATGCAAGTCAGGCAAATCTAAGAAAATGCTTGCGCCTAAAACTTGGTGTTTACATTTTTCAGCCAATTGTTTCACTGCACGAAGCGTACCGCCCGTCGCCAATACGTCATCCACAATAATTACTTTTTGTGATTCGATTTCAGCTGACATTTCAAGACGATCTAAACCGTATTCAAGGCTATAACCAACACCGACAACAGGTGGTGGTAATTTTCCGGCTTTACGTACCAACACCAAACCTTTGCCTGTACGCTGAGCAAGTAAGCTTGCCAAAACAAAACCACGCGCTTCAACTGCAATAAAGCTATCTACTTCTGCCAATTGCTCAGCTGGAATACTTGCAATTAGGGCATCAGTTAACGATTCGATGTTATTCATAAATAACGGCGTAAGGTCAAAGAAACAAATTCCTGGTTTTGGGAAATCTTGGACAGTACGAATGTTAGACCACAATGCCGCAGCAGTAGAATTACTCATAATAGGAGAAAATAAATTAAGGAAGGAATGTGTGAATTTTAACGCGATTTGAGAGAAAAGAACAGCTAACCCCCGACCAAAATGCATATTTAAGATACAGTAAATTTACATAAGTTATTGATTATTAATATTGTATTTATTTAAAAAATATCAAATATATATTTTCCTAATCATAAAATAAAAGATTTTAGAGATTTTTTCTGCAAGACTTTAGTCTATGAAGATAGAAAAAGCGGTATTTAGAACCCAATTCACGGAAATGAATTCCAATATAGCTTTCAATAGGCATAAATATTGTCAGACAATTTTTCCCAGATCTGGGGGTTTTGATGATATTTATTGTCCCTCACTGCCATTCTGCTTTTAATTTCACTCATTAAACTCTTAGCCACTTTACTTTATCGTTAGAACTGCGTAAAAATTTAACATAAGAGTCTACTGTATAAGGCTAATTAACCTTAAGGTATAAACTTATACAGTTATGAAGTATTTACTGACTTAATTTTGTGTCAGTTTTTGGAGAATGGAATGAAAAAGTATCAGTGCATCGTTTGTGGATGGATTTATGACGAAGCAGAAGGCTGGCCACAAGACGGTATCGTGGCAGGAACGAAATGGGAAGATATCCCAGATGATTGGACTTGCCCAGACTGTGGCGTCTCAAAAGTAGATTTTGAAATGGTTGAAATCTAATAAATAGAATCTAAGGCCATCATCGTTATGGTCTTTTTTTTGTCTTTAAAAAATATGAAATGTGTTTGGAGTTGAGTATGCACCCTATTGTCATTATTGGTTCTGGTATGGCGGGATATGCCGTTGCACGTGAATTTCGAAAGTTAAATACTGAACTAGAACTTATTATGATCTGTGCGGATGATGCCATTAACTACGCTAAACCGACATTATCCAATGCGCTCGTTGGTAATAAAACTCCTGAGCAAATCCCTCTAGGGGATGCCGAAAAAATGTCGGCTCAACTCAATATGCAAATCATCAATAAGAGTTGGGTTAAATCCATTGATGCAGCAAAACATGAGCTTACTATTGAAAGTCAAAATGGAACTCAAACACAACTATATTCAAAACTTGTTTTAGCAGTCGGCGCAAATCCAATTCGCTTAGCTATTTCGGGTGATGGCAGTGAAGACATTCACGTCGTCAACAATTTAGATCACTACAAAGCTTTCCGTAAACAGCTTGCAGCACGTGAAGATAAACGTGTGGTGATTTTAGGGGCAGGCTTGATTGGCTGTGAATTTGCCAATGATCTCCAAAATACTGGGGCGAAAGTATCGGTGGTCGATTTAGCTCCGCAACCTTTGGGTCGCCTACTGCCGTCTCATGTTGCCGCTAAATTCCAAAGCAATTTAGAAGAAACGGGTATTCAATTCGTTTTAGGTACGACAGTCGACAAACTGTCACGTATTGAAAATGGTGATTATCAAGTGAGCCTTGCCAATGGTCAAAGCTTAGTGGCAGATGTTGTGTTGTCTGCGATTGGTCTACAGCCTGAGATTAACTTAGCAAAACAAGCCGGTATTCACACCAGTCGTGGCGTATTAACCAATAAAAACTTAGAAACCAACTTGGCAGATATCTATGCTGTCGGTGACTGTGCTGAAGTCAATGGTACCCTTCTGCCATACGTGATGCCAATCATGCAACAAGCGCGTGCTTTGGCAAAAACCCTCAATGGCGAACATACCGCAGTGCATTATCCTGCCATGCCTGTAGCCGTTAAAACACCTGCAGCACCTTTAACTGTCCTTCCTGCGCCAATTGATGTAGAAACCCAATGGGAAACAGAAGAGCTTGAAGATGGCATGATTGCCCGTGCGATCGATCAAGATGGCGTATTACGTGGATTTGTACTGCTCGGTGCAACTGCTGGGAAGCAACGCTTAACTTTGACTAAGCAGGTTCCGGACTTGATTCCTGCTTCAGTTTAAGGTTTAAATACAAGGACGTCCTGATAATAATAGACGTCCTTTTTAAAGGAAAATAACAATGAATAGTGCCCTTCAGTTTAATATTTCACCTTATGCCTCTTTTATGCATGAAACTCGCGTAGAGTTAGGCAATGGCATTGAACTTCATGTCGAGGTGGGTGGTCATCCTGAAGATCCTGCAATCTTATTGATTATGGGACTCGGCGCACAAATGTTGTATTGGCCTGATTTCTTTTGTAAGTCCTTAATAGACCAAGGTTACCGAGTTATTCGCTTTGATAATCGCGATATTGGTCTGTCGAGTAAAATTCGTAACCCAGGCCCACGTCTTAACACCTTTAAACTGATGGGACGTTTTGCCTTAGGTCTAGAGAATCAAGGTGCGCCTTATGATCTATATGATATGGCAGACGATGTTGCACTGTTAATTGATCGTATGGGACTTGATAAAGTCCATATTTTAGGCGCTTCGATGGGCGGCATGATTGCTCAAATCGTGGCGGCACGCTATCCAGATAAAGTGCACAACTTAAGCTTACTTTTTACCAGTAACATCCAACCCTTACTTCCACCGCCATTTCCAAAGCAATTATTTAGTCTAATTGAAAAACCTGAATCTAACGATGAAGATGGCATTATTAACCATAGTCTGAAAGTTTTTAATATTATAGGCTCTCCAGGCTATATTAATCAGCTTGAAGTGATACAAACTGCACGTAAACTCTATAAGCGGAGTTATTACCCAGCGGGTGTACTTCAACAGTTTTTAGCAATATTATGTACAGGTTCCCTGCTGCAGTTGGATAAACAAATTCAGCATAAAACCATTGTGGTTCATGGAGCTCGTGACCGTTTGCTGCCGCCAAGCCATGGTAAGGCCGTTGCAAAGGCTATTTCAGGTGCTAAATTTGAATTAATTGATGGAATGGGGCATGATATCCCACCGCATTTTATTCCATATCTTAGCGGTTTGTTTGCTGATCACTTTAAATCATAAATTAGGACACTATGGCTGCATTACCATCCTTAAGACAGCTGTCATATCTAGTAACACTGTCAGAAACGCTACACTTTACTGAAGCTGCGCGTCGTTCTTTTGTCACCCAGTCTACTTTGTCTGGTGGGATCATGGAACTTGAGCGTTTATTAGGTGGCGTTTTGGTAGAACGCGACCGTCAAAACGTGCGTTTAACTCCACTTGGCGAACAAGTTGTCGGTCGAGCCCGAGTTCTATTGGCAGATGCGCAAGACCTAATGCGTTTAAGTCGTGAAATGAGTGAGCCTTTAACCGGTGATTTGCATTTAGGTGTTATTCCGACCATTGCGCCTTTCCTTCTTGCACCTTTACTTGATGAAGTGCATAAGCAGTTGCCTAAAATTCAACTCCACTTGCATGAAGCGCAAAGTGAAAAAATTGTTGAGAAATTAGAGCATGGCAATTTAGATATTGTTTTACTTGCGCTACCTTTCGATACTCGCAGTCTAAAAGTGGCTGAAGTGAACAAAGAAAAATTGTTCTTGGTGTACAACAAAGCTGACCAAAATGCAGCTCAAGCGAAATCTTTAGACGACCTAGATTTATCTCGTTTAATGTTGCTTGAAGAAGGCCATTGCTTACGTGATCATGCTTTGAGTGCTTGTCCGATTGGTGAACGTAAAAATGACCATCGTTTAAAAGCAAGCTCATTGCCAACTTTGGTTGAAATGGTTTCTGCAGATTTAGGCTTTACCTTATTGCCTGAAATTGCAGTTTATACCAATATGATCAAAGCCAATGAAGATTTGGCTGTGAAAGAAATTGAAGCAAGTCCTACACGCACATTAGCATTGGTAACACGTAAGAGTACACCGCTTCAAAGTGAATTTGATGTATTGCTTCAAATCTTGCAGAAAATCACTAACAATCTACACTAATTAATCAGTGTAAAAATTAAAGAGAGCCCTGTGCTCTCTTTTTTTATTTGGCGGAAATGAATAATGCAGAAGTAATAATATTGAGATGAGTATAAAATTGAAAATGAAAAAATACAGTATCTAAAAAAAGAAAAGGCTAACCCAAATAGGTAGCCTGATAAGGTAATATATGACTTGATGTATATCTCAATTCATCGCCTCGACAATATCTTCACACTAGCCAGATAAGTAAGAAGATAAATACATCTTAGTAAAATATAACTTTCGTTAAAATCACTAGTTTCAGGTATTTTAGAGAAAGTACGTCTGATTCATTTTCAAAGGGCTTTTTTTTATTATTGTGTTTTGTGCTATAAAATAACCATTGATGAGAAATAAAACACATTATTTTAAATAGTCACTAATATTTATGTTTAAAATAACTAAGCAATAGGTGAATATTAACTCACATCAGAAACAGTTCAATTTATTAATTGTCAAAATACTGCTTTCACATTTCATTTATTATTTTCAATTCGAATCTAAATCTGATGATTATTTAACCAATACTCTGAAAATAAAAACGAAAAACCTATAAATCTTTGCATTCAACACAATGAAAAACACAGAAAACCATACATTAATTAAATTCCATTATATCACAATAACTTAATTATACTTTGATATATAAATCACTACTTCTAGGTATATTTTTCTAATTCACTTTCATGCACATTATGGAAATGCAATTTGATTAAAAATAATAAATGAGCGAAATGTATGATGAGTGAATTTTTATTACCAGTACCCGTTTTGATCATTGATCATCAATCAATGACTTCAAAAACAGTGCTGTTTAACATCTTAGGAGACCTCGGTTATCCTGAAGACCTCATTACATTTTCAGAAAATTTAGCAGATGCAGAACAACAAATTTTCAATCAATTGCCAAATTTAATCTTTTTAGTGGTCACGCAACAGTCTGATATCTCATTCATACATAAAATTAAGAAAATCTATCCTTCAAGTAATCTCATCATTTTAGTCAATGAACAGTCTGCAGATTTAACTTTACATGCGATTCAGTTAGGTGCAACTGCCTATATGTTGATTCAACAACCAATTGAAGACACTTATAACCAACTGAAAACCATTTTAAGAGGTGGCGCTGCCCTTCATCCTAGTTTTGCTAAATTTTTATTGAGTGAAACTTTTAGTCCGCAAAATGCAGCGCCGAAACAGCTCAGTCTAAATCCAGCAGAATATCAAATTTTGGATATGGTCAGCCATAGTGCGACTCAAGAGCAGATGGTCAATGAATTAAAACTTTCAACGTATCAAATTGATGGTTTTGTCAAAAATATCTATAGAAAAATTTGTAGCTACAGCTAAATTTAGTTCAGATAAATGATTCAAAAAACTTATAAATTAAAAAAGTAAAAGGGAGTATTGCTCCCTTTTACTTTTTTAACGCATTTATTTAAATGCTTCTATAAGCACATGCTGTGAATTGTGTGCTTCCTCACCCTCTTGAACATGGGTACGAATCCAACGCCCATCACTTTGGAGCAACCAAGCTTGCTGATTATCTTTTAGGTAATTCACTAAACCTAATTGATAAATACGCTTTTTCAAGGCTGGATCTTCAATTGGGAAACAGGCTTCCACGCGATTAAATAAATTACGATCCATCCAGTCTGCACTTGAACAGAAAATACGTGAATCACCATTATTACTGAAATAATACACTCGAGTATGTTCTAAAAAGCGTCCAACAATAGAGCGCACGCGAATATTTTCAGACAGCCCCGGTAAACCTGGACGCAAACAACAAATAGAACGAATAATTAAATCAATCTGTACACCTGCTTGTGACGCTTCGTACAGTTTATTGATCAACTGAACTTCTGTTAATGCATTAACCTTGACTATAATTTGCGCAGACTTGCCCGCTTTAGCATTAGTAATTTCATTATCAATATAATTGATGAGTTGAGTATGTAAGGTAAATGGTGCATGCAGCAGTTTTTTTAGCTTCGCCATTTTACCCATACCGGTCAATTCTTGGAAAATACGATGTACATCTTCACAGAGTTCTTTATCTGTAGTTAATAGACCGTAATCCGTGTAGATACGCGCATTTCCCGCATGATAGTTGCCCGTACCTAAATGCACATATCGCACCAATTTATTGTTTTCGCGGCGTACCACCAAAATCATTTTGGCATGAGTTTTATAGCCCACGATGCCATACACGACAACTGCGCCTGCTTCTTGTAATACATTAGCCACAGCAATGTTTGATTCTTCATCAAATCGTGCTCGAAGCTCAATTACAGCGGTGACTTCTTTACCATTACGTGCTGCTTCCGCTAAAACTTGCACAATCTCCGAATCTGCGCCACTTCGATAAAGCGTTTGTTTAATGGCCAAAACTTGTGGATCACGTGCAGCTTCACGCAGTAAATTAATTACCGGTGCGAATGATTCAAAGGGATGGTGCAGCAAAATATCTTGCTTTTGCATCGCACTAAAAATGTTTTCAGATTTTTTGAGTACTTTCGGTATAACAGGAATATGCGCGTCATAACGTAGATGTGGACGTTTAAAGTTTGACAGTAAACGTGCAAGGTTAACTGGTCCATCTACTTTATAGAGTTGCTCTTCTTCTAAATCGAACTCATCAAGCAAATATTCATAAATATGCTGCGGACAATTTTCTGTCACTTCCAAGCGAACGGCGCGACCAAAACGACGTGAGTTCAACTCACCTTTGAGGGCTTTAGCCAAATCTTCAACATCTTCATTTAAAGCCAAATCGGCATTACGCGTCACGCGGAATTGGTAGCAACCCGTCGCCGTCATGCCGGGAAACAAATCAGAGACATGTTCATGAATAATTGCCGATAGCATCACATGATGCTCTTTGCCACCGGTTAATTCATCAGGAAGCCGAACGACACGTGGCAGCGAACGTGGTGCAGGTACAACGGCTAAGTCAATCTGACGGCCAAACGCATCCTTCCCTTCTAAAGTCACAATAAAATTCAACGACTTGTTGACCAAGCGAGGGAATGGATGTGCGGGATCTAAGCTAATTGGCGTTAAGACTGGAGCAACTTGCTCTTGAAAATATTTTTTCACCCATGCCGACTGTGCAGGGGTTAACTCACCACGACGTAAGAAGCAAATGTCTTCTTCACGCAGTTTAGGTAAAATTTCTTGATTTAAAATACGATACTGGCGCTCAATTGCCGCATGTGCTGTCGCAGAAATTTCATCTAATACTTGTTTTGGTGTTAAGCCATCTGGACTGCGGCTTTCATTACCTAAGTCTAGCTGTTCCATCATTCCCGCAACACGAATTTCAAAAAATTCGTCTAAGTTACGTGAAAAGATCAGCAAGAAATTCATGCGTTCAAGTAATGGATGTATCGGATCAACCGCTTGTTCGAGCACACGCAGATGAAAGTCGAGAATCGATAACTCTCGATTGATATAACGATCATTATAAGTATATTCAGTAGGTACTTGCGCGACTTCAGCTGCGGTATTCATTTCAAACCCATATTAAAAAATGTGTGCTGTACTCAGTTTAGTATGCTTCAAATTTGTGACAATTTCATAAAAAAAGCCCATTAATATGAGCTTTTTGTTGTAATTCAAATCACTGCCATGCCATTTGACGAGTGTTTAGATCGTTCTTAATCTGGGATATGGCTATAACGCATATATTTTTGGATCATGCGCTTACGATAATTTAGCTTACGATCTTGTCGATTTTCATCATAATATTTTGGATTGGGTAAAATTGCTGCAATAAATGCCGCTTGCTCTCGGCTCAAACTCCGTGAACTTTTACCAAAATAGTGCTGTGTTGCAGCTTCTACACCATAGATGTTGTCCCCAAACTCAACCGAGTTGAGATATACCTCTAAAATGCGTTGCTTCGTCCACATGCGTTCCATCATCCATGTTGCAACGGCTTCCTGTCCTTTTCGGATAAATGAACGCTTGTTATATAAAAATAAGTTTTTTGCCAATTGCTGAGAAATGGTAGACCCACCTGCGACTACTCTGCCTTTATCTTTATTGCGCTCTAAAGCATTTTGCATGCCTTCCCAATCAAAACCTTTGTGTTGTAAAAATTTGCCATCTTCTGCGGCAACAACAGCATGTTTAACATAATCACTGATTTGGTCGTAATCACGCCATTCATGCTTAATCGGTTTAGACGGCTCTGACCAATAATCTAATCGCATCATCATCGTCGATTCCACAGGATGTGTACGCCACCACACCAGACTACCAAAGATCCAAAGCTGTACCAAAAGCACAAGACTGACAAGAATTAACAATGTACGAACAATAAAGGCTTTCATGTCAGTGTGTTACTCCAGAAATTCTGTTTTTTCATGTTAAGCTTATTTTTAAATATTTTGACACAGTACAAGAATAGCATGTCTGAACTCAGCCCTCCTGCTGTATCAACCCATAAGCTGCAAATCCAACTGTGGTGGATCACGGCACTCTTAATTACCATCAATGTTGGACTCTTTGGCTGGCAAGTGCTGCATGGAATGAACGTTAGCCAACCCGACACACTGGATGCTTTGCGTTGGGGTGCTGATTATGCACCTTTAACCTTTTTAGAGGAACCCATCCGCTTATTCAGCAGTATGTTTTTTCATTTTGGCCTGATTCACCTGATGTTGAATATGTGGGCTTTGTATATTTTTGGCAGTGTTGCCGAGCAAATGTTAGGTCGTTTCTACTTCCTTGGCCTGTATGTTTTAGCCGGACTGATGGGAAGTTTGTTGAGTGGGTATTTAACCATTCAAGACAGCTATGCATTATTGGCCGAAGGTGCAGCCAATCAGCAGCTTTTCCCGAGTATTGGTGCAGGCGCATCGGGTGCAGTGATGGGTCTCGGTGCAGCGCTGACGATTATTTCGCTGCTCCCCATGTTACCTAAACAGCAATTTTATTTGGATAAAAAAACCTTATTGATGGTGATGGGGATTAACCTCGCGATGGGCTTTATGATCAGTGGAATTAATAATGCCGCGCATATTGGCGGCATGTTGATGGGGGCTGCGTTGACTTTCATTTGGTATGTGGGACAAAAAGTACATCAATCCCTAATCATTCAAATGATCGGTCTAATCGCCGCGGCAGTCGGATGCTATCTGTTTTATCTACATTGCCAACAATTAATCCAACCGATATTACCGCTTTGGGAACACTTTATCCTGCTGATGAAGCAATCTCTCGCAGCACGTTAAACAGTGGAATGAACCCTGTGGCTATCAACACGGATATGTTGAAAACACATCAAATCATGTCTAAACCTGAACTACGCACTGGGTTCGTGCTCCACTCTTAACTTGCTCGGCTGTTAACCATCTCCCCCCTTAACTATTTAGTTCACGTAAGCTTTCTAAGGGTGGGATGTCGCAAAGATAACTTAAGCGATAACGACCGATCAATGTACAGACTATGGTCATTACCAGTGGGAGGATCAACCAAATCTCTGCATGTAGCTGGATGGTCAGTTCCATTTTATAACTGACAATCGCACTGATCACTTCAGCAAAAATACATGCCACAACACCCGAAATTAGCCCCATCAAACCCACTTCCAAACTGAGCATCGACTTTAATTTTTGCTTGGAACTGCCGAAGGAACGCAGTAATGCCACTTCTTTTTTGCGTTCATCCATAAATAAGTTCAAACATGCGATCAAGACCAAAATGCCTGAAATACTGACCAATAGCGCCAAGATAGTAATAATCTGAACCAATACGCTGACGATGCGTTTGATCTCATCCAAAATCAGACTGACATCAATAAACACGGTATTCGAAAACTGCTGAATTAGATCAATTAACTGATTTTTATCTTGTGGTGGAACATAGAAACTCCCCAAATAGCTGCCTGCATTTTCATCCATGGTTTTGGGAGAAAAAATAAAGAAGAAGTTTGGACTAAAGCTTTCCCACTCCACACTGCGAAGGTTGATCACCTTGGCTTGTAAAATCCCTTCAGGAAGGCTAAAACTCAATCGATCTCCAATTTGAATACCCAGTTCTTGTGCAGTTTTCACTTCTACCGATACTTCATTGACCTGTTGAAACTGCTGATTGCCCGCGATGATTTGATTATCTTTTGGAAAAGTTGCAGCCTGTGTGAGATTCAATTCACGGCGTAATGAATTATTGCTTTTAATTAAGGCATCCGAAAAAGGGAGATCATTTTTGGCAACTAATCGTCCACGAATATTCGGGTACATCGGCGTCCCTTGCCAACCATGCAGCCTGAGTTGTTGATTAAAATCCTGTAACTCAAATGGCGGTAATCCATAGACAAATTGGTTAGGTGTTCCTTGTGGTAATTGTTGTTGCCAACGTTCCAGCAAATCCGTGCGCAATACCGCTAAAACCGTGATCAGACTTAGCCCTAATGCCAATGCAGTAATTTGAAATGCCGTTTGATACGGTGTACGTATATATGCTGAGATTTTCCTCCCCCAACTTTTCAAGGCCTTTAAACTGAGCCAGACCATCATATATAGGCCAACACACAGGAAGATGATGGCGCAAATCAGCCACAGGGTGAGTTGTAAATTTTCAGTTAATACCACACAAAACACCACCAAACTGAGTGTGCCGAAACTGAGCATCCAAAGCATGGAACGTACAGAACGCTCTTGTTGTCGTATCACCCGTGCTGGCGGTGTCCCTAATAATTGCCAAAGACTTGGAAGAACAAATCCTAATAGCACAATCGCACTGGTGAATATTGCAATTGGAAGCGGGCCAAGCAGCATAGACAGGGCTGAAAACTCTAATTGTAAATTTGGAATCAGCTGTAGCATCAGTTGCAATAAGCCAAACCCCAATCCCAGACCAATCAAACTTCCAAACAGGATTGAAAGCCCGAGTACAACCAACAGTAAAGCCAAATAAGCACTTAATATTTGCTGTTTGGTCGACCCAATACAGCGCATCAGTGCAATGGCATCCTGATTTTGTTGGACATAGCGCTGACTGGTTAATGCGATGGCGATACCACAAAGTAGAATGGTTAAAATATTCGCAAGTTGTAAAAACGTTTCTAGGTTGGCAATCGGCTTCATCAAGCGGGTATTGCCTTCACTGGCATTTCTCATTTTTAAACTGCTTTGAGCTGCATCCTGAACCTGCGCATGATCTGATTTAGCAGTACGGTTTTCGCTTTGATCACCAAATTTTTGCTTATACAGTTTTTCAAAGCGCTGGGTATTTTGTGCATCTCCAGCCATTAACAGGCGATATTCAATCCGACTCCCGACTTGGATGGCATTGGTTCTCGCCACCTCAGACTGCGCAATCATAACCGTCGGTGAAAAACCACTGAAGCCAAGCTCTTGATTGGTATCATGAATGATTTTGGCACTGACTTGAAAAGCAGCATCGGCAATATTGATCTGATCTCCAACCTTTACACCCAATAAATCCATGGCACGAGGACTTAACCAGACCTCACCTGCTTGTATGGAACGGTTTAGTTTCGGTTCTGTTTCGAGTTCACCTCTTAATGGAAATGCAGCATCAACGGCTTTGACATTGACCATGACAAATTGCTGATCAGTATGCGCCATGCTGCTAAATAGCGTGACATTGGATTGTTTTAATTGCTGTGCTTTGGCTTGTTGTTGCCACTCTTGTGGAATTGGTTCATTGGCTGTCAGCACCAAGTCTGCTGCCAACATTTCAGCAGCTTGTAGCGCTACAGCATTTTGAATTTGTACATTGCTAAACTTTAAAGCAGTGGTGGCACTGATCGCCAAAGTCAGTGCGATCAATAATAAATACACACCCGTGGTTTTAAAACTCAGCTGTAAGAGTGGTCGAAACAATGCCAAAAGATTCATGCAGCATCTCCTGTTCGATGCTCAATCAATTGACCATTGACCAATTCAAAATGGCGCTGACATTGACGGGCCAAATCGGCATCATGCGTCACCAATACCAAAGTGGTTCCCATTTCACGATTTAACTGAAATAACAGTTGTTCAATTTCCTGTGCCGTTGCACTGTCTAAATTACCTGTCGGTTCATCTGCAAAGATCAGATCGGGTTCACTCACCAAAGCACGGGCAATCGCAACCCGTTGCTGCTCACCACCCGATAAAACTTTGGGAGCTTGATGCGCTTGGCGTTCTAGTCCGACCTTTGCTAATAATTTTAATGCTTTTTCTTCGGCAGCTTTGACCTGAAAATTTGCTTGTAGCCGTAGCGGCAGCATGACATTTTCCAAGGCTGTTAAATGTGGCAACAACTGGAAAGACTGAAAGACAAAACCAATATGAGCCAAACGGACTTGAGCACGCTGTTCTTCATTTAATAAATGAATGTCCTGACCACAGACCCGTAATTGTCCCGAACTGGCCTGATCTAGTGTCGCTAAAATCCCCAACAAGGTGGATTTACCTGAACCAGAACGACCAGTGATCGCAACTTGTTCCCCTGCAAATATTTCAAGATCGAGTTGTTCAAAGATCGATAACTGTTTTTGTGGAAGTTGTATCTTTTGTGTCAATTGCTGTGCAGAAATAATCGCCTGTGGCATGATGTCAACATCTGTCGTGAGTTGGGTCATATCTTCCCTATATGCAAAATCGCATTCAAAATAATCGTCTATTGAGTTACTTGCTGGCTATTGCACTGATGTTCTGCCCGATGCTGCTCTCTGCCAAAACCATAATGATTTTGGGCGATAGCTTAAGTGCAGGTTACGGTGTTTCAGTGCAGCAAGGTTGGGTCCACTTATTACAAAAACGTCTAGACCAACAGTATCCGAAACAACATAAAGTGGTCAATGCAAGTGTCAGCGGTGAAACCACCAGTGGAGCTTTGGCACGACTGCCTAAACTGTTGCAAACTCATCGTCCAGACCTTGTGGTGATTGAATTAGGTGGTAATGATGGTTTACGCGGACAGCCCCCTGCACAAATTCAAAAAAACTTAGCGCAGCTGATTCAAAAAAGCCAACAGGCCAAATCGAAAGTCATTTTATTTGGAATGAAAATTCCACCGAATTATGGCAAGGCATATAGCCAAGCTTTTGAAAATAACTATCAAGTGCTGAGCAAACAGTACAAAGTCAAATTATTGCCTTTCTTTATGCAAGGGGTTGCGGGACATAAAAACTTAATGCAACAAGATCAGATTCACCCGAATGCCAAAGCGCAAACAATTTTGCTGAACAATGCTTATCCATTGATCAAAGCAAGTTTATAAATTTAGTTGGTGAAAATGGATTCGTTAAAAAAGGCGCTTCATTTGAGCGCCTTTTTTAAATCTTGTATTTACTGTAGTTTGCTTAGAAATCGTAGAAGCTTACTTCACCCGTTTCGAGTGAATACTCAGCGCCCACCACTTTTAGTTTGCCTTGCGCAATTAAGTTTTCGAGGACTGCTGAACCATGACGCAGTTGATTTACTGATGCAAAAACGTTTGAACGTACTGCATGCATTGAAAGTTTTTCGAGGTCATCTTTCAATTCAGTTTGCATGAGTATTTCTACAGATGGACGAACGCGGTTCACAATCGACATCAAATTTGCTGATGGCGGTGTCGCAGGGTTAGTTAAAGCTTCAATCGTAGAATGAATCGCGCCACAGTGTGTATGACCCAATACAATGACCACAGGACATCCAAAACTTTCTGCTGCAAATTCCACGCTACCGACTTGAGACGGTGCCACAATATTACCTGCAACACGAATCACGAATAAATCGCCTAAGCCTTGGTCAAATACCATTTCAGCAGGAACACGTGAGTCTGAACACCCTAAAATAATCGCAAAAGGTTCTTGGCTTTCGGCCATTTCAGCACGTTGTTGATGCGTCAAAAGCTTCGGGTGATTCGTTTCACCGTTTACAAAACGTTGATTCCCTTTCTTTAAACGATCTAAAGCTTCTGCTGCTGCTAGCATGTTCTAATTACCCTTATCCGAAGTTGCAATATTTTAATCCCAGTCGAATCGATTGTCACTTGCAAAAACAATTGCTGTGAATTTTTTCTACGACGATGCATCTTGATAGAAAATGCTACTCCACATTCATCAAAAAAAATTATTTTTTCTGTAATGGTTCACATTATTAAAACGCAAGTTTAACCACGTCAAAAAAGCAATGGATGACAAAGGTCATTTTTAATTTACAATATATTTCATAAATATACGCTTTCGCTATTTCAGCCCATTCTGATAATAGTCATATAAATGATCTAAAAAATATATCGATTCGATTTAACTGGGGTAAACGTCAATGAAAGGACATCATTCACGCATTTTTGGCTTTTTCAAGCTAGCAACAATTTGCTGTATGACGTTTACTGCCAACAACACTTTGGCTGCAAATCCGTCTCCCATCAGCAAAAACCTGGCTGTACCCTCTATCGTGCAAAACTATTTGAGCCAAGAGCGTAAAGCGGCTGGTTTAGTCACACACAGTGTTCAAGTCGGGAATGTGAATTGGAGTTATAGCGAAGGCGGTCAACGCTCTAAACCTACCATCTTGCTGATTCATGGTTTAGGTGGCACACGTGATAATTGGAATCGTGTTGCGCATTATTTAACACCGAACTATCACGTGATTATCCCCGACCTACCGGCCAATGGCGATACGCATGTGCCGGTCGATTTTGATGTCTCAGTGCCGAATGTCACGGAACAACTACGCCAGTTTGTCCTTAAAATAGATATTGAAGATAAACTGAATGTCGCAGGTCACTCATTGGGTGGTTCCATTGCCACGGTATATGCCTCTCAATATCCCTTTGATACCCAAAGCCTATTTTTACTCAACAGCGCGGGCATTTATAAACAGGCCAATACCAGTTATACCCGCGACCCGTATAAACTTAAAAATTTAATCGTTTCAAAACCGGGTGATTTAGATGATGTTATGCATAAACTCATGCAAAATCCGCCCAATGTTCCAACACAGCTTAAAGAAGCGCAGGAAAATATCTTAATTGCGCGTGCGCCCTTCACCAGTAAAATGATCGATCAAGTCGTCACACTCAATCGAATCTACACCCCTGAAACTTTTGCTCGATTAACACGAACGGTGGAAGCACCAACCCTGATCCTTTGGGGCAAACAAGATAAAATCTTTAATGTTGAAGTGGCTGGCGAACTCAAGTCGTTACTGAAACGTGCAGAAACCCCTGTAATTTTAAATAACGTCGGTCATATGCCAATCTTAGAAGCCGAACAACAAGTTGCAGACCATTACTTACCTTTCCTTGCGAAAAGTCAAAAGTTTAAAAACCCTTTGGTAGATAAACTGATTCAGTTAAACTGAGCATTCGCCATTTTTAGATCCCCATCACTGGGACTTCAGGGAAAGTATGCAGAAAAACCCGATGATTGAGCAGTTGATTGACGCTCAACTGAACTTTTTAGATCAGAGCTTTTCACACAATGATACCGTAGCCACTGAATTCACCCATTTTTATCAATGGTTTCGTAAACAATCTTTGCAGCAGATTTGGAGTTTTGATCAAATCAATGCCTTGTTGCAAAAACAAATTTTAAATACTCCTGCAAGTCAATTTCTGATTGAGCAAATTGCTGAACATATCAAATTTGCACTGATTCACCCTGCAAATGACAGCACTACAATTGCCGAAATCATTCCTGTGTTGACCATCGATAAAATTGCGCAGTATGTGGCAAGTAAACAAGGACATCGTCAGCGTTTAATTCATACCATGGTCAACAATCCTGCATTTTCAGCCATGATCAGTCAGTTGATTCAACATGCGATACAAGATTATTTAGACAACTCAGTGATTGCAAAATCGGTACCCGGTGTTTCACGATTTATGAAAATGGGGAAATCGGTACTGGAAAATGTCACTGATACCAATTTAGATAATGCGGTCAGCAAATACTTGCAAAAGAATATTTTAAAGCTCAGTCAAATGAGTGAAACCGTGTTAAATCAGCACTTTGATGATCATAAGCTTTACCATTTCCAAGCCAATTTGTGGCATAAAATTAAAGCGCTGCCAGTTTCGGTATTAAAGAACTATGTTGAAGTTCAGGACTTGCCGCAAACAGTTGCCATGGGTCATGAAATTTGGGACTTTATGCGACAGTCTGAGTATATGAAACAGCAAGTGCATGATGGCGTATACGCTTGGTACGTGCGCAATGCAGAACGCCCTTTTGATTTATTGCTACGTGATTTAAATATTGATGAAGCACTGATTCAGCATGAACTTCAAAACTTACTCAATCCTATCGTTCAACAAATGATTGAGTCGGGTTATTTGCGTGAGCGTTCACGTCTCTATTTAGAACAATTCTACTACTCAAGTGAAGCACTGAAAATTTTAAATATCCCAACATAAAAAAAGCCGCGTTAAGCGGCTTTTCTTTTGGACATACTTAGAACTGGTATTTCAAACTTGCATAATAAGCTCGACCCGGCTCGTTATATGTTTGGTTGACCGTTTTATCACGCAGTTTTTGCTCATCAAATAGGTTATTCACACCGATACGAGCACTTAAAGCCGCATTAAATTTATAACCAAAGTTAATGCCTGCAATGCCATAACTTTTCACGCTATCCATCGCCAAGCCATTTTTGCTTTCAAGACTGGTTTCTGCATATTGACGTGGTTTTTGACGACCATATTGGGTATAGACAAAGTTACTGTCTAATCGATCCGTGATGTTGTAGTTCAAAATAGAGTTTATGGTGTAATTTGGAATCACTGAAAGTGGATTGCCAGTACGTTTATCTTCAGAGTTGATCATATAGGTGACGTTATTGGTCCACGTGATATCACCCCAGTCCAAAGAAATACTTCCTTCAACACCTTCCACCAAGGCTTCTGGCGTATTCATCCAACGCAGTACATTATATGTTGTTCCATTTACTTCTAGTTCTTCTAGACGTGTATCCCCTGCAACGATCTTATTTTTATAATCATTACGGAACCATGCAAAGCTTGCATTTACGATGTCTTTTTCAAACTGTACACCTAATTCTTTATTCACTGAAGTTTCAGGTTTGAGATCGCCATTACCTTGTAATAGACATTGGCTCAGCCCAATCGGACAGCCATTACCGCGAGTGCTTAACAGATAACCTTCCGCATTTTGGTACATATTGGGTGCTTTATACGCCTTAGCCACACCACCTTTTAATGTCCAATAGTCGCCAAGCTTTTGCGTAATATTGAGACTTGGACTCCAGCTATCACCCGATTTACTATGATTATCATAGCGTAGTGCCAAAACGACATCGGTGCTCTCGCCCAAATTCATATTGTTTTCAATATAGGCCGACGCAATCCGTGAATCCATGTGTGAACGGTCACCTGAAGTCAGCACATCACCAAAACCGCCTGCGCCAGCTTGTGTATTAACCGTATCGGTAAAGTCATCTTCAACCCATTCAGCGCCTAAAGTTAATACCTGTGGAACATACCATTGGAACGGCAGATTGGTTTCTGCATTAAGACGAACGGTTTCTAGATGTGACGTTTGTTTATTTTCAAGATTATTAATCTGTCCCTCTGTACTACCGCCTGTACCTTCAGGTAAGCGCTTATTTTTGGTTTTGTCATATTGCGCTATGATTTTACTGTCACCCCAACCCCACGTACCTTCATGGGTTAATGCAAAACTATCACGATAAATGGTATTGGTTTCTTCACCGATTAAAGCCGATAAGATTGGCGCTTTATTTGGATCCGCTGGATCAAATACACTGTTTTGACTGTCACCTGCAAAACGGTTACCTTGGCGGCCAACACTTGCGTCAAACATCAAGACTTGTTGATCGTTCAACTGCCAAGCCAAGCGCCCTGCGATATCTTTATTTTCAACGCCTTCTCGACCCGCCATACGCGCACCATTATCCATTAGAGCATTAATATCCGCAGCATCTGAATCGGTTTTGTTATAACTACCGTATAAACGATATGAAAGGACATCTTTAAGAATTGGCCCGCTTAAGTTAAAGCTTTCACGGTGACTTGCGCCCTCTTTAGCATCTTCAGGCTGATTGGTAAAAACCTCCACAGAGCCATGCACGTCGTTGGTCACTTTCTTGGTTTTAATATTGACCACACCACCCATCGCACCTGAACCATAACGTGCTGCAGCTGGACCTCGCAGTACTTCAATCGACTCAATAGCATCTGCAGGTACCCAGTTCGAATCACCACGTGTATCACGCTCACCACGCCAGCCATAACGTACTGAGTTTCTCGAATTTACAGGCTTGCCATCAATTAAGATCAACGTGTTTTCAGGCCCCATACCACGGATATCAATCTGACGGTTATTACCACGTTGGCCTGTGGCACTGTTACCAGTCAAATTCACACCCGGCATACGGCGCACATACTCTGAAATATCATTCACAACCGGCATTTTTTCTAAATCTTCTGCCGTAATTTTTGAAGCACCTAATGATTGTTTAACTTGTTCTGCTGCAGTAACAACAATGGTTTCCATCTTCGTTACGGATTCATCTGATGCTTCAGTGTGCACATCTTTTGCATGCGTCAAACTTACCAATGCACAGAGTATTGAAAGTGTAAGCGTTGATTTTAATAGTTGTTTGGTCATTGAGTGCTTCCAAATAAACGTATTTATGGAGAAATCTAGAATAATGTGTTGCACATTGTAACCACCACAAACAATATTGCAATTAATTTTAATAATCATTCTCACTTATATTTGTGATATAGCTTATCATTTTGATGTAAAAACCCTAGAAATATCTAAAAATCTTCGTTTTTTTGATTTAGACAATAAAAAAGCCGCAAGGTTGCGGCTTTTTATAAAAATACTGAACTTATTTGAAATAAGCACCTTCAGTATTACTGTGATCCGTTTGGTCAACAACACGCATTAACTCAGGTACATGCTGCTTCAATGTTGTTTCAACACCTTGTTTCAAGGTTAAATCGATTGAAGAACAACCTTGACAACCACCACCGAATTTAAGCACTGCAGTTAAACCATGTTCTGCATCTTCAACCACTTCTACCAGTGCACAGTTACCACCATGACCTGCAAGGCCAGGGTTAATTTCTGACTGTAGAACATAAGTGATACGCTCTTCTACAGAGGCATCTGGACCCACACGTGGCACTTTTGAGTTTGGTGCACGGAAAGTTAACTGACCACCAAAACGGTCTTTGTTATAGTCAATCACCGCATCCAAAAGATATGGAATAGACGGTGTGTCAATAAATGCAGGGAAATCTGGATAGTCTTGTTTATAGTCTGTAGGCACAACTTCTTCTGGTGCACTGTAAGCCATACAACATTCAGCACGTGGCGTACCCGGATTTTCCACAAAAACACGTACACCAATGCCCGGTGTATTTTGTTTATCCAAAAGATCTTTCAAATACTCTTGGGCATTTGGAGTGATCAATAGGTTTGGAATTTCTTCAGCAACTGCTGTGCTGTTGTTCTCAGTCGACATTACAATATTTCCTCAAGCTGAAGTCGCTATTTTAACTTAAGATGCGGGGCATTAGAAAAAAATCAACTAAAATTGTCGGAATTATTCTGAAAGTTCACGCTTTAAGCCGTTTTAATGGCATTATTGAGCATAAATTTTAACAAGTAGAATAGTCATATATGTTGGGTCTACCCTTTAACCACACCGTGACCATTATCCTAATTACGGTGGTGATTTCACTGATTGCATTTTCAAATCAGAAAGTGATGAATCGTTTGTTATTTTGGCCGCCAGCCCTCAGTCGTGGCGAGTATGACCGATTTATTAGCCATGGTTTTATTCACGCAGATGGCGCGCACCTATTGTTCAACATGATTACCTTATTTTTCTTTGGTAGCGTGATTGAAAGTTTTTATCGCCAATATTTCTTCGACATGGGCTTTGTGCTGTTTTATTTAGGCGGCTTGATCGCGGCGATTATTCCGAGTTATTTAAAACATAAGCATGATACCCATTGGGCAAGTTTAGGGGCTTCTGGGGCGGTGTCTGCGGTACTCTTTGCGTATATTCTGTTTGAACCGTGGAAACTGATCTTTGTATTCTTTATTCCTGTTCCTGCGATTATTTTTGCCGTGCTGTATGTGGCTTATAGTATCTGGTCAGGTAAACGTGGCAACAGCAACATTAACCACAGCGCACACCTTTGGGGCGCAGCGTATGGTGTAATCATGACGATTATTCTTGAACCGAAGCTCATTCCACATTTCTTAAGTCAGTTATTAAACGTTCCTTTCTAAAGGATAAGTCTAAAAATCAGCCGGATTTAACCTGAAAATGACAGCCTAAACCGTTTCAGTTTAGGCTTTTTTATTATGCAGAGTTTAACCTCATGACCATTGATCTTTTGTTTAGCCAATTTCCCACATCTACAACACTGCACTTTAAATATCGAGCTATACAATTTCACAGCAGATTGAAACGCTATCTATCCTTGCCCTGATTTAAACTGAAATAACACAGAATAAAAAGGGAAAATTCCAATGAAAATAGTCCTGTTGTTCTCAAGTTTGCTGTTGACCTGCGTGTTGAGTGCTTGTGCCGTTCACACTCGTGAAGGCAGTATCGTGGTCGACCCAGATCGTAATCACTATCCTTATAATTATCCAGATCGACATGGCGACTTTTGCCCGCCCGGACAGGCTAAAAAAGGCCGTTGTTAATTTGCCGTTGCTGATTTAATGCCCTCTTCTTTTAAGCCTTCAAACCGAAGGCTTTTTCAATTCCGGCAATAAAAATTGACGCTGTATATTCTACGAAAGTTCACAAAAGCACATGACAAATCATATAAATCTGGCACTTTATGCCACCCTATTTTTTAATTTGGCATAGATAATGTATACATCTGTATATTAATGACAAAATTAGCTGAGATATTTTGCATGTCGAGTTCAACTGAAGGTCTTCAATTTCCCATTTCGGCTTCAAACCAAAAGCCGAGTACATCTAAAACCGGTCGTGAAATTATCGCTGAAGCCTTAGCTGCAGTTGACCATCACTCTTCTGTACGTGCAAAACAAGAAAAAAACTGGCGTAAAAAATATCCTGAATATTTTAAAGCCTTGGTTGAACATGGGATTCAATCATCTGAAGCCGCGATCAACATTGCTGAGCAAGGTTTAAATAAAGCGCATCAAGTCTTTGAGTTTTATCGTGATCAAGAAAAGCATACGCTCAAAGATGCAGTAGCTTTGACTGCACATCCGCTGCATACCGTGAAATTAAAAGGTGAAAGTGACGCTGCACCTGAGTGGTATGTGCCCTATCATGGTCAAAAACTTCAAGGTGAGGCTTTACTGGCTCAGATTCAAAAATGGCAAGATGCTGGCATTATTGAAGCAAGTCATGCCGACGCATTACGTGAAGCCATTGCACACCCAGAATGGTTCGATTTGTCAGATCGGACTATGGTGCTTTTTGGTGCTGCCTCCGAAGCTGGCCCTCTGACGTGGTTAGCAAAATGGAAAGCCAATATTGTGGCAATTGACCTCAATAATGAACGTGTTTGGGATCGAATCTTAAGCACGGTTCAGGCCGGTAATGCCACTTTATATGCACCAAGTCTCGACGCTTTGCATGAAGACACATCCATTCAAGAACTAAAACACAAATTGGGCGCCAATTTACTGACACACATTCCTGAAATTGCACAATGGCTTGCACAAAGTGAACATCAACTAGATCTGGCTGCAATTGCCTATTTAGATGGTGAAAAGCATGTTCGTGTTGCAATGGCAATGGACAGCATCATGGCCTATGTCAGCCAACAAAAAGCCGACACCAGCTTGATGTTTATGTGTACTCCAACCGATGTCTATGCGGTTCCAGAAGAGATTGTTACGGCAGCGCAAGCCAAATTCCAAAACCGTGCTTCTGCACAAAAACTATTGACACAAAGTATTGCCAAAGTCACAGGTCAGCACTTCTTTAAGCAAAATAATGAGCAAACCATCACAGCAGACAATGGAAAATCATATGGTATTGCTGACTGTCTGGTGGTAGAACAAGGTCCAAACTACGCACTCGCAAAACGTATCCAACAATGGCGTGCAACTGTCGCACGTCAAAATGGTCAGCGGGTTAGTATCAATATTGCGCCATCCACCACGACCCGCTCAGTGACGAAGAATCCATTATTAAAAGCCGCATTTAATGGTGCGAGTTTATTTGATGTGGAATCGTTTCAACCTGAAACCACTAATGCACTCATGGCGGCTTTATGGATTCACGACTTGAGAAACCCTCAATCGGTTGCTAACCCTGAAACAGCGCTAGACCATCCATTAGAACTCATGATGCATGGTGCCAACCATGGTGGCTTATGGCGTGTGGCTTATTTGGCGCGTACTGCCTTACCTTTTGCAGCGCTGTATGGTTTTGCTGAAGAGAAATTGCCCATGAAAAAAGTATTGGGGCTTTTTAAAAAAGCATAATTGCGTTGGTTTAAATAAGTGTTGAACTTTGCAAAGCTTCAACTCGCTAGTTTGACTGTTCCAATTCAGCTCAGTCACCCCATTCAAATCGGTGATGACTGAGATAAAGCCATAAAAAAAACGCTGCCGAAGCAGCGTTTTTTTATATCTGGAATTTGAGTTGCTTAGAACACTTTCAAGAATAACCAGTACAAGCAACCTGATAGACAGATCGTTGCAGGTAAAGTGAAGACCCAAGCTGATAGAATGGTTTTCACTGTTGCAAAGTTCAGACCCGATTTATTCGCGACCATGGTACCTGCAACCGCAGAGTTAAGTACGTGTGTAGTCGATACAGGCATACCAAAACCATCCGCAGCAGCAATCGTTGACATAGCAACAAGCTCGGCAGACATACCCTGACCATAGGTCATGTGGTTTTTACCAATACGCTCACCTACAGTCACGACAATACGTTTCCAACCCACCATGGTTCCAAGACCCAGTGCCAATGCAACAGCGACTTTCACCCATGTTGGAATGTACTGTAAGAACGAGTCTAAGTGACTACGATATTCCTTCACAGTCTTTTGTTCAGCTTCTGCCATTGCTGGTAGTTGCTCAGCTTTATCTAGACGTTTAAAAGCAGTAGTACTTAAGTACATGTCATTACGAATCGAAGATACTTCTTGTTCAGGAATATCTTTTAAGTCGCCATACTGTGCAACACGCTCACCTAAATGATCGGTCAAACTTGCTAAAGCTGGCACAACTTCTGGGCTGACTTCTTTGGTTTGAATGTATTTGGTGAGTACATCACGCGCTTGTGCATCAGGAATATCCTTATGCTCTGCGTAGATCGCAGTCGCAGTTTGAGCAGATAACTGATGGAAAGATTGAATATGTTGATTATCTAAGTTCTTATTCAATGAATAAGCCAATGGCACACATCCGATCAAAATCAGCATGATCAGCCCCATACCTTTTTGACCATCATTTGAACCGTGCGCAAAACTTACACCTGTACAGGTAAAGATCAAAATTGCACGAATCAGTGGTGGTGGCGGCTTATTGCCTTCTGGTGGCTGAAACAATTCTAGCTGTTTGCGGAAAATACGCTTCACCAACAAGAAAACGAGTGCTGCAAATGCAAAACCAATCAGTGGCGAGAACAATAACGCCTTACCGACTTTAAGCACCTGCTCCATATCTACACCGCTCGCACCACCGCCTGCATTTAACAGGTAGTTCATGATGCCAACGCCAAGAATAGAACCAATCAAAGTATGCGAACTAGACGCTGGGATGCCCAAGAACCAAGTCCCTAAATTCCACAAAATCGCTGCGATCAACATAGCGAAAACCATGGCAAAGCCAGCACCTGAACCGACATTCATAATCAATTCAACAGGTAACAAGGCAATAATGCCGTAAGCGACTGCACCACTGGCAACCATTACGCCTAGGAAGTTACAGAAACCCGCCCACATTACCGCAACCGGTGCTGACAAGGCGTTGGTATAAATCACTGTTGCTACTGCATTTGCAGTGTCATGGAAACCATTTACAAATTCAAAGCCAAGTGCGATGAATAAGGCTGTGCCCAATAAAATCATTGAATAAAGACTTAAAGGCGGAACATGCGCTAAATCGGCAGTCACCTGAAAACCAATATAAATCAACGTTGAAATAATCACCGTCAAAAATACCGGCATAAAGAATTTCGGTGTAGGCACATGAACATTCGTGGACTTTTGAGGAGTCGACGTGTGCGCTGAATCTACGGGAGTTTGTTTAGAATTCATGCAGGCAGGAATAGAGGATTTTAAAATCCCCATATTGTTCAATTTAATTATGACAATTATATGACAAAGCGGTGTCATATAAAGCAATTTTTCATGCTTTATTTGTTTTTTTTAAGTGTTAAAAACCGACTTCCCTACTCTACTTTCATAAAGTAAATCAGTTATTTAATCTGCGTATTTAAACTTTATTTTCTTTAAAACCCAATGTTTCAACTTATATTTCATCTGTCATGTTTTTTTGTCATTTTGCATAGCCCTAATGGATGTTTTTTAATCTTGCCTGAGCAATATGACAAATTCATGAAGCTTTCCATACATTTATATGAAATTGGAATATGAAATTATCAAGTTGCAATATTGCTCATTAATTCAACAAGCTAATAATTGCGCGCTGTGAAGATGATTGAATATCAATAAAACTGCAATGAATTCTGTTAATATATTTGCCGATTTTATATTCCATCGGATTGGGGTTATTTATGTCCACGCTTGCCACCCTAAAAGAGCTGCTCGCTCAACGGATTCTGATTATCGACGGTGCAATGGGCACCATGATTCAGCGTCATAAACTCGAAGAAGCTGACTACCGTGGTGAGCGTTTTGCAGATTGGGCATCTGACCTCAAAGGCAATAATGACCTATTGGTGTTGACTCAGCCGCAAATCATTCAAGGCATTCATGAAGCCTATCTCGATGCTGGTGCAGACATTATTGAAACCAACAGCTTTAACGGCACAAAAGTTTCAATGTCTGACTACCACATGGAAGATTTGGTATCAGAGATCAACCGTGAAGCAGCGCGTATTGCCAAAGCAGCTTGTGAAAAATACTCAACGCCTGAAAAACCGCGTTTTGTAGCAGGTGTGCTTGGCCCGACTTCACGTACTTGCTCGATCTCGCCAAATGTAAATGACCCAGCATTTCGTAACATTACTTTTGATGAGTTAAAAGAAAACTATATTGAAGCTGCGCATGCCCTGATTGAAGGCGGTGCAGACATTCTTTTAATTGAAACAGTATTTGATACTTTGAACTGTAAAGCTGCCATTTTTGCAGTGAAAGAAGTCTTCAACCAAATTGGCTACGAATTGCCATTGATGATTTCAGGCACGATTACCGATGCCTCTGGCCGAACTTTAACTGGCCAAACTGCTGAAGCGTTCTGGAACTCTGTGCGTCATGGTGATTTATTGTCGATTGGCTTTAACTGTGCCCTAGGTGCAGATGCCATGCGTCCGCATGTAAAAACCATTGCTGACGTTGCCGATACTTTTGTTTCGGCGCATCCGAACGCTGGCTTACCAAATGCCTTCGGCGGTTATGATGAAACCCCTGAACAAACCGCTGCCTTTATTAAAGAATTTGCAGAAAGTGGCTTGATTAACATCACTGGCGGCTGCTGCGGTACAACGCCGGATCACATCCGTGCTATTGCCAATGCCGTAAAAGACATTAAGCCACGCCAAGTGCCAGAAACTAAGCCTGCTTGCCGTTTAAGCGGTTTAGAGCCGTTCAACATTACAGAAGATTCGCTGTTTGTAAACGTCGGTGAACGTACCAACGTGACAGGTTCTAAAAAATTCCTACGTTTAATCCGTGAAGAAAACTTTGCCGAAGCTTTAGAAGTTGCACAGCAGCAAGTTGAAGCCGGTGCTCAGATTATCGACATCAATATGGATGAAGGCATGCTGGATTCAGAAGGCGCAATGGTGCACTTCCTGAATCTTGTAGCCTCTGAACCTGAAATTTCACGTGTGCCGATCATGATTGACTCATCTAAATGGGAAATCATTGAAGCGGGCTTAAAATGTGTACAAGGTAAAGCAGTTGTTAACTCGATTTCCTTAAAAGAAGGCTATGACGAGTTCGTTGCAAAAGCGCGTTTGTGCCGTCAGTATGGCGCTGCGGTGATTGTGATGGCATTTGATGAAAATGGTCAGGCCGACACTGCTGCACGTAAAAAAGAAATCTGTAAACGTTCTTATGATGTATTGGTCAATGAAGTGGGCTTCCCTGCTGAAGACATCATTTTTGACCCTAACGTGTTTGCCGTGGCAACAGGTATCGAAGAACACAACAACTATGCTGTGGACTTTATTGAAGCGACAGGCTGGATCAAGCAAAACTTACCACATGCGATGATTTCAGGCGGTGTGTCTAACGTATCGTTCTCCTTCCGTGGTAACGAACCAGTCCGTGAAGCGATTCACTCTGTGTTCTTGTACCATGCCATCAAGCAAGGCATGACCATGGGTATCGTCAACGCAGGTCAAATGGCGATTTATGATGATATTGATGCTGAACTGAAAGCTGCGGTTGAAGATGTGATCTTGAACCAAAACCAAGGTGAAAGCCATCAAGAAGCTACAGAAAAGCTGCTTGAAGTTGCTGAGAAATACCGTGGTCAAGGCGCTGCGCAAAAACAAGTTGAAAACTTGGAATGGCGTGAACTTCCAGTTGAAAAACGTCTTGAACACGCTTTGGTTAAAGGCATCACCACCTTTATTGATGAAGATACTGAAGAAGCACGCCTGAAAGCTAAACGTCCACTCGATGTGATTGAAGGTCCGCTGATGGACGGCATGAATGTGGTAGGTGATTTGTTCGGTTCAGGCAAAATGTTCCTGCCGCAAGTCGTGAAATCTGCACGTGTCATGAAACAGGCTGTAGCTTGGCTCAACCCATTCATTGAAGCGGAAAAAACAGCTGGCCAATCTAAGGGTAAAGTCCTGATGGCAACTGTGAAAGGTGACGTACATGACATCGGTAAAAATATCGTGGGCGTAGTGCTGGGCTGTAATGGCTATGACATCATCGACCTTGGCGTGATGGTGCCTTGCGAGAAGATTCTGCAAACTGCCATTGATGAGAAAGTCGACATTATTGGTCTCTCTGGCCTCATTACGCCGTCACTGGATGAAATGGTTTTTGTTGCGAAAGAAATGCAGCGCAAAGGCTTTAATGTTCCATTGATGATTGGCGGTGCAACCACTTCTAAAGCGCATACGGCAGTGAAAATTGATCCGCAATATTCAAATGATGCGGTGATTTATGTTGCCGATGCATCTCGTGCGGTGGGTGTAGCAACAACTTTACTTTCTAAAGAAATGAAGCCTAAATTTGTTGAAGACACACGTGCTGAATATGAAAAAGTCCGTGAGCGTATTGCCAATAAACAGCCAAAAGCTGCCAAGCTGACATATGCTGAATCTGTAGAAAATGGCTTAAAAATTGACTTTGCTGCCAATGCGCCTGTGAAGCCAAACTTTATTGGTACGCAAACGCTGACCAATTATCCATTGGAAACATTAGTTGAGTACTTTGACTGGACACCGTTCTTCATTTCTTGGAGTTTGGCAGGTAAATTCCCTGCTATCTTAACGGATGAAGTTGTAGGTGAAGCAGCAACTGACTTGTATGAACAAGCACAGACCATGCTAAAAGACATCATCGACAACAAACGTTTTGATGCTCGTGCTGTGTTTGGTATTTACCCTGCTAACCGTTCTGCAGCGGATTCGGTTGAAGTGTATAGCGAAGATGGTCAATCGGTTACGCATACCTTCCATCACATTCGTCAACAGTCTGACAAAGTGACCGGCAAGCCGAACTTGTCATTAGCGGACTTTGTTGCGCCTAAAGGTGTCGCAGAAGACTACTTGGGCGGTTTCACGGTATCCATCTTTGGTGCGGAAGAAATGGCCAATGAGTACAAAGCTAAAGGCGATGACTACTCTGCAATTCTTGCACAATCTTTAGGTGACCGTTTTGCGGAAGCGTTTGCGGAGCATTTGCATGAGCGCATCCGTAAAGAGTTCTGGGGCAACCAAGCATCTGAAACCTTAAGCAATGAAGAATTGATTAAAGAGAAGTATGTCGGCATCCGTCCTGCACCGGGCTACCCTGCTTGCCCTGAGCACTCTGAAAAAGCGCCATTGTTTGACTGGTTAGGTTCTACCGACAAGATTGGTACGCAGTTGACGACGAGCTTTGCAATGTGGCCGCCTTCATCTGTCAGCGGTTTCTATTATGCTAACCCTGAAAGCCAATATTTTAACGTGGGTAAAATCGCAGGCGATCAGCTTGAGGATTATGCGAAACGTAAAGGCTGGACTTTAGATGAAGCGAAGCGTTGGTTAGCGCCAAATTTAGATGATTCTGTTCAGTAATTAGTTTGAAAAAATCCCCTCAAATGAGGGGATTTTTTAAAATAGTATTTTATATAAGCTAGATTTTTCTAATATTCGCAACTCTTGGATTCTCACACACATAAACATACAGAATAGTGCAATAGTCAAAATAATAAAGTCCCATACAATCCAATTCAAAATACTAAGCAGATCTCCTTTTTCAAATAGGTTATTAAATTTGACGATCATTTTATTAAAATTTAAAAATTGCCAAGATACATAACTAAAAAATAGGCTATAGATAAGAAAAAATGATACCGAGAAAAGGTTGAGTTTTACTTTATTAATTTTTACATCTGAATAATCTGAAGAAACCTTTAAATAAAACCTATATTTAGTAACTAGATACGCTTTTTGTTCTAACTTTTCATCATAGAAAAAGAGATCTACAATTTTCGCCTTTACGCCCTTCATATTAAGTAAACTTTCAGCAGCTCTATCTCGATAAATTTCGCGAATCTCATAATTTCTATAAAATTTCATCTCATATTCTTCCAGCGAATTATTAAATTCACGGACATGGTTCGACCTATGTTTACTTATAGAAATTACAGCAGCTAACAATGCACAAAAACCTGCAATAATTGCAGCAATAATTGTCACCATTCAAATTTCTCACTTCTTTGTTTTTCTCTCGCTATATCTTGTTTAGCCTGTTTATCAATAGCAACTAACCACTCTTTTTCTTTAGAAACAATAAGTGATTCAAGTTCAGGAAAGAACGGTATTATTTTATCTTTCAAAGAACTAATATACAGCAACCTAGTTTGCATAGCTTGCGACCAAGAGCCTGAAAAAACACCTCTCATTCTCAATATATGATTTTCAAAAAGTATATTTATAAGCTTAGACTTATGATTACTCATATTAATTAAAATGATCAATAAGTTTTTCCAAACAATATTATCTCCATTTCCCTCACTAACTAACTCTCTTCTGCTATCCACATATAGCATTGCATTTTCCACCCAAAAATTTATTTTTTCTTGATCTGTACCAATCCAATCAAGCACCTCTTTTTCATCTGCATAAGCCAGTACTTTGTCTACGTCATTCTGATAAAATTTGGACATAAAATTTTGATCTTCAACAAAATCAGTAATAAATTTGCCCGTATTATTTTCGATCAGCATTTTTAATAATTTAAATTTTTTATCTTCTCGACGAAATGAAATATAAGATTCAACACTAAAAAACTCTTTAACATCATTAAATATTTTAGCTTGGTAAAACTCGCCACAATCTAGTAAAACAAGTAAAGTATCTTCGAAGTAATTGAAAGCATCCTGAGAACTTATAAATTCAGAGACATAGTTTAATAAAATAGGTTGATATTTTACCGATAATTTATTTTGCAAATGGCATTCTGTCATAAGCTCATATTGAACTAACTTATGAGCATCAATGGAAATCAGGGCATCAACAACTAATTCAAATTGCTTGCTTGAGATTTTTTCATGTTTTTTTAACCAAGCTAAACTTAAAGCACGATCTAAACTAAATTTCCCTGTAACCAAAAATTCAATAAAAATTTCAAAATCTTGGTCTGTTTTACAACTATCAAATAAACTTATACCAATTATTTTATTGAATCGATCATCATTGACCAAACCTTTAACCAAAACTCTATATTGATCGATATTCTTAATTCTAAAGCCATTCAAAATTCCAACGATAAACTCAGAAGAATGTAAATTTTCATCTACACTTATCGTTTTTAAAATCTGAAGTAAATCATTTGCTAACTCAAAGGCAAATACACAACCCTCACCTAATCTTTGCAAATACTGATCACCTTGCCAACCATTTTTTGCATTAAGCAATATTTCAAAATTAGCTTTAACAATCTCTATATTCTGAAGCTCATCAGATATATAACTAATTAATTCATCATAATTATCAAATTCTGGGATTGGAATTGCATAATCTTCATTACTATCTTTAGTTAGACGATATAAATAATGATCATCTACCAACACATAGGATTTAATTAATTCTGAAATATTATTTTTCTGGGGTCTTAAGCTTTGCTCTAAAACCTCCAAATCTGACAATAATTTTGGTGCTTTAGCTTTTAGCTCATCACGATTCCATTGAATTATATTTAATAATTGTGAATGAGCCTCTGGGAAATATAGTCTCTGATTGAATCTTTCTAAATATTTTTTAGCAATATCAACTTTCCCGCATTTCCATATTACATGTTTAAGATTATTAGTAAAAACCTCTCGTGCTTTGCTAACATTTTGACTATCTAGTTCATCTAATAAACTCAGCAAAAACTCAACCCAGTCTAAGATTTCATCATGATTCTTCGGCTGATAGCCATATTCACTTAGTTGAGAACTTTCAAATGATTCTCTTATAAAAAATCCATAATCATCAAAATTGAGCGCTTTAGATAAACAATCTAAAAGGATCGACTCGTATTCCGGCTTCCTTTGTAATTGAGTCAGAACTTCCTTTTTTTGCTCTAAATCAGCCATTGTTTCTGATGTATAGAGCCTAAATAATGAAGTTACTAAATCTAGAATAGAATTGTTTCTTTCACCTTCTTTTTCATCTTTAGCAAAATAAATGAGTAACTCAGACGCTTTTTTAAAATTATGTGGTTGATAAGTTAAGGATCTAACTAATCTAGAAATTTCAACAAAATGAGTATTTTCTCTAGTTAAAAAACTAGGATCAGTATTATGTTTTTGTTCTAGTAATTGTAAAATTTGATCTACCGATATATGAGTAAGTAATCTAATTTTAACCAAATCTTGTGCATCATATTCATCATTTAACAGTTTTCCCCCCAACCATTCAGTAGAAGAAAACCATAATTTCACTAATTCTTGTACCTTAGGAACATCATGTAAGTAGCTTAAACGTTTAATACAGGACATCTGCAAACGTGCAGGCATATTTTGTATAAACTCATCTAGATGCTTCGGCAAACGTCGTGAAATACATTCTTTAGCTAAATGATTAGCTAGGACATGCGGTAAAATAGCACGCCATATCCCACGCTGTTGAACAATGTCTTTAGTTTTCAGCTCTTCAATTCTTTCAATTACATCATAACTATCAACTCTTGCAAATTTCGATACACAATCCAATTCAGAATTTTCTTCACCTACGTCCTCTAAATTAAAGGAATAAACTAAAGCAAAATTTTGAGCAACTTTATATAACTCATCATCACGCTGTCCTCTCTGCCAGAAGAGCCGTTCAAATAATTCAGAACTTGTGAGTAATGCTAAGTTATCAGTACGTTCAATATTTGAGGCTATTGCTAAAGCTAATCGATAGTTACCACCTGAAAAATCAGCAATTTTCCTTGCGTTTAAATCATTAATATGTGGGTAATGATGCTCAATAACTTTTTTTATAATTTCAGGGCTATTTGGCTTTAATTTATAAACTTCTGTACTTTCCGGTAAATCATCCTGAACATCATATTCAATAGTTAATAATGCAATTTGAGTATCTTTAATTTTTTTCGTTAGACTGCCATGTGTATCTTGCCCGCAATTATCTATAATTAAAATATAGGGCTTCTGTTTCTGTATTAGCTCTTCAACAAAATGCTGAGGTTGCGGATTAGGCGAATCACCAAAGTCACAATACCAAACATTTTTGATATCTAGACTATTAACTCCAACACGATCATCGAAAAGAGCTTGAGCTAAACGAGTTTTACCTACACCTGAGAGTCCAACTAATCTTATAGACGTACCACCTACTAATAATTTTTCTCTAATCGCATTGATACCATCAATCACACTCATTTCATTTTTATTAATATCTTTAGGTAGAACAACTTTAATATCTTCATCAACTAAATATTCTGCTTCAACGTTATCCTTTGTATTTGACCAATCATCGTAGCGTTGCCAACCTTCAAGCTTTTGCTGTGTAAAGAAGTATTTAGCTAAATCGCTATGCTCTAAGCACACAAATTCAGATTCAAAAAATGATGCTTCTCGCCATTCAAGCTCAATCATTAATTCTTTAGCTTTAGCGTTAATATCTAATAATGCCTGTGGAGACATCATTTTTTGCTCGGCTCTATTGTATGCTTCACCCCAAAACTGATTTGTATATACCAATTTTTTTGTTAGCGAGGGATGATCTCTTTTAGCTTTCTCTAACATTTCTAAAAAGTCATCTTTATGACTAGAAAGTTTTGTAAAGTAAAACTTCGCTTGAAAGCCTATAACCTCATCACTTCTTTCGATTGGATTTTTTTCAATACCTGACTGATTCTTAAATCCAAACCATCCCTTGGGTAAATCAAATTCGCGACAAAACAATAAATAAGCAAACCATTCAAACGTCATCTGTTGATTATTTGAAAATTTTGCTGAAAAGACTTCCCAATTTGGTTGGATCATTAATTTTTATCCATTTAATTTATAAAGACAAATTAAGTCAAAAATTCATTTTTTACAAATCACTCTCACCCCAGCCCTCTCCCACGGGGAGAGGGAGCATTCATTACGAATTCAACCCCATCATATATTTAATAATGGATATTCCCTCTCCTTTTAGGAGAGGGTTAGGGAGAGGTCAATTAATCATGCTAATACAGCAAACTGCACCTGATTCCGCCCATTTTCTTTCGATTTATATAGAGCCTGATCCGCCAAACGCGTCACTTCATCCATGCTCATACCGTCTTGCGCAGTAGCAACACCAAAACTCGCAGTTACTTTCAAAACACTTTGATTTGGCAGAGTGATCTCCAATGCTTCAATAGCCTGACGGCAGCGTTCCGCAATTTCTAAAGCCTTTGACAAGTCCTGATCGGCAAGTACCAAGGAAAATTCCTCCCCGCCAAAACGGCCAACCTTATCTTGCTCACGGACTGCATGTCTGAGCACATGGGCAACTTGGCGCAATACTAAGTCACCCGCTTCATGCCCATAACTATCATTAATTTTTTTAAAATGATCTAAATCCAAAAGAATCATCGAATATTTTTGGAAATTCTTTTGATGTCTTTTATTCACAAATTCAGATAAATAACGACGGTTATATACTCCCGTTAAACCATCAATTCGGCTCAAAATTTCAATCTTCTGATCTCGATTACGCCACTGACGCAGCAATATTTCAAAAAATAATGCTGAAGTAATTAATATCGGTGAGTAAAGGATCAACATACTTTTAAGCCAAAAACTATTGCTGTACAAATCACTTTGATTTAGCTGATCACTAAATAAAGGCGCATAAGCCAATGAACCAATGGCGGTGAAATAACACATCGCCCCAAAAACCAAAGTCACAATCACCATAATGCTATAAATGACTTTGGGTTTATAAAATACAAAACCAATCAGCAAAATATTCAAAATTCCGCCCATAGATGCAGGGCTATAAAGGCCAACACTTTTGGCTGAATACAGCAGCAGTAGCCCAAAAAATAGTGGAATAAACCAGCCCATAACATGACGGAACTTCGCATTTTGCTTAAATGCTAAAGCAAGTAAAAGTACAAAGGCGGTTAAAAATATCTGACACCATGTGGTAAAAATACGCTCATCATGATAGCTCTGACTAAACCAAATTTGGTTTGCAGACTCGTAATTCACCACATACCAACCCAAATGCCCAAGCAAGATCAGCAGCGCAAATACAAGTAAAAGTATGCCCTTATTAAAATCTGGCCAGTAAATGAATACATCGTCTGTCTCAAATAAATGAAATTTCAAAGACTTAAAATTTTCACTTATTTTATTTTTTATTCTTAGCATTTTGCCCATATATATTTATAAATCAAAAAATTAAATGGTTTTCACAACTGATATCCTTTTATTCAGATTTAAGGATTCCTTTTCTTTATAGCACCATTAAGATTGCTGATCTGCAAAACTTTAGACCACTTTTAAACAAATTATTTAAGCGCTTTGTAAATTTGAGATTTTCCCTGTCTGATGTTGCAAGTCTTTATTTTTAGAATGTCATTCAATATAAAAACTCAACCTTTAATCAAAAAATTGCTTTTTTACACTTTTATGTCAGCAAACATTATGTTTTTCGATAATAATAAACTTTTTACATTCTCCCCTATAAATACAGATTGGTACATCCATGAAAAAACTCATGAACGGTGCAGAAAACATCGTAATTGAAATGTGCAAAGGCTTTGTTCTTGCGCATCCTGAACTCTCATTTAACGAGTCACACAAAATCATTTCACGTAAAGAAAAACACAACAACGTGGCATTGATCAGTGGCGGTGGTAGCGGTCACGAACCTGCCCATGCAGGTTTTGTCGGTACAGGCATGTTAGACGCTGCCGTATGTGGCGATGTGTTTGCATCTCCTTCGCAAATTCAGGTCTATAAAGCCTTACAGCAAGTCGCAACTGACAAAGGCGTGCTGATGATCATCAAAAACTATTCTGGCGATATGATGAATTTCCAGAATGGCGCAGCCCTTGCAACTGAAGACGGCATTAAAGTTGACTATGTAAAAGTGGCAGATGACATTGCGGTTAAAGACAGCCTATATACAGTCGGTCGTCGTGGTGTTGCAGGCACAGTATTTGTACATAAGATTGCAGGCGCAGCAGCATCAAAAGGCTTAGAACTTGCAGACGTAAAAGCGATTGCTCAAAAAGCTGCGGACAACGTCATTAGCCTTGGTTTTGCTTATAGCTCATGTACTGTTCCAGCCAAAGGCACGCCAACGTTTACTTTGGCTGATGACGAAATGGAATATGGCGTCGGCATTCACGGTGAACCCGGCATCCGTCGTGAAAAAATCTTGCCATCCAAAAAAATGGCACAGCGCATCGTGGATGACCTGTTCCTTGACCGCCCAGACATGAAAGAAGTTGCAGTCTTGGTCAATGGCTTTGGTAGCACACCGCTGCAAGAGTTGTATGTCTTTAACCATGATGTATGCGAACACCTTGCACGTAAAGGCATCAAAATTTACCGCACATTTGTCGGCAACTATATGACCAGTATCGACATGAATGGTGCATCTGTGTCCTTGCTTGCTGTCGATGATGAATTGAAAACCTACCTCGATGCAGCAGCCAATACCCCTGCATTTAAAATGGATGTTTCAGCAGCACAGCCTTTAACTTTTGTGTCCAAAGATTCTGCCACCGAAGCTGTGGTAAATACCCAAGTTGAAACACAGCCTGAACATGCGGTGATTAGCAATGAACAATTCACCATCGAAAACATGCGTTATGTGGTGGATGTGATGTCTGCCTGTATCATTAGAAATGAAGTGCTATTCTGTGAGCTGGACGCGCATGCAGGTGATGGCGACTTCGGTATGAGCGTGGCGAAAGGCTTTAAGCAATTAAAACGTGAATGGCAAAGTCTAATTCAAGCGCAGCAGATGGATGAATTCATGCTGAACTGCTCAATGATCATTATGGAACATTGTGGTGGCGCGTCTGGCCCAATCTGGGGTTCAGCATTCCGTGCGGCAGCGAAATCAATTCAAGGCAAATCAGTTTTAACTGTCACTGATTTCGCAGAGATGCTGCAAGCAGCAGTCAAAGGCATTCAAACTACAGGTGAACGTTCATTTGGACGTGGCGCAGTGGTGGGTGATAAAACCCTGATTGATGCCTTAGTGCCATGTGCAGATTCATGGTCTGCCCATACCGATAAATCCTTTAAAGAAAACTTTGTCCTTGGTGCAAAAGCGGCGGTTCAAGGCGCTGAAAATACCAAAGAGATCGTAGCGCGTATGGGACGTGCGGGAACTGTAGGCGACCGTAGTCTTGGCTATCCAGATGCTGGCGCACATGGTTTAGGTGTAATCTTTACGGATATTGCAGAACATATTAAATAACTGAACATCTTTAAAAATTGCCAGACCACATCAAAAGCATCGAGTCGTCGGTGCTTTTTTTATGGCTATTTTAAAGCACTTTTTTTTCATCAAATATCTCATGCATACAATACCTTTAGCATGAAATCCTTTTTCGAATAGTGCTTAAAAATTAACACAATTGAGCTGCTTTATCGCCCAGCGCTTTGCTAAGTTAAAACACATAACGATTAAAAAGGATGAGACATGGATATCACTCAAATTTTCATCCATGACACCACATGGACTTTTGCTGCCGAAGTGATTTTGCGTAGCGTCATTATGTTCGTTTTAATCATCGTATTCTTACGCCTAACGGGCAAACGCGGGGTGCGTCAGTTATCCATCTTTGAAGTTGCGATACTCCTTGCTTTGGGTTCTATTGCAGGCGACCCGATGTTTGAGGAGGAACTCCCCCTCTTACAAGCTCTCATTGTGATGACGGTGGTGATTGGTTTATACCGCGTAATCACTTGGCTAATGATGAAATACCAACCCTTTGAAGATTTAATTGAAGGCAAAGCCCTCTACATTGTGGAAGATGGTGAATTGGTCTTAGAAAAAATTAAACAAGGTAAAATGTCACATGATGAATTCTTCTCTGAAATGCGTCAGCAAAATGTTGAGCATCTTGGACAAGTTCGAGTTGGCTTATTAGAAAGTGATGGCAAATTTAGTATTTTGTTTTATCCACCTGAACAAGTGCGTTATGGACTGCCACTATTTCCAAAACCCTATAAAGCGGTTCGCGATATCAAAATGCATCATCTGTATGCCTGTACGCACTGTGGCAAAACCATGTACATTCACGGTGCTCAGGATGCCTGCCCGCGCTGCGGATGTTGTGACTGGGCTGAAGCGATTAATACACAGCGTTTAGCTTAAGCATTCAAGGCTAAAACTTTAAAATTCTGTACCGCTTCAATTAAATACGTCATCAAAATACAGTCAGATCCAACGACCATCACCACAGACCCACCCTTGAATGTTTTATTCGCCATCTAAAAGTGCAGCAGCAGAGATTTAATTGGTTAATATCTGTGCATTATTTCAGTTCAGGTGAGACATCCAGCTTTCAACGTTTAATGACCACAAGATGCTCAGAAAGACTCCCAAAAATGTATCATGAGGAAATTTTCAGTTTCATTCTCGCACTAACATCTATCAATCAGATAAAAATACAAAATAATGGACTGCCCTGAATTAACTCAGAAATGGCGCTATTTGTTTTTCATTTTTTAAACAGATTCAAAAAACATAGTTTTTCACTTAATAATCATTCATTTAATTTTGTCATTGCAAATCATCATTGCACTATTTTAGTGCATTATTATCATACTCAAGCAAGTCTTTGCTTTATATCGAGTCTTCTACATTTTTTAGTTTTTTTAATCAAAATTTCCCTCTCTCACTCCTCTTTTCGAAATTATTCCGCTCGATATACTGAACTTCTTTTCGTGAACTAGCGCACTAAACTGGAACACCTTATGCAAAATATAGATCTCCTCTTTCTCCTTCTTGGTGCAGTCTTGGTTCTTGCCATGCATGCTGGCTTTGCATTTTTAGAATTGGGTACAGTACGACATAAAAATCAGGTCAATGCGCTGAGTAAAATTTTGACTGACTTTTCTATTTCCGCAATTGCATACTTTTTTGTGGGTTATTACATCTCTTATGGTCAGCACTTTTTTCATATTGGGGACACTTTAGCAGCCGATCATGGCTACAACTTAATGCGTTGTTTCTTCCTGCTAACTTTTGCCGCAGCCATTCCAGCGATTATTTCAGGTGGTATTGCTGAACGTGCAAAAATGCGGACTCAAGCGATTGCCACATTATTATTGGTCGCTTTGGTCTATCCATTTTTTGAAGGCATGGCATGGAATGGTAATTTTGGATTACAAGCATGGTTAGAACGCACATTTGGCGCAGCCTTTCATGACTTTGCAGGTTCGGTCGTGGTACATGCGATGGGCGGTTGGATCGCTTTAGCTGCAATACTTTTACTTGGCGCACGTCATGGACGCTATAAAAAAGACGGTCGTATCAGCGCTCACCCCCCTTCAAGTATTCCATTCCTTGCCTTAGGTTCTTGGATTTTAATCGTTGGCTGGTTTGGCTTTAACGTGATGAGTGCGCAACGTTTGGATGCCATTTCAGGACTGGTTGCAATTAACTCTCTCATGGCAATGGTGGGCGGCACGCTTGCAGCAAACTTTATGGGTAAAAATGACCCCGGTTTCTTACATAACGGTCCCTTAGCAGGTTTGGTTGCAATCTGTGCAGGCTCAGATGTAGTTCATCCTGTCGGTGCGTTAATTATCGGCGCTATCGCAGGTCTGATCTTTGTCAAACTATTTACATACACTCAAAACAAACTCAAAGTCGATGATGTACTTGGCGTATGGCCACTACACGGTGTTTGTGGTGCTTTCGGTGGTATTGCAGTGGGTGTATTTGGACAAAAATGGTTGGGCGGTTTAGGCGGTATTTCAATGATCTCTCAATGTATCGGTACGCTACTCGCAATCTTGATTGCATTGGCAGGTGGATTCATCGTTTATGGTCTACTCAAAGTAACGATGGGCATTCGCCTAGATCAAGAAGAAGAATTCCGTGGTGCAGACTTAAGTATTCACCGTATTTCGGCAAACTCTGAAGAAAACATGTTCTAAACAACACAATCTAAAGCGGCATTTATGCCGCTTTTTTTTACCCTGAACTTCGCTTAAAGCTTGAGTTTAAATCATCTTATTTTAGAAAATCTAAGACCTGATCCAAATGCTGAATTTTATTCGGAATGCTGTGCTGTTGTTCAGCACTTAAAGTATGAAAGCCTTCAAGCAATACGGCAGACATCCCTGCTTGGCTCGCACCATAAATATCATTGACAGGATGATCACCAATAAATAAACACTCGGTTTCCGTCACGCCCAACTCACGACAACTGTACTGAAATATTTCAACTTTGGGCTTACTAATGCCTGCACTTTCCGAGCTGATGATCTGATCAAAATACGATGCAAAACCTAGTCCATTCAAAATATTCAGGCGTGTGGCATATCCACCATTCGACACCACCGCCAGTTTATACTGCTGCTGTTTTAGTTGCTGCAGCAAGCTCAATGCTCCCGGCATCGCCACGGCGAACTGACCAAAGTGCTGAAACCAAAATTGTGTCAGCTCATCAAAATCGGGTTGATGTATCCAATCCAGCTCCGTTTGTAGGGCATAAGCGACAGATGCCCCAATACTCGGATGAGTAAGGAGTTCTTTTTTCGGATATCCCCCATTATCTATACGATTAATAATACGTTTAATCTGTACAAGGTCTACCTCCACCAGCGTCGACTGATAAGACTCGGCTAAATACTGCGTATAGGCCTGAACGCTGTGATCTCGGTGAGTCAAAGTATTATCTAAATCAAAAAGGACTGCACGTATGCTCATAAATCTTTATTACTGAGTTTTCAAAAACTTTAACACAATGCCCGTTTTGCTTTATGCACCTTCTTCACTATCGATATCAATACAGTTCAAATAGCCGATTAAGTCTGATTTAAGTTTTGTGGTTTCAAATAGCAGTATTCAAACAAAATAATTTCAGCACATCACACGACTTATGCTCTCGAACCGTTCCTTTTTATTACGACAAGCCCTGCTGCTCACACTCAGCTTGGTTGGCCTCCTTTATGTTTTTCCCGTCGGTGGTTCGCTCGACCAAGCTTTTATTCAGCCTTGGGTCGACCTACATGGTGGTTTTCCTCATCGTAATGATTGGGCACTTGCTGTGCTGAACCATCGCTATATCAAGAATATCGTTATAGGCGTTTATGTTCTCTATATCGCAGCGTGGATATGCAGTTTTAAATATCCGCATCTGAAAGCACGTAAGTTTGAATTTGGCTATTTTATCGTGGTGGCTCTACTCAGCACGGCAATTATTGGTTTACTCAAATCACAATCTGCACATGCCTGCCCTTGGAATATGACCGTCGCCACAGCCCAAGGCTTTTCTTGGGATTTTTCAGCACGCCAAGGACACTGCTTCCCCGGTGGCCATGCTGCGACTGGTTTTGCCTTAATTACGGGATATTTTGTTTATCGAATACATCGACCTGCCCGTGCTTACTTCTTTTTATGTGCTGGGCTGATTTTAGGCTTTGCTTTTGGCTGGGCGCAAATGATGCGGGGTGCACATTTTCTCAGTCATAATCTATGGACAGCATGGTTTATTTGGGCCTTTAACACAGTCATTTATACATTTGGCTATCGTTATCTACCCACAGAAAAAATCAAAACTGCCTATAAACACTTTGAATGGATATAGGCTTTATTCGCAAGGAGTAAATTAAAATAATTAGGAGTTTAAAGGTCTTAGCGGAATCTGAATCGTTACTTTCAACCCACCCAGCGTTTCACTTTTCGCAAAATCTAAACGTGCACCAATATGCGCAGCGGCCTTATCCACGATCGCCAAGCCTAAACCACTTCCAATTTCTTCATGATTATAAATTCGATAAAAGCGTTTTCGAATTTGCTCATATAAAGCTGGGTCGATGCCAGGCCCACTATCTTCAACCTGTACAACCGCCTGCCCCGCATGTTCAAAGACGGAGACATTAATCATGCCCTGTGCAGGGGTATATTTAATGGCATTATCAATCAAATTAAAAATGATTGAATGTACGGTTGGCTCAAGACTATATAAGGCAATGCTTTGTTGTTGCTCCATGCCAAGGTCAATATCTTTTTGCATAGCCAAATGTACCAGTTGCTCCACGCAATTGGTTGCGACTTGCTTAAGATCAAAATGTTGTTTGCGCTCAAGTTCAAAGACCGAGGCGTCTTGTTTTGCCAAACTCAATAATTGACTCACCAAATGCTGAATACGAATTAAACCTTTACTCAAATTTTGTAGAGCGTCATCTTGTGGAAATTTTTGTAGCAAAATCTGCATTTGCAAATTCAGTGCGGTAATCGGGGTCCGTAACTCATGCGCTGCGTCAGCAATAAACTGGCGCTGTTCCTGCTGCGACAACGAAATTCGTTCAAACAACTGGTTCATTTCAATAATAGTCGGCGCAATTTCCTCTGGATAAGGCATTTGAGAGATTGGAGAAAGTTCAAAGGCATCCCGTTTTGCCAGTTCTTTTTTAAATTTTTCCAGTGGATTTAAACTGCGTTGAATCAACCATCCCAAAGCGATTAATGCAAAAGGTATAAAAACCAAATAGGGAATAAACATGCTACTGGCCAATTCTGCTGCAAGATGCTGTCGAACCGATTCTTGCTGACTGACCTGAATTTGCCGATCTGCGAGTGGCAAAATATAGGTATGCCACTCATCCTGTTGGGTACTGTGGGTATAAAAACCGGCTTTGGGCTGAGGCGCGACCAATAATTTTAATTGATGGGTTTGATGCGCATTGGATTGATAGGTCCATACATCGACAAATAAATCTTCTTCATGATAATGCTTATGTTGATCAAATTCGCTGCGAATGGGCTGCGGATCATGCTCTGCAACACGTTCCGCCAAATTTTGCATTTGCGCATCTAAAATTTCATTAATTTCTTCAAGTGCAATTCGATAAGCTGAAAACACCAAAAGACAGCCCAAAAGCATACTGAAAACAGACACATAAATAATTAGTCTCTTTTTCAGAGAATAAGGCTGCTGCATGGTCGATAATTCCTTTGCCTTAACCGAGTCGATAACCTAAACCACGAATGGTGCGAATAAAATCTTTGTCTAATTTTGTTCTGAGATGATGCACATACACTTCAATAGTATTACTGCTGATATCACTATCAAAATCATAAAGCTTATCTTCTAAATTAGCTTTCGAAAAAATCTTATTCGGATGCGTCACCAGTGGTATCAATATGGCCCATTCACGGTTAGATAAATCGACATATTGACCCTTATAGCGTGCAAGATGCTGCTCAATATCTAAAATCAATTCACCATGTTTTAAAATTTTCTGTGGTGCTTCGACTGAACTCAGCCCTGTGCGTCGAAGGAGTGCATGAATCCGTGCAAGTAATTCATCAAACTCATAAGGCTTGATCAGATAGTCATCTGCCCCATGGTTTAAACCATCTACACGATTTTGTAATTGATCACGTGCCGAGATGATTAACACTGGCAATTTAGACTGCATTTGACGAATTTGTTTCAGGACTTGCATACCATCCATCATCGGCAAACCCAGATCTAGTAAGACGATATCAATCCCCCCTTGCATTATGAGCTTTAAGCCATCGATACCATTATTCACCCACTCGACTTCAAACTGTTGATAGTTCAACAAGGTTTTAGTCGATTCGGCAATCATGAAATCATCTTCAATAATAAGTATTTTGTGCATGGCTTAAGTCCTGCGCTGTACTGAAGTACATTGTTGCAACATATTGTTTTTTTCATCAATCACTTGAGTCTGCACATCGAGCAAACTCAATAGCGATGGAAATAGATTATCCTGACTTAATTTTTGGCTTTTTTGTGCCATTAAACAAGTGTATTGCGCTGAATTATTTTTTTGCCACGCCGGTGAAAACCACATCAACATCGGCACATGCGTTTGCTGTGACGGTGCAATTGCATATGGAGAACCGTGTAAATATAAGCCATGTTCACCTGTCGACTCGCCATGATCGGACAAATACCACAGTCCTGTTTGATAGTTGTTAGTCACTTTTAAGGTGTTAATCAATTCACTCAGCACATGGTCGGTATAGATAATACTGTTGTCATAACTATTTATTAATTCTGTCGAGCTACATCCCTGTATGGCATTGCTATTACAGGTTGGCTTAAATTTTTGAAACGCTGCGGTACTTCGTTTGAAATAAGCAGGGCCATGACTGCCCATTTGGTGTAATACAATTAAACGGGGAGTCGGATCTGCTTTGGGGATCGAAGCCAAATATGCCTTCAAACCATCCACTAAGATTTCATCATGACATTCGCCATCGGCATCACACCACTTTTTCTTCAATGCTTCAGGAAATTCATATTTTTCAACACGTGTGCATGTGCCCTTACAGCCTGAATTATTATCTAGCCACGTCACCTTATAGCCTGCACGCTGTGCAATATCGAGTAAACCTTCGCGATGACTTGCAAGCTGTTCATCATATTCGGTTCTCGGCATACCCGAGAACATACAAGGAACAGACACAGCGGTTGCGGTGCCACATGAACTGACTTGGCTAAAATTGATAATATTTTGCTGACTGAGTTCAGGATTGGTATTTTTAGCATAGCCATTGAGTGAAAAACTTTCCGCGCGCGCAGTTTCACCAACCACTAAGACCATCAATTTTGGTAAGCTTTTGGCGCTTACGTTTTCAACCATATGTGCATCTTCACCATAGATCAACAATGGCAAATTCTGTTTCGGTGCTTTTTTGTGATAATAGGAAAATGTCGAAGCGATACTGTTTTGTGGTGAGAGCATGCCTTTTAAGTCACGATGCTCACGAAAGATCGCTGCATAATCAACAAAATAAACAAACAGCAAAGCACCCAAAAGGATGAGCGATAGCACTATATGTAGACCCTTTTTGGCTACGACCGTGCTTAGGGCTTCTTTATGCAGTGGCAAAAGCCAGATCAATAGCACTGGCAAAATAACCAGTCCAAAGACCCAGATAAAAAATTGTGGCGAGATTAAATCCTGCACTTCCTTTACATCTGTTTGCATCATGTTCTGCACTTGGTCAGATGTAATGGTCACGCCTAAACTATTGACGAAATAAGCACTCAAGCCACCAATGATCAGCAAAACACTCGCCAAAAGTTTTGAATTCCATCGCCATTGCAGTAGTTGCATCAGCACATTATAAAGTGCCACTACCACCAGTACGGTTGCCGCTAAAAATAGTCCGGCCTTCAGCCCCGTATAAGGTGTGAGCTGCTGGATTTGCTGATAAAACGCGAGGTTCAAAACCACCCCAAGCCATAAGGCAAGCACGAGGTTAAATTGACTTAAACTAAGTCTTGGAATTTTTTGCTGTATTTTAGCTATGACCTGAAGCATATTGGCATCAATTATTGATCTTTGATGCCCTAATCTAAAAATTCAAACTTAAAAATCACTTAAAACTGATCAAAACCAAGCAAGAAAAATCAAAAAAGGCGATGTAAAACATCGCCTTTTGAACAACTTAAATCAAAGTTTTAGAATTTAAATTCTAGACCTGTACCTAGAACAGGTTGTTCACTTTCATTCGAACCTTTTTCAAGTGCTAAGTAACCTGCATAACCATAAGCTTTCACTTGTTTGCTAAATGCATAATCCGCACCTGCAATGAATTGCTGAGCTTCGTAATCATCACCCTCTTTATAAGTCGTGGTATTTTGACTATATTGTGCTTTTACAGTCCAAGCTTTTGCAGAGGGTAGATTATATTCTGCACCGACTAACCAACCTTGAGCATCATCAATATTTGCTGCTGCAACATCATTACCTTTAGCAGCCTCAACCTCTGATGTTTGATACAGTGCTTTGAGCGCCAAACCACCCTCAAGATTTACACGACCAATCGCACGAACGGTATTTGCAGCAGCAAATGCTTTTGTACCCGCAACTTCAGGACTTTCAGCATTTAAGATCCCTACACCACCAAAGTTCGATGGAATGGCTTTGTCATAGGCTAAACCTGCAACAACAACAGGGCTGTCATAGACAACAGACGCCGACCAAGCATCGCCAAGACCACGACCTGCAGTTTTTACTACACCTTTATCACTCTTGATTCCTGAAGACTCACCTGTTGCAAGCAATGCATTAACTTTAATTGCACCTTCAGCAATTTTAAAAGCTGGTGATTCATAGACAACAACGTTATCTACACGGTTTTCACCCGTCATGATGCCTGCAACATCAGCACGGTTACCCACGTAATTGTTGAATGTATCAACCGGACTAGACAATTGTTTTAATGGTGTATCGTGTGCACCGACTTTCAATGTACCAAGTTTCGCATCTTTCAAACCAACGAAGCGGTTACGCTTAGACCAGTCATCGCCTTCGCCGTCTGAGTTAAATGCCCATTCAATTGCATAAACTGCGCTTAAACGGTCAGTCAGTTTTTCATCGCCCTTTAAACCCAAGAAAGAACTGTTTGAACTGATTTCAACGACATCTTTGTCTGAAACACCCGTTTTATTATCTTCAGATAAATAATCAACAGACGCATCAATTTCACCGTAGAAGGTTGGTGCTGCAAAGGTTGAGCCAGCCAAAAGGCTCAATGCGATAGCCGCTGCTAACTTAGTTTTCATCAAAAATTTTCCTTAAATTATTTTGTAACAGATATTACACACGGGAAACATATTACAAAATTATTAAAATAATATTTGCATTGCTCTTTTAGTGCTTTAGCTGATAAAAAACAACCAAAATCATGATTTAGAAGTGATTTTGGTCATTTTTTGATGCTTTTCCCAAAAATAGAATCGGGACTAAGCTCAATGCAGCCAAACCTGTGATCCAAAATAAATAAGTGCTATAACCCAACTGATCGGCCACTATGCCACTGATGCTATACAGCCCCCCACTCACCGTAGCCATAATGGCAACCTGAAATGTAAAGTCCGTTGCTGCAAATGCTTTACGACTATATTGCATCACCAAAGTCAGCATGATCACAAGCAGCATGGCTGAAATCATGTCTTCGGCAGCATTGATCCCATAGATCAGCCATTCATGGACGGGCCGTTTTGCCTCGAACTGCAAAGCCAGCCATGCATAGGCCAATAAACTGAATATTTTCAATACCGAATAGAAAACCAAGGCTTGCGCCCGAGAAATATACTTCAAGCTAAGACCAGCAAGCCCCGCCCCAATTAAAGCAGCCACCGCACCTAACATGGTGACATACAGACCAATTTCACTAAAACTCAATCCTAAATCGACCATCAGCGGCTTAAGTAAAGGACCTGCTAGACCATCTGCAAGCTTAAAACTCAATAAGATCATGAGCCACAGTGTGAGGGTTTTGGTTTGGGTAAAATAAGTCAAATATTGGCGAATAGCGTAGAACAAGCCTGAAGTATGTTTATGGTTGTTATCATTCTCTGGACTAGATTTTATGTTGAGTGGTAGCTTTAAAGGTTCTCGATACATAAAAATAGGAATGGTATTGATGAACACCAATACCGCTAAAAACAGAAAGGTGGCTTGCCAATCCAACCAATCTAAAGCCCAAAGTACAGCGCCACCACCGACAATAAAGCCGAGTCTGGAACCAATCACCTGAAAGGTATTGCCCCAGTGCTGTTGGTCAGTTTTTAAAATATTGACAGCCAATCCATCCGTTGCAACATCTTGAGTTGCACCGACCAAATTCATACTGAGTAAAGCCACAAAAAACAGCAGCAAATACATTGGTTCATTCAAGCTTTGGATCGGCAAAAAGGACAGGAAGACCAAGACCAACACGGACAACAACTGCATTGGAATAATCCAACTCCGATAGTGCCCTTTGGACCTTGAACCATGCCGATCAATCCACGGTGCCCAGAAAACTTTGATCGACCATGGCAGCATGAGTAATCCAAAGCCACCTATATGTGCCAAAGACACACCTTGCGCTCTTAAAATCACTGGTAAAGCATGCGTCATAAAACCGACAGGTAACCCTTGCGCCCAATATAAGGAAAACAGTAAAAGATAGAGCTGACGAAGCTGGATCATAAGTTCCTAAATGTTGAATGCGCTGAAGTTACATTTAGAGTAGTCAAAATACGGCTATTTTGCCAATGATCTAAAAAAATCATCGACCTAAGATAAGGTCAATGCTGATGCCATACTTTTAAATGTGCATCACATCAAAAATGGATTTCACCTATATAAGAATATGCAATGAATCAAAAGACTCAATTATTTCCAGTTTTGCCCGATCAAGTTCCATCACGCGGCTCCCCCCTGAGCCGCGCAATATTTAAAACACTTTTTTTGGCACAAGGATGGAAATTTGACGGCGAATTTCCCAACCTTGCCAAAGCTGTAGCGATCATTTCTCCGCATACTTCTAATATAGATGCATGGCACGGCTTTCTCGCCTTGCTTGGAATCGGGATAAAAATAACCATTTTTGGCAAAAACACCCTTTTCGATACTCCCTTAAAACCACTTTTGGATTGGGTCGGCGTGATCCCTGTACAGCGTGAAAATCCACATGGACTGACGCGTGAAATTGCTGAGATTGTCCAAGTGACAGATCAAATTTGGATTGGAATGGCACCTGAGGGAACACGAAAAAAAGCCGATAAAATCAGGAGTGGTTTTTACTATATTGCCTATGAAGCACAGATACCTATTGTGATGTTTAGCTTTGATTATGCAAAGAAAACCATTCATTGCTTGGGTGTTTTTGAACCCAGTGGAGATTTTGAAACTGATCTCGAAAAAATTTTGAAGATTTATGATGGCAAATTTTCCCCGAAAAATCCCGAATGGTTGGCATTGCCGTTACAAAAGCACTGGAAAAAGCCCTAGTCAAATGGCTATTTTTTTGATGTGATGTGCACTTTGTATATTTAACCATCAGATTTCACCCATGAAACTTTTGCAATACCTGATTACTAGCCTCTTTGTATTGGCACTCACTGGCTGTGATTCTGCAACCAAAACGCCTGCAACCACGACACCTACACCTGCCAAAGCACGTGAACCGGTGATCGCGATTGCGCTCGGTGGTGGCGGTGCCAAAGGTTTTGCTCATATTGGTGTGCTTAAAGTGCTTGAATCGCACGGTATTAAACCTAAAATTGTGACTGGGACCAGTGCAGGTAGTTTTGTCGGTAGCTTGTACGCCAGCGGTAAAACACCATATCAAATGCAGCAATTGGCCTTGAACTTTAAAGAGTCCGATATTCGTGATTTAACCTTAAATAGCCAAGGCATTATTCAAGGGCAAAAACTGCAAGACTTTGTTAATAAAAACGTCGGCAATAAATCAATTGAACAGTTTCCAAAGCGCTTTGCTGCTGTAGCCACCCGTTTGGATAATGGCAGTAAAACTGAATTTAACCGTGGTAATGCAGGCCAAGCGGTACGTGCATCGTGCAGCATTCCGAATGTATTTGTACCTGCGACCATTGCAGGGGTGAAATATGTCGATGGTGGCTTAGTCAGCCCAATTCCAGTCAAAACCGCACGTGATATGGGTGCAGATATTGTGATTGCAGTTGATATCTCTGCGCGTCCTGACGGTAGCAAAGCCGTAAGCATGTTTGGTTTACTCGATCAAACCATTAACATCATGGGACAACAAAGTATTAATGAAGAACTGAAAAATGCCAATTTCGTGATTCAACCTAAAGTGGGACATATTGGCACACTCGATTTGAAGTCGAGCAATGCGACGATTTTAGAAGGTGAAAAAGCCGCACAGCTCAAAGTGAATAGCATTATTAAGGCGATCGATAACTTTAAACAGTCTCCTGCGGCCTTTAAACCAGCACCAAAAGCGAAAATATAATTCAACGATTTTTTTTATATTCATTGAGTTATACATCTGCTACATTGATATAGATACTGGTTCATCTATATCAATTCACCCTTATATAAGAGTAGATGTATGGAATTTATTTTAGAACCTTGGCACTGGTTTGTATTGGGCGTCGCTTTGATGCTTTTTGAACTGATTTTGCCGTCTTTTGCTGCGCTATGGTTTGGCGTTTCCGCAATTTTGGTTGGGATCTTATATTGGATCTTTCCATCCATGGACTTTAATGTCCAAATTGTGGTTTGGATTATTTTTGCCGTGCTTTGCACATTTTTGTGGTTCAAATTTATTAAGCCTTTATCCATTGATAAAACCAAAGCAGGTCTGTCGCGTGAAGCGACAATTGGCCAAGTGGGTATGGTGATTCAAACCCAGCTCAATCATGGCAGCGTTAAAGTTCGCTTCCCGATGCCTGTTTTAGGTTCAGACGAATGGCATTGCCGTACCCAAGATGCACTTCAAGTCGGCGACCGTGTTCGCGTGACCGATATTTTAGGCAATGATTTAGTTGTCCAACTGCACAACAGCAACCACCCCACTGACAATCCATAAATAAGTGAGAAATGACATGTCTGGTGTTTCTATTGTTTTTTTAGCGCTCTTAGTTTTTGTAGCCGTCACCATTTTTAAAGGTGTCCGTATTGTTCCCCAAGGTTATAAATGGATTGTTCAGCGTTTAGGTAAATACCATACCACGCTCAATCCGGGACTGAACTTTGTGATTCCCTATGTCGATGAAGTGGCTTATAAAGTCACAACCAAAGATATTGTGTTAGATATTCCCTCTCAGGAAGTGATCACACGTGACAATGCGGTACTGCTGATGAATGCTGTGGCTTATATCAATTTAACCACACCTGAAAAAGCAGTTTACGGTATTGAAAACTACACATGGGCGATTCAAAACTTAGTTCAAACCTCTTTACGTTCAATTGTCGGAGAAATGGACCTTGATGATGCACTTTCATCGCGTGATCATATTAAGGCTAAACTTAAAGCCGCAATTTCTGACGATATCTCTGACTGGGGTATTACGCTTAAAACTGTAGAAATTCAAGACATTAAACCTTCTCATACCATGCAAGCTGCGATGGAAGAGCAAGCGGCCGCTGAACGTCAACGTCGTGCGACAGTGACCAAGGCAGACGGTGAAAAACAAGCGGCTATTTTGGAAGCGGATGGTCGTTTAGAAGCTTCTCGTCGGGATGCAGAAGCTCAAGTGGTACTGGCAGAATCTTCACAGCGTGCAATTGAAATGGTGAGTTCAGCCGTCGGCGATAAAGAAATTCCAGTTGCGTACTTACTGGGTGAACAATACGTCAAAGCCATGCAAGATATGGCTAAATCTAATAATGCCAAAACTGTGGTATTACCTGCGGATGTACTCAACACCATTCGTGGTGTGATGGGACGTAATAACTAAATCTTCACATTAATAAAAATGGGTCGTGACATACGGCCCATTTTTATGCCCAAAACAAAAAAGAAGGCAAAGTTTGTGAATTTATGTTTAAATTTCACGTTATTTTTTTGACGTTTTAGGACTTATCGTTCGATTTCACCTACTTGGCTTAGGCAAATCCCATTGAGTCCCCTGATTAAACGCAATTGTCCAACGCCAAAGCGGATACCGTATGAGCTCCCTGAATCCCACCCTAATTACCTTTCTCTTTTATATTGTCGCCATGGTCGTGATCGGTTTACTTGCATACCGTGCGACCAGTAACTTTTCTGACTACATTTTAGGTGGCCGCCGATTAGGGAGCTTTGTCACTGCCCTTTCTGCAGGTGCATCGGATATGAGTGGTTGGTTGCTCATGGGTCTTCCGGGGGCGATTTACCTTTCAGGTTTATCTGAAATGTGGATTGCAATTGGTCTGATCATCGGTGCTTGGCTCAACTGGCTACTTGTGGCAGGTCGTCTTCGTGTACATACCGAAGTTCAAAATAATGCCTTGACCCTACCTGACTATTTCTCAAATCGTTTTAACGATCAAAAGAAAATCTTACGTATCGTGTCAGCTGTGATTATTTTGATTTTCTTCGCAATTTACTGTGCTTCAGGCATGGTTGCAGGCGCTCGATTATTTGAAAGTATGTTTGGTATGTCGTATAGCACTGCGCTTTGGATCAGTGCCATTGCAACGGTGAGCTATGTGTTTATTGGTGGCTTCCTTGCTGTCAGTTGGACCGATACCATTCAAGCGGGCTTTATGATTTTTGCCTTGCTACTTACCCCTATCGTGGTCATGTTGTCATTCTCTGATTTAAGCCAGTTCACTCTGGCACTGGAAGCGGCACGCCCTCAAGCGATGAATGTATTTGCTGACTTAAGTTTTGTCGCAATCATGTCTTTATTGGCATGGGGCTTAGGCTATTTTGGTCAACCGCATATCTTAGTCCGCTTCATGGCAGCTGATTCTGTTAAATCGATTCCCAATGCACGCCGTATTGGTATGACATGGATGACGCTCTGCCTCGGTGGCGCAGTTGCAGCAGGCTTCTTCGGTATTGCTTATTTCCAACAGCATCCAGAACTGGCAGGTGTCGTTACAGCAAACCCTGAAACGGTCTTTATGGAATTGACTAAAATTCTATTTAACCCATGGGTTGCAGGTATCGTATTGGCTGCGATTTTAGCTGCGATCATGAGTACCTTAAGCTGTCAGCTTTTAGTCTGTTCAAGTACCTTAACTGAAGACTTTTATAAATCATTCTTACGTAAAAATGCTTCACAAAAAGAATTGGTTTGGGTCGGCCGTATCATGGTGTTAATGATTGCGTTGCTAGCGATCTATATGGCGGCTAATCCTGACTCTAAAGTCCTTGGTCTCGTAGCATATGCATGGGCAGGCTTTGGTGCTGCATTTGGCCCACTGATTATCATGTCATTGTTCTGGAAACGCATGACACTCCATGGTGCCTTAGCAGGTATGGTGGTTGGTGCTGTTATGGTTATTCTATGGAAAAACCTGTGGGGCGATACAGGCGTTTATGAAATTATACCGGGCTTCATCTGCTCACTACTTGCAATCATCATTGTGAGCTTAATGGGCAAAGCACCATCTGCTGAAGTCACTGAAAAATTTGAAGAAGCAGATCGTATCTATAAAGAAAGTATTTAAGATCAATAGCACTTAAATTTAATTTCTAAGTTTTAATATCTGCAAAAAAGGACGCTAGGCGTCCTTTTTTCTTTTTTATCATGTCATCCATTTAGCTATTCCGTAGATGGTTTATTGACTTCTGTTCCAAATATACAAAATATAAAAAAGCCCACAACATGTTACATGTGTGGGCTGAGGTCTTTTACTGCGTCATATTAACTTTGACGTTTTAATAAAAACTGCGTGATCTTGTGTAATTCTGCCGCATCTTCTGCAAAATAATCCAAAGCTTGAAGCGCTTGAGCATGTAATTCTTCTGCATAAGCTTGCGCTTGCTCGAGACCCATTAACGCAGGATATGTCGATTTATCCACTTGTTGATCTTTACCTGCTGTTTTACCCAATGCTTCAGTGTCAGCAATAATATCTAAAATATCATCTTGCACCTGAAAAGCTAAACCAATCGCTAGACCAAATTCGCGGAGTTTAGGAATAGCTTGGTCTGTACCATTAAATATCGTCACTGCCGCCATCATGATTGCAGCAGAAATTAAAGCACCAGTTTTATTTCGATGAATGTTTTCTAGTTCATCCTGACTGACATGCTTGCCTTCCGCTTGTAAGTCTAGGACTTGTCCATTGACCATTTTTGAAGTTGCAGTCGCTAAAATTTGCATTTGCTTTAAGATGATTGGCGCTTCAACGGCTGGGCTTTGATCAAAAAGACGACTACCTAAAACTTCAAATGCCATCGATTGTAAAATATCGCCAGCAAGTAAGGCCGTATCTTCACCAAAAGCCACATGACAGGTTGGTTGACCACGACGGAGTAAATCGTTGTCCATACACGGCAAATCATCGTGTGCCAATGAATAGCAATGAATAAATTCAATCGCCACAGCAGCACGGCGTACGGCTGCAAAATTGGTATTGGGTTTTAACGCTGCTGTTGCATAACAAAGTGCCGGTCGAACGCGTTTTCCACCCAACATCACAGCATGATACACCGCCCCTTTTAAGGGTTCTGGAATTGAAAATGCATCAAGCGCTGTCAGTAAATCCTGCTGAATACGCTGCTGCGCTTCTGTCAGGGCATGTGTGGAAACGTCTGTTAAAGAAGACACATTCACCTCAAATACTTTAAATATTTAACTGCTTTGTTCATTAGCAAATCGACTGCCAATGTTTTCTGTCAATTTTGACCTGTTGCATCATACTGCTTTCTCAGTTCTTTCTCTATGTTACGGCCTAAATCTATGTGTTTTTCCCACAGTCTGATGGTTTTTTAAATGTCGTTTCCTCAAATAGCGCCACATTTTGTCCATCATTAAAACAAGTACAATTTTTCGAGCCTTTCTTGGCTTGATACAAAGCCTGATCGGCACGTGCCAATGTTTCAAAAAATGACTCTGTACCATCCCACAAGGCCACTCCGCATGAGATACTCAGTTGTAAAGTTTTATCTGCATAACTCATCGAAGAAGCATAGATTTGCTCACAACACTGTTGTGCAATCAAACATGCAGTCGATATAGCCGTGCGTGGCAAAATCATTGCAAACTCTTCCCCACCCATGCGATATATTTGTGCATCTGCGTGTTGACTAATTTGCACCCTTAAAAGCTGCGCACATTTTCTTAAAACTTCATCGCCAAACGCATGACCGTAGATATCATTGATTTGCTTAAAATTGTCTAAGTCGAGCATCATCAAACAAATTTCATTGGCTTGTTCAACCGCGAAGCTTTTTTGCCACTGAGAAAGGTCTAAATCAAAACCTCGTCGATTTTTTATCCCTGTCAGATAATCAAAATAAACTTGTTGTTCGAGTTGTTGGTTATGTTTCAACAACGATAATTCGAATTGCTTTAAATTTGTAATGTCCGCACAGCACAACAACACATGTTCCAAATCACCACTTTGTTGAAACTTAGGTTTGAGCGTGAACCAATAATGCCGTTCATTTTCACTATACATAAAGGGTTCAATGCTGTCGTTCTCTAAACAGCGTAAATCAAACTCAGAACTTGTGGCTTTGGTTTTTTGCTGCATCACAGACACGTGATTTAATACGATCTCTTGTAAGTCTGACTGAAATCGATGTTTAAATATTTGATTGGCGCATATCAGCTCAGCTGTCGCAGAAAATAACGCAGCAGGCATTGGCAACGCTTCTAATACAGCCAATTGTTCAGTAGGTAGATCCGATTTTATTAAGTCTTTTTTAAGCATGGTTTCGCTACTTTTTTCAGGGTAAAGCTACGCGAAATGCTAACAAAATTAATCTGTCATAAATCACAGAAACTTTCTAATATTAAATGCAGTTCATATTATATAAAAATATATACCAATTCATGATTTCCTTATTCATATAAAAGATAAAGGCAAAAAAAAGCCCCTGCAAAGCAGAGGCTGATTTCTAATAAGATGTTAAATACTTAATCTAAACTATCCGCAGGAATACGCACCCAGCCTTCCATTAAGACACGCGCACTTCGGCTCATCACGGCTTTTTTAACCACCCACTGACCATTTTCATAAATTGCTTGCGCACCTACACGTAGCGTCCCAGATGGATGTCCAAAACGCACAGCTTCTCGCTCCCCACCACCCGCGGCTAAGTTCACAAGCGTCCCCGGTATCGCCGCAGCTGTACCAATGGCAACTGCCGCTGTGCCCATCATGGCATGATGCAGTTTCCCCATCGATAAGGCACGAACCAATAAGTCCGTATCGTGTTCCGTGATTTGTTTAGAACTCGAAGACGTATAGGCTTTCGGCTTTGAAACAAATGCAATCTTTGGTGTATGTTGACGTTGCTCTGCTTCAGCAATATCTGAAATCAAACCCATTTGCTGCGCACCATAAGCACGGATTTTTTCAAAACGGGCCAATGCCTTGGCATCACCATTGATCGCATCTTGCAGTTCAGTGCCGACATAACCAATATCTTCTGCATTTAAGAAGATCGTTGGAATACCTGCATTAATAAATGTTGCAGGGAAACTACCTTCATCGGGTACGGTTAAGGTATCGACCAAATTCCCTGTAGGGAACATAGCGCCGCCATCTTCACCATCATCTGCGGGGTCTAAAAATTCAATTTGAACTTCGGCTGCTGGGAAGGTCACACCATCTAGTTCAAAATCACCGGTTTCTTGTACTGCACCATCAGTAATAGGTACATGCGCAATAATGGTTTTTTGAATATTGGCTTGCCAAATACGAACCGTACACAAACCATTTTCAGGAATACGTGATGCCTCAACTAAACCATTTGAAATGGCAAATGCACCAACCGCTGCCGTTAAGTTTCCGCAGTTACCACTCCAGTCAACAAATGCTTTATCAATCGACACTTGTCCAAATAGATAGTCTACATCATGCTCAGGCTGTGAACTTTTTGCCAAAATCACGGTTTTACTTGTACTTGAAGTCGCTCCCCCCATCCCATCAATTTGTTTGCCATAAGGATCTGGACTGCCAATCACACGCAATAAAAGTTGGTCGCGAACTTTTCCAGCTTGTTGTGCTGCAAGCGGTAAATCATCTAGCTTGAAAAATACACCTTTACTAGTACCACCACGCATATAAGTCGCTGGAATCTTAATTTGGGGAGCAAAACTCATTTTTATTGAATCCTTAATCTTTATCATTGTGTTTTGGCAGAGCGTTCTTTTCTGCGCTTTTGCATCATACAATGTTTAATTGAAGTTTTAACAATCACATGACTTAAGTATAAAAAAACAACATTCGATACCTTTTCCATATAAAGCCAAGTATAAGAATTTCAATTAAAATAAAATTAATCTATTGATTCATAAATTTTTAATTCAGCATTTAAAACCAAAAATAGGTTATCAAACCTATAAATATTTTTCATAAATTTTGAGCTACTAGGCTATTCATTCTCTATACATTACAATTACCAAAATTAAACCATTCTCGGGAAGAGTAACTTGACTACCAATTCCTCCGAACTCAAGCGTGGCTTAAAGAATCGTCATATTCAATTGATTGCCATGGGTGGTGCAATTGGTACAGGCTTATTCTTGGGCTCAGCGCATGTGATTCAATCTGCTGGACCATCCATTATTCTCGGCTACGCCATTGGCGGTCTGATCGCCTTTCTAATTATGCGTCAGTTGGGTGAAATGATCGTCCATGAACCTGTGGCAGGTTCATTTAGCCATTTTGCATATAAATATTGGGGGAAATTTCCAGGTTTCTTAACAGGTTGGAACTACTGGATTCTCTATATTTTAGTGGCAATGACAGAACTCACCGCTGTTGCGAAATACATCAACTACTGGTGGCCTCATATTCCAGCGTGGGCATCTGTACTGTTCTTCTTCGTGATCATTACTTTAGTAAACTTAGGTAATGTGAAGTTTTATGGTGAATCTGAGTTTTGGCTGTCGATTATTAAAGTCACTGCGGTTATTTCGATGATCGTATTTGGTTTGTATTTGCTACTGACTGCAGATGCCAATTCAACAGCATCATTTACCAACTTATGGAGTCAGGGCGGCTTCTTCCCAAATGGTTTTGAAGGTTTATTCTTCATGCTGGCTTTCTTGATGTTCGCCTTCGGCGGTATTGAACTGATTGGTATGGCGGCAGCAGAAGCTGAAAATCCAAAAGAAACTATTCCAAAAGCGATCAACCAAGTTGTATTTCGTATTTTGATTTTCTACGTGGGTTCTTTGACTATTCTATTATCACTTGTGCCATGGAATCAGCTTGAACTAGGTGGTCTAGACAAAAGCCCATTTGTGATGATCTTTAGCCAACTGGGTATTGATTGGGCTGCACATTTACTGAACTTCATTATCCTAACTGCAGCACTGTCTGTTTATAACAGCGGTATGTATGCCAATAGCCGTATGCTTTACAGCTTGGCGAAGCAAGGTAATGCACCAAAAGTTTTCGCAAAAACCAACAAAAGTGGCGTGCCAATTCCAGCAGTATTACTTTCTGCAGTGCTGATTTTCGGTTGTGTACTCTTAAACTACTTCGTACCCGAAGATGCACTTGGTCACTTAATGTATGTTGTTGTTGGTGCGCTTGTCCTGAACTGGGCGATGATTACCATGACTCACTTACAGTTCCGTCGTGCAAAACGTATTTTGAATTTTAAAACCTCATATCCTGCACTTTGGGCACCAGTCAGCAACTACATCGTTCTGATCTTTATTGCTTTAGTTCTATTTATTATGTGGACTCAGGGCTTTATGGAATCTGTTCTGATGATCCCTGTTTGGATTACAGTCATGTTATTAATGTTTAACTATCTTAATCCTAAAGATTTGAGCGACATTGACCCCAATGAAGTTCATAAAGACTAAGTAATTTAAAAAGTTATTGTTTCGGCAATAACTTTTTTTTTAGCTAAAATAGGAGTACATTAGCCTCCGTCTTGCGCTCTTAGCTTAACTGGATAGAGCAGTTGCCTCCTAAGCAACCGACGTGGGTTCGAGTCCCGCAGAGCGCACAATTTTTTGGACACCTCACCTCTCTGATTTTTTCAACTCACATTTATCAATAAAACTAAATTCAGAATTCTTAAATCTAAATTACAAATTCAAAATTCATCTCTGAATTTTTTAACTTAATCTTTGTTTTTACTGATATTACTCTTGAGAGTTTGTTTTTTAAGAAGAATTGAATAGCTCTTTTAAATTCCCTAATCATCTATTTGTCAATGCAAAAAACGACACATGGCGTGGTCTATAAGGCCAAAAAAATCAATTTATGACTGCCCATATCAAAATATTTTCAATTATTTTTAGGTTTAGAAAATAATGCAGTAACTAAAAATATTAAATAATAATCAAAATGTTATATGTATTAATTAGTATATTTACTCTAAATAGTTCGTTTTTCAATCATATTTTTTAATCTAGAGCATTTACTCTTATTTTAATTGTGCTATTTTTGTCACATGGAGTAACAATTAAGCCCAAGAGTATTAAAAAGTTTTCCATAACGAATATATGCAGTAACCATAAAAATCAAATTCGTATCTCAAGGAATGACGAAGAATGAAATTAAAAACTTTAGCTACAGCCATGATTCTTGCTTCAGTTCCAATGACAGGTGCTTTTGCAGCAGCAATGGACCGTTCAGGCCAATCTATGTCTGCATTCTTACAACCAGGAAATTATTTTGAAGCAGGTATTTCAGTTCTAGACCCGACAGTATCTGGTAAAGAAGCTGGTGAAACAGCTACACGTCGTAATATTGAAGACATGGCTGATGATTATTACTTCCCTTCAGCCGCATTAAAACTACAATTAACTGATAAGTTTTCATTCGGTCTTCTATATGACCAACCATTTGGTGCCGCTGCTGAATATAAAGGTAACAATGCTTTTGTTTCACAAGCTTCTGACACGGTATTACCTCAACCACTATTAGACAGCATGGTTCGAAATGAAGTTACTCAAACTTTAAATCAACTTACAAGTACACAAATTGTAGGTTTAGCAGCGCAAGGCTTGCTTGCACAACAAGGTATGTCTCCAACTAACCCAGCTTATAATGCTACTTTACAAGCAACAGTGACAGGTATTATCACTCAAGCAGGTGGTAATGTTGATACAGCTGCTGCTGCAGTACGTCCACAAGTTGAAGCTGGGGCATTTATTCAAGGTCAACAGCAATTACAACAACGTTTAGATAATGCAGGTGTTGCTCTAGGCCAAGGAAATACAAAAGTTTCTGTAGACACTCAGAACTTAGCTTTTGTTTTTGGCTTCCAACCTACGCCAAATTGGAACATCTATGCTGGTCCTGTTTATCAAACAGTTAAAGGTAGCGTAAGCCTACGTGGTCAAGGCTATAGCATTTTTAATGGCTATGACTCAAACATTAAAGAAACTGGTGATCTTGGTTGGTTGGCAGGTGTTGCTTACCAAATTCCAGAAATTGCACTTAAAGCTTCTTTAACATATCGTTCTGAAATTGACCATGAAACGACAATTCGCGAAACAATTCCAACTGCTGGCGCGTTAACGCTACTTGGTCAAAACCCTGCAGATGTAGTTGGAGCTAAGGGCACTTCGACGATTACTACACCTCAGTCTGTAAACCTTGATTTCCAATCTGGTATCATGGCTGACACCGTTGCATTTGCAAACGTGCGTTGGGTTGAATGGTCAAATTTCGCAATTCGTCCATACCAATTTGGTTTAATGTCTGAAGCAGTTGGACAATTACCAGCAGTTAACCGTCCGAACGGCTTTAACTTAGTTGAATATTCTGAAGACCAAATTTCTGCAACAGTTGGTGTTGGTCGCAAACTTAGTGAACAATGGGCTGGTAACGTATCCGTAGGTTGGGACTCAGGCGCTGGTAACCCTGTATCAACACTTGGCCCTACTGAAGGTTACTGGAATGTCGGCTTAGGTTTACAATTTAGTCCAGCACCGAATTACTTCATTGCTGGTGGCGTGAAATACTTCATGCTCGGCGATGCAAAATCTCAAACAGCTGCTCAATTTGGTGAAGATAGCCGTATTGTTGGTGAATTTGAAGATAACGATGCTTGGGCATACGGTTTAAAAATCGGTTACCGCTTCTAATTTAAATATGATTCGGGCCATAGTTCGCTATGGCCCTAACTTTTTATTATTTCCCTATCTTGTTTGATCAAACAATAAACATTTAAATTTACTAAAACATTTATCAAAAACTAAGCTTTTTACTCTAATTTTTCATTTAAAAATCATAAAGATAATTATCAATCACTAGAATAAATACTCTAGTCATGCTCATTTTTTAACTTCCCTAGTTCAATTTTAGAGTAGCAACTCTTATTTACTGTTTTTCTATTTATGTTACTTTCCACACATTGAAATAACATCAAAAGTTACAAACAGGGAAAAGTATGCGCTTAAATCACCTTAGCTACGCAATTTTACTTACCGCTTTACCAACAGCATCATTATTTGCAGCGGGTCTAGATCGTTCAGGTCAGTCTATTTCAGCATTCTTACAACCTGGTAACTACGCAGAAGCTGGTATTTCTATTTTAGACCCTAAAGTAGAAGGTCAAGATTTACTGAAAAATAAAGTTGATGACATGGGTGAAGACTACTACTTCCCGTCAGCAGCAATTAAAGTACAAGCAACTGATAAGATTTCTTTAGGTTTGATCTATGATCAACCGTATGGTGCAGATGCAGCATACGACAGCAATTCACTTTTCTTCGGTTCAAACGGCACGGGTACAAGTGTTGAAGTTGATACACAAAACCTAACAGCGTTAATTGGTTACCAACCAACAGAGAACTGGAACTTCTATGCAGGTCCAGTATGGCAAACTGTTGAAGCAGATATCAAACTGCGTGGTTTAGCTTACCAAGGCCTTTCTGGTTATAACATTAAGGTTGCTGAAGAAGAAGCATATGGTTGGTTAGCAGGTTTCGCCTACTCTATTCCAGAAATTGCTTTAAAAGCTTCTGTAACTTACCGTTCAGAAATCAAGCATAAAGCAACTGGTGAAGAAACTTATACGCTTTCATCTCCTATGACTGTCGCTCCTGGTGTTATTCTACCTACAGGTACTACGATCGGTTTAGCTGACGCTCGTGTAGATGCAATTACACCGCAATCTGTAAACGTAGATCTACAAACGGGTATTGCTGCAAACACTTTAGCTTTTGCTAACCTTCGTTGGGTTCATTGGGATCAATTTGCAGTAACACCGCAAGCATTATTCCAACGTTCTGGCGGCAACAATTTAATTGATTATTCTGACGATCAGTACTCAATCACTACGGGTATTTCTCGTAAATTCAATGATAAATGGGCGGGTACAGCAGCTGTAGGTTATGACTCTGGTGCAGGCAACCCTGTAACAACACTTGGCCCAACTGAAGGCTACTGGAGTGTTGGTTTAGGCGGTCAATATAGTCCTGCTGAAAACTATTTCATTCAAGCTGGTGTGAAATACTTCTGGTTAGGAGATGCGAAAGCGCAAACTGGCGGTACAGTTGTTGGCGAATTCAAAGACAATACTGCACTAGGTTATGGCATGAAAATTGGCTATCGCTTCTAAGAATTAAAAATACCAAAAGCCCCTATATGGGGCTTTTTTTGCATGTGACCCATTTCACATAAAATATTTAGAATTTTACTTATTTTGCTTATTTTTCGAACAATTGATTTTATATCAATAATTTAATGGATATTTATTTTATATATTTAATAACAATAGTTTATCTAAAAATTATTAAAGTATTTATTCTAATTATTTAAAATCAACAGCTTTTTTTTACCCTAAGTTTAAATTTAGAGTCTTTACTCTTTTTTTTATTAGCTATTTTTTGGTGCAAGATATGATTAAAAAAATTACATATCTTTAAATTTTATTAACGCATTGAAGCGTTTTTTATACTAGGAAAGTAGAAAAATGAACTTAAAAGCATTAACAAGTGCCATTTTATTTGCCAGCGTACCTACGACCGGGGTGTTTGCCGCAGCAATGGATCGCTCTGGGCAGTCAATTTCTGCATTTTTACAACCGGGTAATTATTTTGAAGCAGGGATTTCAGTTTTAGATCCAAACGTCTCAGGTGTAGATATTAAAGGCCAAGCTACAGGTGATATGGCTGAGGACTATTATTTCCCAGCTGCTGCATTAAAAATTCAACTGAATGAGCATTTCTCATTTGGTTTAATTTATGATCAGCCTTTTGGTGCAGAGGCTAAATATAATTCAAATAGCGTCTTTTCAGCAAAATCTACTGATTCTGTCCTAGGTGCACTAGACCACAAAACAGTCGCTCAATTTAACAGTAAGGCCACTGAAGTTACTGGTCAAACTGAAGTGGATGTAAAAACACAAAACCTTTCTCTTTTATTTGGTTTTCAACCTAATGAGAATTGGAATTTTTACGCAGGACCGGTATACCAAACTGTTGAAGGTAAAGTAAGTCTGCGTGGTGAAGCTTACAGTATGATGTCTGGATATGATGCAAATATCAAAGAAGAAGGTGATCTTGGATGGCTAGCGGGTTTTGCATATCAAATTCCTGAAATTGCCTTAAAGGCATCCCTAACATATCGATCTGAAATCGAACATGAAGTAAATGCAACTGAGTCATTCCAATCAATTGATAACTTCACTGGCTTAAGTGCACCAATCTTAAACATTATGCTTGGTCATTGGGTGCCAAATTACCGAAAGAGCAACGTGATGCTGTAATTGCAGTAAGAAATGCATTAGTTGCATCTAATTCACTTCCAGAAGGTAAAACAAAAGTTACCACGCCACAATCGGTAAATTTAGATTTGCAATCTGGCATCATGGAAAACACTGTTGCCTTCGCAAATGTACGTTGGGTAGATTGGTCTAAATTTGCAATTAAACCTCATGAGTTTGGTATTAAAGCAGATATTTTAGGTTCTTTAGTTGCTGGTTCTAACGGTATCGTTGGCTACACAGATGGTTTTAACTTAGTCGACTATTCTAAGGATCAATGGTCTGTAAATGCAGGCGTTGGCCGTAAATTTAATGATCAATGGGCTGGTACAGTCATGGTCGGTTGGGACTCTGGTGCAGGTAACCCAGTGTCAACTTTAGGCCCAACCGAAGGTTACTGGAGCGCTGGCTTAGGTGGACAATTTAGTCCAACACCTCAATCGTTTATTCAAGCTGGTGTTAAATACTTCTGGTTGGGTGATGCGACTGCACAATCTGGTTCACACTCTGTCCCTGGTAATGAAACAGCTGCAAATGTTGCTAACTTTAAAGACAACGATGCAATCGGTTACAGCTTAAAAATCGGTTACCGTTTCTAAGTTGCTTTAAAAACTTTGGATTAAACAAGAAAGGGCGCTATAAGCGCCCTTTTCTATAACTTACTATTCAGAATTAAGCTGGAATATCCCGAATAGAAGCATTACGAATCGCTTCTTTCAGTGCAGCATAGCCATGAATTGGTGGAAACTGTGGAAATTCAGCAATCACATTGTCAGGCGCATCAAATAAGAAACCCGCATCTGCTTCACCAAGCATCGTCGTATCATTATAAGAATCACCTGCTGCAATCACTCGGAAGTTCAATCCATGTAATGCTTGAACGGCTTTACGTTTTTGATCAGGTTGACGAAGCTTATAAGCGCTAATCATACCATTTTCATCAGTTTCTAACTTGTGACAGAAAATCGTTGGCCAACCAAGTTGTTGCATTAATGGATGTGCAAACTCATAGAAAGTATCTGAAAGAATAATTAATTGAAAATGAGTACGCACCCACTCTACAAACTCTTTTGCACCTTCAAATGGCCCCATATCTGCGATTACATCTTGAATATCGTTTAAACCCAAACCGTGTTGTTTTAGAATATTTAAACGCTGAGTCATCAACACATCGTAATCTGGAATGTCACGAGTCGTTGCTTCAAGTTCTTTAATGCCTGTTTTTTTCGCAAAATTAATCCAAATTTCAGGTACTAAAACCCCTTCTAGATCTAAACAAACGACTTCCATGCACTCTACCCTCTGTTAAGTGAAAAAATTTTTCAATATCATAGCGGAAGAATAAAAAAATGCATTGTTCTTTTTTAAATCTATTTTTTTCATAAGTATCTATTTTTTAGTGATAAGTGTGTTTTAGCATTTCCATTAAAATAGTTCTGAAATAAATTAATATAGGTTTTAACGTTCCAAGCCTATAGCCAGGACATTCATGACTACCATCCCTACTATTGACCTTGTCGATGCACTTGCATCCGAATATGCAGATAAATCACCTTCTGAGATTATGAAACTTGCGCTAAGCCAGCAAGGTGAAGTTGCGATTTCCTTTTCTGGTGCAGAAGATGTTGTACTGATAGATCTTGCATCGAACTTAGGGATTCCATTTCGTGTATTTAGTTTAGATACCGGTCGCTTACACCCTGAAACTTACCAATTTTTAGATACTGTCCGTAAACATTATAAAATTGATATCGAAATCTGTTTCCCAGAAAGTGATGCGGTACAAAAACTAGTAACAGAAAAGGGCTTTTTTAGCTTCTATCAAGATGAACATAAAGAATGCTGTGGTATCCGCAAAGTACAACCTTTGCGTAAAAAACTAGCCACTTTAGATGGCTGGATCACTGGTCAACGTAAGGACCAAAGCCCAGGCACACGTAATGAAATTCCTGTAGTACAAGCTGACCCAAGTTTTTCAGGTCCGGGCAAGCAATTAATTAAATACAATCCCTTGGCAAACTGGTCTAGCGCTGATGTATGGAACTATATCCGTCTAATGGAAATTCCATATAATCCACTACACGAACGTGGCTTTATCTCGATTGGCTGTGAACCATGCACTCGACCTGTTTTACCGAATCAACACGAACGTGAAGGTCGCTGGTGGTGGGAAGATGCAACCCATAAAGAATGCGGCTTACACGCAGGCAACATGAAAAAATAAAGAGCACAAAACCACTGCACAGCAGTGGTTTTTTCAACGCATCGATACACATAATTCCGTATCATTTCAACGTAAAAACGCTATACTGCAAATGACAATTTAATAATTCTAACAATGCTACTCATACATGAGCAGCTGTAGAAATTGCAGTGAGGCAATCAACGCTATGCGTCCATTACATCCTATTGATTTCATATTCTTAAATTTAGAGAAACGGCAACAACCGATGCACGTAGGTGGCCTATTTTTATTTCAGATCCCTGACAATGCACCTGATACTTTTATTCAAGATTTAGTCGCAGATATTCGTAATTCAAAATCCATTCCTATTCCTCCTTTTAACAATAAACTCAATGGCTTCTTTTGGGATGAAGACGAAGAGTTTGATTTAGATCATCACTTCCGCCATATCGCACTGCCGCATCCCGGTCGTATTCGTGAACTTTTGACTTATATTTCTCAAGAACACAGTGCGCTGATTGACCGTGCAAAACCGCTTTGGACTTGCCATATTATTGAAGGCATTGAAGGCAATCGTTTTGCCATGTACTTCAAGATCCACCACGCGATGGTTGATGGCATTGCAGGTATGCGTTTAGTTGAAAAATCACTTTCGCATGACCCAGATGCTAAAAGTATTGTACCGCCATGGTGTGTGGAAGGCCCTCGTGCAAAACGCCTCAAACAGCCTAAAGTCAGTCGTATGAAAAGTTTGTTATCGACCATTAAGGGACAACTTGACTCAACTCCACGAGTTTTGTATGAACTATCACAAACTGTAATGAAAGATATGGGGCGTAACCCAGATTATGTATCTAGCTTCCAAGCGCCGAGTTCAATATTAAACCAACGGGTCAGTTCTTCACGTCGTTTCGCTGCTCAGTCTTTTGAATTTTCACGTTTGTCACATATTGCCAAGTCACTTGGTGTAACAATTAACGATATAGTGCTCGCAATTTGTTCAGGCGCATTACGTGAATATTTAATTACACAAAATGCTTTACCTAAAAAGCCATTAATTGCCATGGTGCCTGCATCAGTTCGTACCGATGATTCAGATATGTCAAACCGTATTACCATGATTTTGGCCAATCTTGGAACCCATAAAGAAGATCCGCTAGAACGCTTGAAGATTGTGCGTCGTAGTGTGCTCAATGCCAAAGAGCGCTTTAAGCGGATGAACTCGAATCAAATTTTAAACTACAGTGCTTTTGTTTACAGCGCAGCAGGTTTAAATATTGCATCAGGTTTTATGCCAAAACGTCAGGCCTTTAACTTGGTCATTTCTAATGTTCCCGGTCCACAAGAGCCGTTATATTGGAATGGTGCACGTTTAGAAGCGCTCTACCCTGCGTCCATTGTTTTGGATGGTCAAGCACTTAATATCACCATGACCAGCTATTTAGATAAGCTTGAAGTTGGTTTAACCGCATGTCGTAATGCGCTGCCAAAAATGCAAAATTTACTAACGCATTTGGAAGAAGAAATTCAACGATTTGAAACTATTGTGAACCAAGATTCCCCAAAGTTACAGGCGGTTAGCTAACCGCCTGCATCACAACTTAGTATCAGTTCATCAGCATCTTGAACCATACATAATGATAAAAACCCGTCTAAATTGAACAATCTAGACGGGTTTTTAATATTTGAACTTTGATTGATTTTTTGGAGCAATTTATGTGTATAAGCTAAAATTTAGGTGAACAAATCCGTTGTTATTGTTTAATTATGACTTGTAGATACGCACTGATAATTAAGTTTATTTTCCATTATTTATAAAATTTTAGCGCATTAAATATTTTAGAATTGCGCGTTAGCACTTTAACCCTCTGGATTACATTATTTATATTTCAATATTTAAGCTTTGATAGCTCGGCACTGTTTAAGTAACTGATGACAAGCAGAACGAATCATAGACGCTGTAATTTGAACTTCATTACCACGCTCATCCACGATATAACCTGAATGGATCGCTTTTGCTTCAACAACAGTTTTAAGACCACTTTTCATTACTGTTTTACTAACACCCATAGTACACCTCTTTTTGCTAAGCCATTTTCAAGTCCAATGCAGGAAAATGGCTTTGGCTATTTGATGTGTCTAGTATTCAAAATAACAGTTCAAAAGTAAAATCTCAGTTGTAACAAGTGTTTAACGATATTCTGTTACAATTTCAGCTCAGAATGATATCGTATTGCTCTTGCGTATATAAATTTTCCACTTGGAACTTGATCACACGGCTAATAAAGTGCTCTAAATCAGCTACCGCAGGTGCTTCAGCAGTTAACAATCGGTCAATCACCGATGGATGTGCCACCACAGTAAAACCACTTTGTGATTCATAAGCACGTGCATATCTCAAGATTTCACGGAAAATTTCATAGCAAACTGTTTCAGCCGTTTTCACATAACCACGCCCCTGACAGGTCGGGCAAGAATCACAAAGCAGATGCTCCAGAGATTCACGAGTGCGTTTACGCGTCATTTCCACCAAACCCAGCTCAGACACTTGAGTGATCTTGGTTTTTGCATGATCGCGCTCAAGCATTTTCTCAAACTGGCTCATCACTTCTTCACGATGATGTACTTCTTGCATATCAATGAAGTCAATAATGATAATCCCGCCCAAATTACGTAGACGGAGCTGACGTGCAATGACCTGTGTGGCTTCCATATTGGTTTTAAACACAGTGTCTTCAAGTGAACGACCACCAACATAGGAGCCAGTATTGACATCAATCGTGGTCATTGCTTCAGTTTGATCGATCATCAGATAACCGCCAGACTTAAGTGCTACACGTGTCTGTAAGGCTTTCTGAATATCTTCTTCGACATTGTACAAGTCAAAAATTGGACGCTCACCCGGATAATGCAGTAAGCGATTTTGCATGCTCGGTACAAATTCTTGGACAAACTCTTGCAATTTGCCATGCACTTCGCGTGAATCGACCTGAATTTTAGACGTATCTTCATTGGCCAAATCACGGATGACACGTTGTGGTAAAGGTAGCTCTTCAAAAATCAGAGAAGGTACGACAATACTGCGTTGTTTACGTTGAATGTATTCCCACAGTTTTGCTAAATAGGCCATGTCCTGCGCAATTTCACATTCAGGAATACCTTCGGCGGCAGTACGAACGATGACTGAACCCGGTAAGTTGTGTTCCTTTTGAATGCGTTCAATCATGCTACGCAAGCGATCACGTTCTTCTTCAGACTCAATGCGCTGTGAAACACCGGTATGACTGCCATATGGCATTAAAACGAGGTAACGGGAAGGAATAGAAAGATCAGTAGAAAGTCGTGCACCTTTGGTACCCAACATATCTTTCATGACTTGTACGGTGAGTACTTGCCCCGGTTGTAACAGCTCAAAAACGTTCGGGGTCGGTTGATTGCGCTGCCAGACCATATCATTGATATGTAAAAAAGCTGTTCTCGACAATCCAATATCGATAAAAGCAGCCTGCATACCCGGAAGCACACGAACAACTTTCCCTTTATAAATATTGCCCACTAACCCACGCTTCACGGTGCGTTCAACAAATAATTCATTGACCGTACCGTTTTGAATCAACGCCACCCGACATTCCATCGGTGTGACGTTAATCAACAACTCGTCAGACATATCAAAACTCAAAACATTATAAAAATTCTTGTGTTGCAGCAGTTAATTTAATGCCTTAACTGTCTGTAATAACTGTACGGTTTCATGCAAAGGCAGCCCAACGACATTGCTGTAGCTCCCTTCAATACAAGGAATATAGCGCGCAGCAATTCCTTGGATGGCGTAGGCTCCCGCCTTGCCGATTGGTTCACCTGTTGCCCAGTAGCTTTCCATGTCAGCTAGACTCAGCGTTTGAAATTCAACCTGTGTACGTACTACTATACTGTATATTTGATCTTTTGTACTGACACAAACACCTGAAAACACATCATGTTTTCGTCCAGAGATCATTTCCCACATAGAAAAAGCATGTGCTTTCGACGCTGGTTTTCCTAAAATGTGCTCATCTACGCCTAAACTGGTATCGGCGGCAATAACGATAGCATCAGGGAATTGTTGTTGTACTGCGCAAGCTTTAGCACGTGCTAAACGCTCTACATAATCCGCCACAGGTTCTCCTTCCAACACGGACTCATCAATATCTGGACTGAAAATGTCAAATTCCAGTCCCAATTGTTGCAATAGTTCGCGTCGTCGAGGAGAACTCGAAGCTAAAATTATATGCGCCATTTTCTCAGGAAGTAATACATGATTGGCCAAATGAGTAAGCTAGTAACAATTGGCTGCCAATGGCGAGCAAATGAAAACTGTGCCCCACCCATCACTTGAACAATCCACACAAACAGTAAATGCGCGAAAATTGCCATTGCAGCAATAATCCATAAATTACCAAATGTGAGGATACGACGTTCACGGGTCAAAAAGCGTGTCACAAATGCAATGACCACAAAACTCAGTGCGTTCATGCCAAATGGCGCATCAGTCAATAAGTCGGTAAAGAGACCTGTGGCAAATGCAAACCAAACACCGCACCATGTCGGCTGACAAAGTACCCAAAATAGCATGATCATCATCATGAATAATGGGCGCCAACCTGATAGGTCATAAGAAAGCGGATACACCATCAGCACGGATGCCAAAATGATGGAAAAGATAATCGGAAATAATGGGTCGCGCTCTGTATGACGACTAAGCTTAGCGAATGACATGCGGTTGCTCCATCGCTAAAGAATCGGAAAATAGCACAACCACATGATGACCACCTGCCAATTGGGCAGCAGGATTGATATCAATTTGGGCAAATTCACCGCTATTGTGACGACTGACTTTCGACACTGTACCCACCAAATAACCCGCTGGGAAATGTGCCCCTAGACCTGAGCTATAGACTTTTTCACCGACTTTGATATTCGCACTGGTTGGCACGTATTCCATCTTAAGTCGACCTAAGTCACCTGTACCCGTAACGATTGCACGCATACCGGTATGCTCCATACGCACGGATAAAGAGTGCTCTTTGTCTGAGAGCAACATGACACGGCTACTATGCGGGTAAACATTGATAATTTGCCCCATAATGCCCTTGTCATCGAGTACAGTTTGTCCCACTTTAAGCTGACTGCTGGCTCCGCGGTTAATCACAATAATATGACGTAAGGGATCAGCATCGGTACCAATGACTTCGGCAATCTCCATACGACCATCAATGATGAGTGGTGTATCGAGTAGTCCACGCAGTCGAGTATTTTCAGCAGAAAGTTCAGAAAGTTTCTGTAAACGGACTTGAGCCTGAATTAACTCTGCTTGCATCGCGGTATTTTCACGACGTAATTGAGCTTCAGACTTGGTTTGTTGATTCAGCCATTCTCGCGATAACACTGGATAGCTTGCTAGTGCATAAATTGGATTATATGCCGCATACAAGACGTCTCTGGCCGGTTGAATTACATGTGGCATGCGCCAATCAAAGAAAAGCACCACCAAGCATGTAATCACCGCAATGATAAATGAGCGAAAAGATGGCGGTTGTCTTGAAAACAGTTGCGTTTGCACCCGCCGAGTCCTTTTCTTAGCCTACAAATAACATATCATGATTAGGGTTATCGAAGAATTCGAGAACCTTACCGCCACCACGTGTAACACATGATAGTGGATCTTCTGCAACCACGACAGGAAGACCCGTTTCTTTTGCAAGAAGCTTATCAAGATTGCGAAGTAATGCACCGCCACCAGTCAACACAATACCGCGTTCTGCGATGTCTGAAGACAACTCAGGTGGCGTTTGCTCTAGTGCAGATTTAACCGCAGACACAATGTTTTGTAGTGGATCAGAAATCGCTTGAGTTACTTCGTCAGAAGTTACGGTAATCGCACGAGGTACACCTTCAGCCAAGTTACGACCACGGACTTCGATTTCCAAAGGTTTTGCACCTTCTTCTGGAAGCGCCATACCAACTTCTTTTTTGATGTTTTCTGCAGTGGTTTCACCAATCACACAACCATGTGCTTTACGCACGTAATTAATGATTTGTTCATCAAATACATCACCACCGATACGTAGTGAGTCTGCATAGACACAACCTTGAAGTGAAATGATCGCGATTTCAGTTGTACCACCACCAACATCGACAACCATCGAACCACAGGCTTGCTCAACAGGCATACCTGCACCAATTGCAGCAGCCATTGGCTCTTCAATTAAGCGAACTTCACGTGCACCTGCATTGTATACAGCTTCACGGATTGCACGGCGTTCCACCAACGTCGATTTACATGGCACACACACCACGACACGCGGTGCAGGTGGGAACAAACGTTTTTCGTGCACTTTGCCAATGAATTGATTCAACATCGTTTCAGTGACTTCAAAGTCAGCAATCACACCATCTTTCATTGGGCGAATCGCAGAAATATTTGCAGGTGTACGACCTAGCATTTGCTTCGCGTCAAGACCTACTGCGGCAACGATTTTTTGTGAACCACTGTGGCGAATTGCCACCACCGTCGGTTCATTTAATATAATGCCTCGTCCTGGCGCATAGATAAGTGTATTTGCAGTGCCTAAATCAATGGCAAGATCCGGCGAAAACAAGCCAATTAGTCGTTTTAGAATCACGGGGACGTTCTCAGTTAAACTTTTATATGGACGCAAGGTGGCAACTTTAACTAAATGTGATGATTTGAACAAGTCAATCGCTTATTATAAGCCACGATATTTTGAATTTTTTTAATACTGATTAGGTAATGTTATGTCTACATCGGATGCACAGCATTCTGCAGATCTAAATGCACAAACAGTTTCAGCGATTGCCCATCTGGCTCGATTGTCGCTAGATGAAGCGCAATCTGCTGACTATGCTCAAAGTTTAAATAAAATTTTAGGCATGATGGAAACCCTGAAAGGCATCGATACTGACGGTGTTGAACCACTAAAAAGTCCATTCGACAATCCACAGCCCTTACGTGAAGACGTGGTATCTGAGACCAATCATCGCGAAGCATATCAAGCAGTTGCTCCTGCCGTACAGGATGGCTTGTACCTTGTTCCGCGTGTGATTGAATAATTTTTATTCAGATCAACATTTTTTCAAATTAAACGTAAAGAAATATTTCTCATGACAGATTTACATCGCTTATCAATTCGTGAATTGTCTGAAGGTTTGGCTGGCGCTAAATTTTCTTCACGCGAATTGACTGAACACTATTTAAAACGCATTGAAAAAATCGATGCTCAAGTCAAGTCATACGTGACCGTGACTGCTGAACAAGCACTTGCGCAAGCAGATGCTGCAGATGCTTTACGCCGCGCAGGTGGTGCCTCTGTTTTAACAGGTGTACCCATTGCACATAAAGATATTTTCTGTACCCAAGGCATTAAAACCACTGCTGGTTCTAAAATGCTGGACAATTTTATCTCTCCTTACGACGCGACCGTTGTAGCGAAAGGTAAAGCTGCGGGCCTTGTCACTTTAGGTAAAGTGAACATGGACGAATTCGCCATGGGTTCGACCTCTGAAAATTCATTTTATGGCGCAACGGCTAACCCGTGGAACTTAAACCATGTTCCCGGTGGTTCTTCAGGCGGTTCTGCGGCAGCGGTAGCGGCTGATCTTGCTCCGTTCGCAACAGGTACAGATACAGGCGGTTCAATCCGTCAACCGGCGTCTTTCTGTGGTCTAACAGGCCTTAAACCGACTTACGGTCGTGTATCACGTTTCGGTATGATTGCGTATGCATCATCTTTAGACCAAGGCGGCCCGATGGCACGTTCGGCTGAAGATTGTGCTTACCTCATGAACGTGATGGCAGGTCATGACGCGAAAGATTCAACTTCGGTTGAAAAAGACGTAGACAACTATGTGGCGAACCTCAACGGCACATCGGTTAAAGGCTTACGCATTGGTATTCCGAAGCAATACTTCAATGTTGCAGGTTTAGATGCTGACGTGAAAGCACGTGTTGAAGAATCTCTGAAAAAATTGGAAGAGATGGGCGCAATCTTGGTTGAGATTGACCTGAACATGACTGAAAGCTACGTACCAACGTATTACTTGATCGCACCTGCTGAAGCATCGTCTAACTTATCTCGTTTCGACGGTGTACGTTATGGCTACCGTGCAGAAAATCCTGTGGATTTGATGGATCTTTACAAGCGTTCACGTTCGGAAGGTTTTGGTAAAGAAGTTCAGCAACGTATCTTGATTGGTACATACGCGCTTTCTGCGGGTTACTACGATGCTTATTATGTGAAAGCACAAAAAGTACGTCGTTTAATTCAACAAGACTTTTTAAAAGCATTTGAATCTGTAGACGTGATTGCTGCTCCTGCTGCGCCTACGACAGCGTATAAGATTGGTGCAAACCTTTCTCCTGTAGAAATGTACTTAGGCGACATCTACACCATCGCAGTGAACTTGGCAGGTCTGCCTGCGATTAACGCGCCTGTTGGTTTTGACAAAGACAACTTACCTGTTGGCTTACAGTTGATTGGCAACTACTGGTCAGAATCTCAATTGTTGTCTGTGGTGCATCAGTACCAACAAGCAACCAATTGGCATACACAACGCGCTGCAATTGCTGAGGAGAACGCATAATGGCTAAGAACGCTGCGAAACCAAAATCTAACCTGATTGATGGTTGGGAAGTCGTTATTGGTATCGAGATTCACACTCAGCTTGCGACCAATACCAAAATTTTCTCAGGTTCATCTACCACATTTGGTCAAGACCCAAATACACAAGCTAGCCTTGTAGATTTGGCAATGCCGGGCGTATTGCCAGTATTGAACAAAGAAGTAGTTGATCTTGCGATTCGCTTTGGTTTGGGTATCGATGCTTACATCGACCAAGCTTCTGTATTTGCACGTAAAAACTATTTCTACCCTGACTCTCCAAAAGGCTACCAAATCAGCCAAATGGACAACCCGATTGTGGGCTTGGGTCATATCGACATTCAACTTGAAGATGGTACGGTTAAGCGCATTGGCGTAACCCGTGCTCACCTTGAGGAAGATGCAGGTAAATCGATCCATGACCAATTTGAAGGTCAATCTGGTATCGATTTAAACCGTGCAGGCACACCTTTACTTGAGATTGTCTCTGAACCTGATATGCGTTCGGTTGAAGAAGCAGTTGCCTACATTAAAGCGATTCACACTTTAGTGCGTTGGTTAGGCATTTCTGACGGTAACATGGCAGAAGGTTCGTTCCGTGCGGACTGTAACGTGTCACTACGTCGTCCGGGTCAACCATTTGGTACGCGCTGCGAGTTGAAAAACTTGAACTCTTTCCGTTTCATTGAACAAGCGATCAATGTTGAAATTGAACGTCAAATGGAAATCTTGGAATGGGATGGCACCATCGACCAAGAAACACGTTTGTTCGATCCTGTGAAGATGGAAACGCGTTCTATGCGTTCGAAGGAAGAAGCGAACGATTACCGCTACTTCCCTGATCCTGACTTGTTACCTGTGATCATTGCAGACGAGCAAATTGAAGCGGCACGTGCTGCCCTTCCTGAGCTTCCTGCTGCACGTCGTGCACGCTTTGTGGCTGACTTTGGTGTGACTGAGTACGATGCACACGTGCTGACGCTTACTCGTGAAATGTCAGAGTTTTATGAAGAAGTCGTAAAAGCTGCTGGCGGTGCTTCACAAGGTAAAGTGTCTGCTAACTGGGTGATGGGTGAATTCTCAGGTGCTTTAAACAAAGCGGGCTTCGAGCTTCATGACTCTCCTGTATCTGCAGAACAGCTTGGTGGTATGATCGCGCGTATTGTGGACAACACCATTAACGGTAAGATTGCAAAGCAAGTGTTCGGCTTTATGTGGGAAGAAGGCAAAACTGCGGACGAGATTATTGCTGAAAAAGGCTTGAAACAGGAAACTGATACAGGCGCGATTGAAGCGATTATTAAAGACGTACTTGCTGCTAACGAGAAGATGGTTGAAGAGTATAAATCTGGTAAAGAGAAAGCTTTCAACGGTTTAGTTGGTCAAGTAATGAAAGCAGCGAAAGGTAAAGCCAACCCTGCTCAAGTGAATGAATTGATGAAGAAATTGATTGGTTAATACCAATTGATTTTGAAATAAAAAACCCGCTTTAGAGCGGGTTTTTTATTTTTTCAATAATTTCTTTAATGTTGGCATTAATCTCTTCTACATGATTAAAAAACTGTTCTGATAAGTTTTCTCTAGTAATTTTTGACTCAATGATTTTATGATCGGCTTCTGTTCTATCTTTTTGTAAAAGACGTACTGCTTTGGTTAATTTTTTTGAAGATCCTATTTTTTCTTCAAACAATCCTAATAACTCTAACTTACTAATATCTCGTCCTGATTCATATACAAAATCCTTATCTAAACAACCTTTATTCTTCCTAAGAAAATCTTTTAAAGTTTTCTGATTAATATTATCTGGCCCGACTAATTTAAAGAGTTCACTACAACTATCAAAATAAGATTTTTGAGTATTTTCGACTGGAGGACGGCAATAAATATTTTGTACTTTATTAAAAATCTTATTCTCAAACAGTGAATTTAATGACTCTAAGTTGTTAGTTAAGTCTGATAATTCATCAGTATAGTTCACCCATGCACCTTCATAATTTCTATTAAAGAATTTTTTCATAGGCTTCGTCATTAGGGAGAAAATCTAATTCATGGATATTAAGCTCGTGCGAATGCCAATATCTTTGTTCAAATTCACTCATGTTAGCCAAATCTTTATATATGGCAACAATGGCTGATTTTCCATTTGCTAATGTTTTTCTACCATGTCTAACATGGATATATCTTTCTTCAGGCGTTTCTTCAGAACAAATATAGATATGCCCACCTGATCTAGAATCATTGAGTTCATAATATTCAGGATAATCAAAATATCGAGCTAATACAGATTCATCAAAAAGTACCTGTGATAACTGATGAGCTCCTAGATATAATCTTTTCTTATACTCTGGAATACTTTTTCTAACTAAATCACTAGAGTAAAAAAATTCTTCTAGCATCTGCTTTGAAGGAAAATATATATGCACCTTAATCGGAGTAAATTCAAACTCTCTCGTTTCTGAGTCTATTGATATTTGAGACAATTCGACATTTGCATTGATAGTCCCATAATTATCAGCTACTAAATGTTCCATAGCCCCCATGACAATTGAATTATCAATTTCAATTTTATTTGCTATTTCCGAACTAGCTGTTCCACCAAATGATTTATTCCAATTTTCTATGGAAATTTTCGCTATTTTTCTCTTAATTATGTTCAAGTCCATTATCCCTACCTAGCTAATATGCTGATAAAATATTTTCTAAATATAATTGCTTAAACAGATAAAACACATCACATAACCAAACAAAATTATTTTCTATAGTAATGTTTAAAAACTTAGGACACTTCTAATTTTCAGATCTATTCTTTATGCGTGACTAATACCTTCATCCCCCGCCTTCTCCCAGAGGGAGAAGGAGCTTCCATTGCTAATTTAACACCGTTATGGATTCTGTAATAGAAATTACCTCTCTTTTAAAGAGAGGGTTAGGGAGAAGTAAATATTTAATTTTCATAAATTTAATAATAAAATCAGTCTAAACACTTAGACTAAAACAACATGACCATCAAAAAAGTATCCTCTATCGCCAAACTTGAAGACTTAGGACGCATCCAACTTTCAAAGTCTTTCTTTATGCGTGACTTTCTCTATAGTGAAATCGCAAACTGGTATGGTGTACCCAACTTCCCCGACCATCCCGAAAAAGCAATCTACACAGGTACACAACTGTGCGAGCAACTGCTCGAACCATTACAAGAAAAGTTTGGACGTATCGCTATTCGTTCCGCGTACCGTTCACCAAGCGTGAACCAAATCGGCAATGAAAAAGGACACAACTGCGCGAGCAATGAGAAAAACTTTGCGAGCCATATTTGGGACTATCCTGACGCAAAAGGCTACGGTGCAACGGCGTGTATTATCATTCCCTCACTCATCGATTTAATTGAAAAAGACCCAAATAATTGGAAACAGATTGCATATTGGATTCACAATCACCTGCCATACAGTCATCTAGAATTTTTTAAAAAAGAAAATACGTTTTGTGCATTCAATATCGGTTGGCATGAGAAACCACTTAAAGAGATCAATAGCTATGTCACAGGATCTAAAGGCAAGCTGAAAGTAACTCATGAACCAAATCTTGACTATGAAAAATTTTATCCTGATTTGCTGTGATTTATCCCTCTCCCAATGGGAGAGGGAGCTTTCAAAGTGAATAAATACTTAAACGATTTTTTGGATATCCCCCCCTCTCCTTTTAGGAGATAAGCAGCAGTGCTGCGCAAGGGAGAGGTAAATATTTAACTTTTTAAAACTTTGTGAAAAACACTAAAGTCATTAATAATTGATAACAGCTAGCCTACTAGACTCATCATAATTTGAACTATAACCATCCATAACTTTTTATAAATCTAAATAAAAATATACAACTAAAGAATTTACAGCCTGCTTAAAACTGTCATTTCAATATGCTAAGGTAAATGAAAAATTGATATAAATCATATTTCAACAGAGGGTTACATCATGTCAAAACAAATTCTTATGCTCGTGGGCGACTATGCTGAAGACTACGAAACAATGGTACCTTTTCAATTTTTAGTTGGTCTTGGTTATACCGTTCATGCCGTTTGTCCTGACAAAAAAGCTGGCGACAGCATTGCCACAGCCATTCATGATTTTGAAGGTGAACAAACTTATAGCGAAAAACGCGGTCATAACTTTGCGATTAACTATGACTTTGATGCAGTTAACTCAGATAACTATGTCGGCTTAGTGATTCCGGGTGGTCGTGCACCTGAATATTTACGTATGAATGCACGTGTGATTGAAATCGTACGCGAATTTGACGCAGCGAAAAAACCGATTGCAGCGGTTTGTCATGGTGCGCAAATTTTAGCAGCAGCCAATGTACTGAAAGGCCGTACATGTTCCGCTTATCCTGCATGTGCCGCCGAAGTTAAACTGGCTGGCGGTCAATATGCAGATATTGCAGTCACGGATGCAGTGACCGACGGTCATTTAGTTACTGCTCCTGCTTGGCCTGCTCACCCTGCGTGGATGGCGCAATTTGTTAAAGCATTAGGCGCGACGATTACCATTTAATGCTTGAGTCACGAAACTAAAACGCATGGATCATCATCCATTTAGGGTGAATCCATAAAAAATGCTCCTTGTATAAAAGGAGCATTTTTTATTTACTCAAAATAAAATTAACGAACCACACCTAACTTATTCCAAATTTCTGGGGTTAAAAATTTGGTCACCAATTTATTCAAATCGACATAACGCAGTACGCCTTGTAATTGTTGTTTAATTTCAGGCGTCTTTAATATTTCATCCCCAGTGATACTACCAAGCTCTTGAAAACTTTCGCCTACAGCCTGTAGACCGTCGGCTTTAATTACGGCCTGCGTTTGCGTAGAACATTGCTCAACCAAGATTCGCTGCATCACTTGAGCCAGATTTTTATCGAGTTGCGTTTTTTGCGCATCACTGACATTACTGTATTGTTTTAAATCTGGATGCGCTGCCAAGGCAGAAAAGGTCCATTGCAAAACCGTGGTTTTATCTGCGGCAGTGGTCGATTTCACTAAACATTGACTAAGCTGATCGACCGTCGGACTCGCTAAACTCACTTGCGTCGTCCCAAGCATCATGAGCGTCAATAAAGCTAAACCTGCAGGTCGTGAAAAACGTAGATGTAATTTTTTAGATAAACCGTAAGCCATAGACCAAACTCCCAAAACTTGAGTCACCTTTGTATCATGAAGTGCTGTATTTGCTGTTTGGTCTATGTAACGCAACTATTCATTTTTGCTAGTCGGTGCATAGATGAGATGATGAATCGTTGGCCTTCTATTCCAATACCAGTAAAAATGTCCATGGGTATCGAGCAAACTATGGGTGGTCAATGTCGATTTATTGCTATCACCTCGCCAACATGCAAGTGCTGCATTACGGTTATTATGTAGGTCAATAAACTCGGGATTTAAATATTTTGGTTTCGCAGGAATGTATAAAGCATCTCCCGGATTGACCCATAAATCTGCCAAGTAAATCTTGCCTAGATTTGGAAAATAGCGTCCTACTGAGATGACCAGTGGCAATTGATCCTGATCGGTCGCGCTAAAAATATGCGGAAAGTCGTGATGTTCTAAATCAGTAATGACAAATGGCGTTAAAGTTTTACCGCCATTTAAATTTGATGTTGCACTTTCATATGGCAAATAATGACCTGCCATCATGCCGTATTCATAATGAATCTCTGACAGTCGTTTTTGATTTGAATGAATCTGAATCGCTTCACCTGCCTGAACTAAGGTGATACCAAAAGCTGCCGCGGTTTCTTTGCTTGCCACCAATGGCATAAACTCGAAGTGTTGCCCTTCAAATTCAAGCTCCGTTTGCTCCCCCCAATTGGTAATTTTAGTCGAAATTTCAGAAGGAACCGCGTAGCCATTTCCCATCGTCATTTTCGCATTGGTAGTTGACTCGGTAATTAAATGAATCCCCGCCCCAAGTGACGCTAAATATGTTGGATGCCCTCGATCATTCAAAAAGAAGGGTGTTTGCTTGATATCAACTAAAATTTCTGTCAATTCACGGTCAAATAATGGTGCATTAAAATAAGTTTCATTTACTGAACTCATGGTTTTTCCTTATTATTTTTAAAACTTTATCTGAGTACATCATAGGATCAGGATAAAAGCCTATTTCCCCAAATGGCTTTTATCCTGTTGAAGTTTATTTCATACGATTCAACATATTTTTTGCCCCTGCGTGGTTATAGTTGGTCGCTAAGTTTTGTAGGATGCCTTTTGCTCTTGCATTGGCGTTTGGATAACTTTTGCTATATGCAGGCACTGACGTTAAGCATTTTGCAACGAGCATACCTGATTCAGCATAGGCTCTATTGGCATTTGCACCATTTAATTTGCCATAGCTATAAGCGCGCTGTGCATTATTACAAGCGGTGACTTGGTTTTTTCCGGCATTCAGGTCGCGTCGAGCATTCACATATAAACGCATTTGTATCTGCTGCGATGTTTCTGCAATTGGCTTCGCCACTGGTTTATTTTCAGGCTCTTTGGCTTTGGTTTCTTTTTTAGTCTCTACTTCTTTTTTTGCTTCATCTTTCGCATTGCTTTTTGTTGTCGTTGCTTTTGCTTTGCTTGGTGTGTCTTTCTTAGCTATGGTTTCTTCTTGTTTATTATAGTTTTTGCGACGTTCTTCAGGTCCAATGATTGCTGTATACAAACTGACTAAGCGGGTTTCAGAACGGTCATTTAATTTACGCTCTGAAACGGGTTCAATAGCAACCATCCAGCGCTGTCCATCTGCCTGACTACACTGAAATACACCTGTACCCTGTTTTATGCTGCTATAGGTCGCTAATAATTTACGACTCCATGCATTTTTGACTTGGTTCAAATTGCTTTTATTCAGTTGAATAAATTTGCCATTTTTGGCTTGGCAGTAACTGCTCATATTTTGCTTAGGTATGAGCGATTCTACTTCCACATTTTTCTTTTGTGGTCCCCAATCATAGACGTATTCTTTCGCCTTTCCATTTGAGCTATTTAGCTCTTTTTGATTGATCACTTCTTGTGGTGAAGCATAATGATTAAATGAATTTGGGTTTAAACTCTGCATGGTTGTACAACCATGTAATGCAAATCCAATACTCCCCACCCATAAAATTGCCTTTAAATTCACAGCAAAAATCTCAAAAAATTCACCCTTAAAAAATAGCGTAATTTAGTGCCTTCCACAATTTTATAATCTTGATTTTATTTATTATTTTTATAATTTTAATCACTAAAATCGCATACGTTTGAGATGTATACACATGTTGTTCATTTTAATTTGATGAGTTTCACATTTTATTTTGATCTAGCGGTGTTTATGAAGAAAATAAAAAAGAGCCTCCGAGGAGGCTCTTTTCTGATTGCTTAAATTCTATTTTAATAGAATATAAGTTGATTACTATCTAAAAGATCTTGCAGAGTAACATCAGTATTTTTCAAAATTACAAGACCTGTGTAATTACTTACACCAAATGTAGGTCCATCTAAATCAATACTTACTTTTACATCAGTACCAGATTGTTCAACTTGAATAAAGCCTCCAATATTTGCATCAGTTAGTGCAGTACTTGTATCACTGAATAAACCACGCAAATCCAACACGTCGCCTTCATTAAAATTATAATCCGCCCATGTATCATTGCCTAACAGGCTAGTATTACCACCAGCAGTTCCAGTTGACAACAAGTCATAAATTACAGTATCGGCGCCAGTACCTGTATTAAAGGTATCATCACCACTGGTACTATATTGAACTACTCCAGAATTATTCAATACTGGATTAATTGTAATAGAAGCACTATCAGTTGCACCTGTTGGGCTAATCAATGTGTAATTAATTACATCAGCAGACAAATTAGTCGTATCACCAGCTGCTTTTGCAGTATAGGTATAATCACCATTCCCTTTAACTTCAAAGTAACCTTTAGCTGTTTCATATGTAGTTGATTCATTGTAGCCAATAGTTACCCCTCCAACTAGAAGTTTAGTAAATGTTGTATCCAATGTATCTGTAGCTACACCATTATCAGCATAAATATTACCCGTAATGATCACTTGTGATGTACTGTCTGTATGCTCTCCATTGTATGTATAGGATGTCCCATCCAATACTGCAGTTACCTGAGATGCTGATGTAGCGGCCCCAAGTATATTTCCTGCAGCTTTAGTCACAGTGTAAGTTAACTCATAATTTCCAGCCGCTAAACTGCTCAAATCAATTGAGAATAAGTTACTGGCCGAAATGGTAGAGAGTGTTGCCGTTTTCACTACAGTATAAACATTAGAAGTGTTTGTACCTTGTGCACCAGAAATAGCTATTGCAACTCCATCCAATTTCAAACTATAGGTAATAGTAGTGGTTGCTGCCGAGGTCGCTAAAGCATTAGATAAACCTAAAGTACCTTTATTTACATCTCCTAGAGTAAATTGAATTGTGCCCGAATCACTTTGTGTAGCTGTGCTTGAGGCTACAGTCGAAACATCTGTTTGCTCATGTTCTTTGAACAAAACATTCTTCGCAACATTTACATCTAAATCGAATATGTCATTTTCAGCTGCCACAACACCAGTCACATCGTTACTACCAATATTGATAGTCAGCTGAGCTGTGTTATTGGTCGCATTAGTATCTGCTGGATCAGCAATTGTGTATTCAAAGACCTCTGTTTTACCCAAACTTTCAATTTTTGGATTTGCAGTATAAGTATAGGTACCATCTGCCTTAATATTTAATGTTCCGTATAAGCCCTGAATATTTACTCCATCAGTATCAACAGGTATCGCTACCCCACCAACTAGTTTGATCGTACTTACAACAGTATCCGCTAATACATTATCTGCTGTCGCACCGCCATCACCAGTGAGGACGTTACCTGTCGCTGTATCACTTGAGATCCCCAAATCTGTATCCGTTCCACTGATTGTCACACTTGGGAAAATACTTAATCCTACAGCACTATTAATTCCTAGATTAACACGGTATTGACCTTCCGGAAGATCCGTAACCGTACCAACTAAATTATTACCTAATAAGTTTAAGTTAATTAATGAATACTCGTCTTGAGTATTCCCAACTGCTACCCACTCATTATTTTCATACTTCTGAAGGACAATACTAAGTTGTTGACCCACACCTAAATTAATTCCACTGCTTACAGTAAAAGTTAAATTTTGCGTGTGGCCTTCTTCAACTGTAAATTGTGTTAATGGACTACCAAGATTTAAATTAGCTCCGAGTAAGCCAACCACAGCAAATGCAACGTTAGAAGTTGGTGTGATATTCGTTGTGATTGGTAGATGTTCAAGATTTATATTTGCATCTACTTCATCATTAATTGCGATTACATCGTTCACCGCTGGAATCACGATATCTGTTAACGCATCAATTCGCGTTTGGAAATCAGCTGCTTCTGCTGGGAAGTCGGCAACAATGCCATCTACCGCTGCTTGCGCTGCATCTTTCGCAGCTTGAGCATCAGCTAAGTCTTGCGTTAATGCATCAACCTCTGCTTGGCTCACAGCATTGTCTGCAATCGCATCTGCTAGCGCTT
>NZ_VOZE01000003.1:0-316183 GCF_013419925.1 Acinetobacter sp. YH12045 | reverse complement strand
TAGCAAGAGTGAACCACCTGATCCCTTCCCGAACTCAGAAGTGAAACCTCTTAGCGCTGATGGTAGTGTGGGGTTACCCATGTGAGAGTAAGTCATCGCCAGCTCATTATTCGAAAACACCCCCTGATATCTCAGGGGGTGTTTTTTTTTGTACGGTGAAAAAGGGAAAGAGGGAAGAAAAATGGAGAGGGAAATAGAGTGAAATTAATAATATATCAAACTAAATAATTCATTTATAAGGCGAATTGTTCCTAATAAAAGAATAAATTAGCTGAATAATGAGTCTACAAAAGACAAAAAATCGGGCGTTCTGTTCAAAATTATGCTATAAAAAATAAAACGGCATAAAAATTGCTTATAAAGTGCGGTTAATTATAGGGGGAGTTATTAATGAAATTAGCGATGGGGTTAAAGGTTGCCAATTCCTTATCATTAACACCTCAATTACAACAAGCTATTCGTTTATTACAGCTTTCAAGTTTGGAATTGGAACAAGAAATTCAAATCCAACTCGACAGTAATCCTCTATTAGAGAAAGTTGAAGAACAGAATACCGTTGAAAGTTTAAATAGCTTGCAAGAACAAGAACGGGAAAATAAAGACTTAACCAATGAATTAAATGCCGATCATTTACCTGATGAGTTACCAGTGGATACAGAATGGGATGATGTATATACCCATCAACCCACAAGTTTAGGTGCTGCTGAATTTGAAGAGCGCGAAGATAATCGGCAGGGGCATCAAAGTTTACAAGCGCATATGCTTGAGCAAGTTAATCTTTTACACTTTTCTGTGATCGATAAATTAATTGCGCACTGTATTGTCGATGCACTAGATAACAAAGGTTTTTTAGATTGCGAATTAAATGAAATTACACAATCGGTTCAGCATCTTTTAGACTCTATGGATTATGAAGAAGAAGTCGAAGATGACGAAGTTTTGGTGGTTTTAAAGCATATTCAGCGTCTAGATCCTGTAGGGGTAGGCTCACGTAATCTTGCTGAATGTCTAATGGTACAAGTTGAAAATCTTCCTGAGCATATCGAATATCGATATGAAGCTATTTTATTATTGAAAAATTATGAATTGCTGATTAGTAATGAATTACCCAAGTTGATTAAGCAAACCGGTTTAAATACGGAACAGCTTAAACTAGCCATTTCTTTGCTAAAAACATTAAAAGCGCATCCAGGGCAAGAATTTGAAGATAAAGATTCAGACTATCAAATTCCAGATGTTGTGGTCTTAAAAAAGAATGAACATTGGTTGGTTCAATTAAATCCTGATGTGATGCCAAAACTGCGGGTAAATTCTTTTTATGCCAATATGATCAAGCGTGCAGATCAAAGTGATGATAATCAATATTTACGTAATCAAATGCTTGAAGCTAAGAATTTCATTAAAAGCATTGATGAACGACATAAAACTTTATTAAAAGTAGCAACCTGTATTGTGGAGCATCAACGAGCGTTCTTTGAACAAGGTCCTGAGGCAATGAAGCCTTTAGTACTACGTGACATTGCCGAAGAAGTCGAACTCCATGAATCCACAGTTTCCCGTGTAACCACAAATAAATATATGCTCACACCACGTGGATTATTTGAGTTGAAATATTTCTTCTCAAGTCATGTTGGAACGTCATCGGGTGGGGAAGCGTCTTCGACTGCAATTCGTGCAAAAATTAAAAAGCTGATTGCAGAAGAAAATACACGTAAGCCTTTGTCTGATAATGCAATTGCAGTTTTGCTTAATGCGGAAGGTATTGATGTTGCTCGTCGTACGGTTGCGAAGTATCGTGAATCGTTACATATTCCATCATCTTCAGAGCGAAAAGTGTTGATCTAAAATTGAAAATCTGACTATTCTAGAGGTTCATTATGACGAAATAATGAATCTCTTTTTTATATAAGGAATAGCCGAAATGATCTGATCGTGTAAATGTATGCTTCGCATATTGAGTTGGATAATTCGGCTTGAACTTTTCAGGTCCTGAAAGAAGGTGAGGGATAGAATTATGCAGATTACAATTCGTGGCCACCATTTAACAATTACGCCAGCAATAGAAGAAAATATTCGTCTTAAATTTGCGGAAATGACCAAACATTTAGATCAGGTCAATAGTATGCAAGTTAAGTTGACTAAAGATCATCAAGTTGATAAACGTTCAAAAAAAGGCAGTGATAATCATATTGCAGAAGCGATTATACGATTACCCGGGACCGAACTTTTTGCGCAAGCTTGCGCTGATGATATGTATACCTCGATCAAAAAATTGTCTGAAAAATTAAAAAAACAATTGCATAAACATCGAAAAATGCAGCTCATTTATATGCCTTTAACGGTTTAGATTGTACATTGTACAAAAAGAGGTTTTTTATAACCTCTTTTTTTATATATATAATGTATGTGACTAATGAATTATTTTTTAGATTTATAGTAAAATGACGGGTTTTACACCGTTAGTCCTATATGGGGTCTTGTGATGAATAGTGAACAGCTCACTGAAATTTTAAAAGCTGCTTTTCCAGAAGCTGAGGTTGCAGTTAGTGGGCAAGGCGGCAAATTTGATCTTCGCATCGTCGATGATCAATTTGAAGGCAAACGTCCTGTTGCTCGTCAACAATCTGTTTATGCACCTTTGAACTCCTACATTGCCAGCGGTGAAGTACATGCAGTAACAATTCGTGCAATGACCAAAGAAGAATGGCGCAAAGCAAGCTTATTCGGAGCTTAATAATTAATGGATAAATTTCTGATTCAGGGCGGTACTCAGCTCGAAGGTGAAGTTCGTATTTCTGGTGCGAAAAATGCTGCATTGCCATTACTCGCTGCAACTATCCTTGCGGATACACCTATTACATTAACCAATGTTCCAAATCTAAAAGATGTGAACACCTTAGTGAAATTGATCGCAGGTTTAGGTGTTCAAATCAGTTATGAAGGTGATACGGTTAAGGCAGATACTTCTAGCTTAGATAACCAATTTGCACCATATGAACTCGTGAAAACCATGCGTGCATCTATTTTGGTGCTTGGGCCGTTATTGGCGCGCTATGGTAGTGCAAAAGTGTCTTTGCCGGGTGGATGTGCAATTGGTTCACGCCCTGTAGATCAACATTTAAAAGCTTTAGAAGCACTTGGTGCTGAAATTGAAGTTGAAGCTGGCTATGTGCATGCCAAAGTGGATGGTCGTCTAAAAGGTGGCGAAGTTGTCTTTGATATGGTCACAGTTGGTGGTACTGAAAATATTCTAACTGCTGCGGTTCTTGCAGACGGTGTCACCACGATTCGTAACGCGGCTCGTGAACCTGAGATTACTGATCTTGCTAATATGTTGATCAAGATGGGTGCAAAAATCGAAGGTTTAGACACAGATACTTTGGTTGTTACAGGTGTTGAAAGCTTACATGGCTGTGAATATGCCGTTGTTGCAGATCGTATCGAGACAGGTTCTTATCTTGCTGCTGCGGCAATAACTGGCGGTAAAATCAAAACCACGCATACAGATCCAAACTTGTTGGAGTCTGTGCTGGATAAATTTGAAGAAATGGGCGCGGAAGTTACGCGCGGTGAAGATTGGATTGAACTGGATATGATGGGTAAACGCCCGAAAGCAGTAAGTTTCCAGACTTTACCACACCCAGAATTTCCAACCGATATGCAAGCACAGCTTATGGCGGTGAATGCAATTGGTCGTGGTTTTGCCACAATTTCAGAAACGATTTTCGAAAACCGTTTCATGCATGTACCTGAATTAGCACGTATGGGTGCCAATATTCAGGTTGAAGGTAATGATGCTGTTGTTACAGGTGTAGAGAAATTATCTGCTGCACCGGTGATGGCAACTGATTTACGAGCTTCTTTCTCATTGGTTTTAGCAGCACTTGCCGCTGATGGGGAAACGTTGATTGACCGTATCTATCATATTGACCGTGGTTATGAAGATGTTGAAGCGAAGTTACAAGGTTTAGGTGCCCAAATTAAGCGAGTAAGTTAATGAGCGATATGAGAAACGATGATCCCAATTTTGACGTAATGGGCAATTTTGATCATGGTTTAACTTTAGCATTAAGTAAGGGACGTATCTTAAAAGAAACTTTGCCATTGTTGGAGACAGCTGGCATTAACTTATTGGAAGATCCGGATAAATCTCGTAAGTTAATTTTTCCAACGACCCATAAGCACGTACGTATTTTAATTTTACGTGCTTCTGATGTACCAACTTATGTTGAAAATGGTGCTGCAGATATTGGGGTGGCAGGTAAAGATGTGCTGATGGAACATGGTGCACAAAATGTGTATGAACCATTGGACTTAAAAATTGCCAACTGTAAGTTAATGACGGCTGGTAAAGTCGGCATGGTTCGTCCGAAAGGTCGTTTAAAGATTGCAACTAAGTACGTCAATTTAACCCGTCAATATTATGCAAGCTTAGGCGAGCAAGTTGATGTGATCAAACTGTATGGTTCTATGGAACTTGCACCTTTGGTTGGTTTAGGTGATTACATCGTCGATGTTGTGGATACAGGGAACACTTTACGTGCCAATGGTTTAGAGCCTTTGGAAGAAATCTGTAAAGTGTCTTCACGTTTAATCGTGAACAAAGCAAGCTTTAAACGTAAACAAATTTTGTTGAATCCAATTCTTGCACAGCTAGAAAAAGCCGTGGAAGAACGCGAGCAAGCAAAAAAAGCATAAGTTGTTAAGTTTCTAGCTATGCTGATCAAACCGCTCAAATTTGGGCGGTTTTTTTATGAAAACTGAAAAATAATGATAAAACTGTATTTTCATCAATTTTAACGAAAGTTATTTTCAATAAAACTCCACATGAACACATGCGATAGATGTCCACAAGCTGCTGTAAAACAGGTAAACTAATCTTTTCCAATAGATTACCTTGTGGGTAAATTGATGCGACGTTTATCGACTCAAGATCAAAACTTCAAGCAAGCTTTTGCTGACTTGTTGGCTTTTGAAACTGTGAATGATCCAGAACTTTTAAAAACCGTTGACCAAATCATTGCTGATGTTCGTCAGTATGGTGATGCTCATGTTCTTAAATTGACACAGCAGTTCGATCGACATCCAGCGCATCAATTCTCAGAATTAGAGCTGACGCAAGCACAACTGAAAGCAGCATTTGAGGGTTTAAGTTCAGAAGTGCGTGAAGCCTTAGAACTTGCTGCGAACCGTGTTCGTGAATTTCACCAAGCGCAAAAGCAAGACGGCTGGACCTATGTTGATGCTTTAGGAAATACCCTTGGTCAAAAGGTCACACCGCTGGACCGTGTAGGTATCTATGTACCAGGCGGTTTAGCTTCTTATCCGTCTTCTGTATTGATGAATGCTGTACCTGCGCATGTTGCTGGCGTGCCTGAAATTATTATGGTGGTGCCTGCGCCGAATGGTGATTTGAATCCATTGGTTTTGGCAGCAGCTTACTTAGCCGGCGTACACCGTGTATTTACCATTGGCGGCGCGCAAGCGGTTGCAGCATTGGCTTATGGTACACAAACCATCCCATCTGTGGATAAAATCACAGGCCCGGGCAACCGTTTTGTTGCTGCAGCAAAACGTGCGGTATTTGGTCAAGTCGGTATTGATATGATTGCAGGGCCATCCGAAATTTTGGTCTATGCAGAAGGTCAAAACAACGCTGAATGGCTGGCTATGGATTTGTTGTCGCAAGCGGAACATGACACTGTGGCTCAAGCGGTGTTCATTACGCCAGATGCGGATCTTTTAGATCAAGTGGAACAATGGATTGAAAAGCATTTAGAAGCGTTACCAAAAGCGGATATTGCGCGTACTTCAATCGAAAACCGCGGCGCATTGGTTTTAGTCAAAGACCGTGCTGAAGGCGCCGAATTGATTAACCAAGTTGCGCCTGAACATTTGATGCTGTGCTTAGATGAAGCTCAAGAAATGGCTGAAGATATCCGCCATGCCGGCGCGATTTTCATGGGGCGATATACACCGGAAGCGATTGGTGATTACTGTGCAGGTCCAAACCACGTGTTGCCTACATCGGGCACAGCGCGTTTTTCATCACCGCTCGGTGTTTATGATTTCCAAAAGCGTTCAAGTTTAATCATGTGCTCTGAAGATGGCGTGAAAACTTTAGCGAAAACGGCTGATACATTAGCACAGCAGGAAAATTTAGATGCGCATGCGCGATCTGCGAGATATCGTTATTAGTAATAAAATATAGACTAGGTGAAAAACTTAGTTTTCCAAAACTATAAACCTCTCCCTAACCCTCTCCTGAAAGGAGAGGGAGTTTTATACTGTTAAAAACTGAAATAGATCGAAAGCTATTTAAAAGTATATTTGAAGATTCCTCTCTATTTGGGAGAGGTTAGGAGAGGGTGAAAAAGAGCAAAATAAAATGCCAAATATTACCTCTGAACAAATGCGTTTTTGGAGCCCTAATGTACGTGAATTAGAACCGTACACACCGGGTGAACAGCCTAAAATCCAAAATATTTTAAAACTCAATACCAATGAAAACCCATATCCGCCATCGCCAAAAGTGGTGGAAGCTGTACAAAAAGTGTTAGCAAATTCTGCTGATGTTTTACGTTTATATCCAGATCCAGATGCGTCTGAGTTAAAGCAAGCGATTGCAAAACAGCAGCATGTGCCTGTTGAACAGGTCTTTGTTGGTAATGGTTCGGATGAGGTGCTGGCGCATATTTTTAAAGCCTTTTTTGTGCAAGAGCTGCCGGTTTTGTATCCAGATATTACCTACAGTTTTTATCCGGTTTATAGCCAATTTTTTGGCATTGCGGCCAATACTAAAATTTTACCGCTCAATGATGCCTTTGAAATTGTGGTGGATGACTATAAACAGCCGAATGGCGGCATCATTATTACCAATCCGAATGCACCAACCAGCATTGCTTTAGGTTTGTCTGCAATTGAGGAAGTGTTGCAAGCCAATCCAAATTCAGTGGTTGTGATTGATGAAGCGTATGTCGATTTCGGTGCGGAATCTGCTGTGGCTTTGGTTGCGAAATATGAAAACCTTGTAGTTTGTCAAACCACGTCTAAGTCGCGTTCACTTGCTGGTTTGCGTGTCGGTTTCGCGATTGCACAGCCGCATTTAATCGCAGCGCTTGAGGCGGTAAAAAATAGCTTTAACTCTTATCCGATGGACCGTTTTGCGATTGCAGCAGCCGTGGCGTCATTTGAGGATCAAGCCTATTTTGAAGCGCAAAATGCCAAGGTGATTGCGAGCCGTGAAAAACTTGTAGGTCAGCTGTCTGAGCTGGGCTTTAAGGTATTGCCGTCTGCGGCAAACTTTATTTTTGCCTCATTGCCAAATAAAGATGCAGGTGAGTTGGCTGCTGAATTGCGTGAACGCGGGATTATTGTGCGTTACTTCAATAAGCCGCGGATTAATCAATTCCTGCGGATCACCATTGGCACAGATGAACAAAATCAGCGCCTTGTAGATACTTTGAAAAACGATATTTTGGCTTGATTGCTGCAAGTTACTATAAATTTAAATCTACCCTAATCTTCCTTTCGAAAAGGTGAGAAGCACTGCTTCGCAAGGGGAGGGTTATAAAAAAGCGATTCAATTGAATCGCTTTTTTGTTTAATCTTCCGTATACCACGTGTTTAACAAATCCAGCATCGCTTCGACTTTATCAAAGCATTCTTGATATTCAGCATCGCAATCAGACGCGATGGTGATTCCGCCACCTGCCCACAGCGAAACCTGATCTTGGTATTTTTGAATAGAGCGGATTAAAATATTCCAAGAGCCCGTGCCATCGTGATTAAAATAACCCATCGAGCCGCAATAGGCGCCGCGAGGAGCACCTTCAAGTTCATCAATGATTTGCATCGCGCGAATTTTAGGCGCGCCGGTAATCGAACCGCCCGGCAGTGCTGACATCAGAACCTCAAAAGGGTTTACATCGGTTTTCAGCACGGCCTCAACTTCACTGACCATGTGATGCACCTGATTAAAGCTTTCAATATCAAAAAGTTTTGGTGTTTTTACAGAGCCTGTTTCAGCATAAACACTCAAATCATTACGCAGTAAATCGACAATCATGACATTCTCAGCCATATCTTTTTCAGATGATTTTAATCGTTGTTTTGAGTGCGCATCTAAAACTGGATCTTCATAGCGAGGCATCGTGCCTTTGATTGGTTTAGTAATAATCTTGCGTTTAGGCTTAAAATCTATAAAAAGTTCAGGCGAACAACTTAAAATTTCAAAATCATTAATACGTAAGTAGCCTGAATATGGTGCATCAGTCAGTGACCAAAATTCTTGAGCGGTATCTAAGAGTGAACCGTTTGCTTGAGCTGTGAATTCTTGTGTTAAATTAATTTGATAGCAATCGCCCGCTTTAATATATTCCTGAACTTGATCAAAGGCTTTTGTGTAGTCTGACTTGGACCATCTTGCAGTACATTTTTGCGTTAATTTAAATCGATCTTGAGCGATTTCGGTTTGAATTAGGTGATCAATGTAGTCGTAAATCTTAGCTGCAGAATGATCAGAACTATAAAAATACCAACCATCATTTTCTAGTCTTAAGAAACTAGAAAATTGTCCTAAAAACAAGCGAGGTTGCGCTTTGGCATGCAGGTAAATCTGTTGCTGCGCTGCATAATCATAGCTAATAAAACCAGCCCAGCCCCCAGAAAACCCGCTGCCTAAGTTTGAACATAAATCTTGGAAGGCAATATTTTGCAAGGGCTGAGTATCAGATTCCTCATATTGATCTAAATTGGTACGGACATAAGCTTTAAGTTCATCATTCTTCAATTGTTGATATTGATTTGCCAAAAAGCAAATAACAGGTTGGTTTTGATCTTCTAAAAAAATCACATGTGACAAGGGTGCAAGCGCTTGCAAAATATTTTGAGCACTAACATTTTGTTTGAGAATAAATTTTTTAAAAGAAATCGGTTTTTGCATCAACAGAGAAATTAAATTTAAAGACTAAAATGGATTTTATACCATTCCTAATTCATTTGGTTTGCAAATACCGTTTATCGGTAAGAATTAGATTGCGACCAACGACAGTTGAACAAATTTCAGCTTGGATATAATTTAATCGAGCGAGCAAACAACTCAAGGAAAGATTTAACAGTTGTCACAAAATAATATTACAGCTGAATAAATCGAGTGGTTGAAAATCAAAAAAAATAAATACTCTTGGGAGAGTACCGTATGAAAAATTTCACTAAATTAGCTCTAGTTTCTTCAATCGCATTTAGTGCGAATGCTATGGCTATGCAAGCAATGGACGATGCTGCACTTAGTTCAACCACTGGTCAAGATGGTATTAACATCGGGATTGGTATTTCTAAAATTGAAATTGAAAAGCTTTTCATTCACGATAACGATGGTTTAGCTGCAAAAGGCACAGCAGGTGTTAATGCTGGTTCGGGCGGTACAAGCACTGCTGGTGCGATCGTTATTCAAGGTAACGGAATTGCTGGTGATGCATTAGAAAACAAAGGTATCATCATTGGTGCAAACTATGATAACGGTGGTGCTTATCTTCTAGCTTCTCGTAATTTAGCTGATTTACGTATCGATACTGATGCGGGTACTGGTGCAAATGGTGCATTCATTAACATCGCAGCGGATGTGTCTGGTTTAGATATCAAAATTGGTGAAATTGGTGTAACTGCATCTGGTACAGCGGGTACTACGGGTATTCGTCGTGGCGGTGATGATAACAACTACAATGCAATTTTATCTGGCCTTTCTCTAAAAACGGGTCCAATGACTGCAAATGTTCAGTTGGGTGCTGCTCCACAAGGTGCAATGATTAAACTGAGTACAACTATGACAGGTGGCTTAGAAATTAAAGATCTAGGAATCCTTGATGCATCAACTAAAACGGCTACACGTGAAGCAGGTGAAATCTTCATTGAAAGCATCAAAGTTGCTGATGCGGGTAAATCTGATTTAACCATTAACCAAGATGTTCGTGTTTATGGTAAAGAAGGCACAAACAATGGTTATATTCAAATGGTAAGCAACTCTGGGCCAATTGATAACTATGTGAAAGGTGTTCATCTAGGTAGTAAAGACGCTGGTTCAATCGGTGATATCGAAGTTCAAGGCTTACAAACGTTCTACAGCCCAGCTATGGGTGTATATAACCAAGGTTCTGTAATTACAATTTCTAGTAAATAATCTAGAATAAAAATAAGGCGCGTGTTGATCACGCGCTTTTTTTTACAAAAAAGTGCGGAATGACCCAATAAAGCATAAAAAAATGCTGTTTTTTTATAAAAAAAAAGGTATCTTGCATAATACATGGATGTAGAGCATTAGCTCTAAAAAATAATGAAAAAAGGCACATCATTGCCGATAACTAAAAGTTAGAAGATATGTTAGAGATAGCTGTAGGCTCGGCATTGATGTATTACTTTGCCAAAGAGTCCTTCGATTTAAAAGAAAAGCCAGTCGGAACAGTTCACTATACTGAAACATTGGATTCACGAAATGATTCCTTTACTCGGATGCACCGTGAATCTGTAAAAATTAAACCTGCCATAGAAGATCAATTTCGAGGCATCGTTCGGCAAGCCTATGACTACAGTTGTGGTTCGGCGGCCTTAACCACTTTATTAAATGGTTATGTCGGGACACAGCTAACTGAGCAACAGACCATGAATGGTTTGCTGAAATTTGGTGAAACTGAAAAAATTATCGAACGTCGAAGTTTCTCCTTATTAGACATGAAACGTTTTGTCGCTGCTGTCGGGCTAGACAGTGGGGGCTACAAAGGTGAGTTTTCAGATCTAGTTAAGCAAGGTCAGCCTGCGATTGTTCCCATTTCATATGCTGGTTTTAAACATTTTGTGGTTTTTAAAGCCTATAAAGATGGGCGTGTTTATGTTGCAGATCCAGCTCTGGGCAATATCAGTTTCGATGAAGTTAGATTCCAAGAAATATGGGAAAACAACACATTATTCTTAATCAACGTTGCGCCTGAGCAACGTAAAAATTTATTAGCTTTGCAAGATTCAGACTTGCGACATGTTGAAGATGCAACCGTGAACCGTTATGCATTGGTTGATATTCAATATCCGCAGTTTTACATGGAAAAAATTGCAGACAAGGCATCTACGATACGACTTGATAAAAACATGAATGAAGAGTCGGAGTCTTATGGTAAATCGAATTACAACTTTCTAAGGCTTTACTACAAGAGTAAATAATTAGATGAATGCGTATAACAAAGTGTCAGGATTAAAAAAATAAAAACGGTGGGAAGGAACATGAATCGTAAATGGATGAACAAAACACTACTAGCCATGAGTATTCAGGTGGTGATGGGGGTTGCCTATGCAGCTGAAGAGCCAAGCCTTGGAGAATATGATCCGGTTGAACAAGAGACAGTCGTAGAAGAGTCTGTATCTCCTGCTGCTGTAACTCAAGCTGATACTGCACAAGAAGCTGCTGCCGAGCCAGAAATTGGACAGTATGAATCTGTTGAAGAGCCAGTACAAGCTGAGGCACCACAAGTAGAAAGTGCTACTGCCACTGAAAAGGCATCGACAGCACTTCAACAGCAAGAGGGTGATGCGAGTCAAGAAGCTAACTTACAGGAAGTATTTAGCTCGAATGAACGTCAGTATTCATTGATTAAAAAAGGTGAAATATCATCTTTTTACGATATCGATTATACCTATTACCGTGATACTCAACTTGATATGGAAATGGCACAAGGCCAACTTTATCAACTCCGTGTACAAGAGAATGCAACACACTCAATGAACAATACATTTACCGTGCAATACGGTGTAATGGACAATTTGACATTCTCTGCATCTGTGCCGTTAGTGGCGAAAACTGATTTATTAAAAGATACTTCAACTGCTGGTTTAGGGGATATTTCTTTAGGCGCACGTTGGGAACCCTTCCCATTGAAGCAAGGTCGTTTGCCACTGATTTTATTTGGTAATTTATCTACGAAAACAGGTGATAGTCCATATGAAGTCAACGCGGTAAATGATCTAGCAACAGGTAAAGGTTACTATTCGGCAGGTATCGGTGCGAGTACGCGTAAATATATTGACCCCGTTGTGTTGTTTGCATCTGTCTCAGCTAACTATGGTTTCAAAGAAACGGGTTTAAACCAACGTCGTGGTACGCGTGTCATTGAAGAGTTTGAACCGGGAATTAGTGGTGGTTTTGCATTCGGTTTTGCATACTCGTTTAACTACGATGTTTCCCTCACCATGTCATATCAACAAAGTTTCAACACTGGCGCAGAATTTACGTATAGCAGTGGCGAATCCTATTCACCTGCAGACCAAACCAGTTCAACTCTAGCAATTTCTTTAGGTGTACGTGTATCTCCAGATACGATTGTGAATGGTACGGTGGGGCTAGGTTTAACTGAAGATGCACCAGATGTGTCATTAGGACTTTCTTTCCCGTTAGATATTCTAGGTTTTGGAAAAAAACTTCGTTAAGAGGGCTGTCGTATGCGTAAAATTCGACTCAGCCCACTTGTTAGTGCGATCGTTTTAACGGGCTGTTCTAGTGCTGCTTTTGCACAATTGGGTACCAATCTTTCAGTTGATGTACGGTCACTTGCATTAGGGAATGCAGTAACTGCTGATCCTCCGGGGATTAGTGCCGTGCATTTTAACCCTGCAGCATTAACCAAAATTGAAGGTTTGCAAACCGATATGCAGGGGATCATTGCAAACTTTGATATTCAACGTGAATTTACCGTCCCTGCGGGTTATAACGTCTTTGGTTATTCTGATGACCCAATGGTCTGTAATGATGGCCCTGAAGTAACGGCAGATATATGTACGGACTTTAAAGATAAGGTTTCTGGTGATGTTGAATATGCATCCCTATATGTACCTGTCTTAAAAAAGATGGTGGATTTTGGTGCCGGACAACCCATTGCCGCGCCAACGATGGGAATTGCCTACAATCCACCAGGTTCTAAAGCAACATTTGCATCAGCCGTTTATGCGCCTTTGATTGCGGGTTTTGGTGCTGAAAATGGCAACCCAGGTAATTTCATGGGGCAACAAGTTGCTCTAGAGCGTATTACTTATCTATCGCCAACTGTGGGTTATCAAGTTAGTGATGAGTTATCGATTGGTGGTGGTGTAGGGATGTCCTATCAAGCCATTGGATTGAAATCAGATCTACGATTTCCCAATGAGTTGATCGGTATGTTAAGGATGATTGATGAAGTCGTCTGTACGCCATTCAAGGAAAATTCGGACATTATTACCGACATCTTGCTATTGGGGATGTGTAATACCGAAGAAGGGATGAACCCATTTGGCAAATTTGGTCAGATGGAATTGGCTTTAGAGCAGTCACTGAGCCCAAGTTATAACTTAGGGGTTTTGTGGGAGCCACGCGAAGATTTTAGTTTTGGTATGGTGTACCAAAGCGCTGCGAAAATGCGCATGAAAGGCCGTTATCGCATTCATAATGCAAAAGCGCCTCAGGAGATGATTAAGGGATTAATGTCATCACCAACAGGTCAAATTTTAGCTGCCATTTTAGGTTTCCCAAATGCCGTGCCTAACTCGGAGTCGGGTTTGGTTTCGATGGATTTTGAGTATCCCCAGCACGTACAGGCCGGGATCAAATATAAGGTCATGCCTGATTTACAAATCAATTTTGATGTGGGCTGGACCGATTATCGTGCTTGGGACAAATTCCGTTTTGAATTCGACCGTCAAATTTCAGCGCTGAAAATTGCAAAATTATTATCTGAAAATGTGACCGATAATTCTTTGGCCTTACCTTTGAAATTTACATCGCCTTGGAACTGGGGTATTGGTATTGAATATTCTGCAACAGATCGTTTGAAATTACGTGCAGGCTATGAACCACGAAGTACGTCTATTCCTGATGGTAAGCGAAATACCATGGTCCCAATTAATGGTGCGCAGCTCTTTGGTATGGGGATTGGATATCGTTTTGATGCAGATACGGATTTAGATTTATCAATCGGCTTTTTACGCAGTAAAGATAACATTCCAGCGAATACTAGTAGTCTTGCAAACTTAACCGGTGTGAATAACTTACTTTTAAACCCATATGCTGGACTGAATGTAAAAACCGATACGAAAATCACCATCCTAGGATTAAATTACAGAACTCGTTGGTAGGATAAGCAGACAGAATGAAAAGGATTTTATTCATAAAAACGTTACTTGCACTGTCTGTGGTGCAAGTGTCGTATACCAACGCTGGGGCGTTTCATACCATTATTGGGCCAGATGGGCGCCCAATGGTGGTACAAGTGCAAGAAAAACCAGCAAAGAAACCTAAAGAAAGTCCAACTGCTAAAACGATAGACTCTCAACCTGTACAACAAATTATTCAACCATCCGTAAGCATTAGTCCGTCTCAAACCAAGACACCGATGACACGTCAAATGAATCCAATAGCACAGGCTGTTGGACCGGTGAATTCTCAACATTTAAGTATACGCGAGCCGGAAAAACGGGATGAAATTAAAGCTGTCACAGTAGATAAAATTAAAGACGTCTCAGGGGATAAAGTTCGCAAATCTGAAAAGTCAGCACAAGCGGCAGATACGACAGCAAAAGTGGTACCTTCAACCGCATGGACAGAAAATTTACAGCAATCAGAGCTAGCCCAACCTCGTGAAGCGTATCAGTCCAAAGTTCTAGCTGGAAAAGATAAACCTGTCGTTGAGAAAAAGATCCTTGCTGAGAAAGTAGTCAGTACTGATCAATCCGTACGATCTTCAGGTGAAAACTTAGAAAATAATCCTTCAAAACAATCGGCTAAGGCAAAACAAGAGCAAGGCTTTTCGACCATGGCTGGTGAAAAGTATGTCAATAATGAATATCTTGAAGATAAAGAGTTTAACTTAGAAGGCAAAAAGCGCTTTTACACCATGCCCGAAGGCGTTATTGATAGCAAGATGGGGCAAACGCGGATGCAAACCATTGAACGTGAAAAAGGTGTCAGTCGCTCCGTCATTGATAATTTATTTAAACGTAATCAACCCGAAGATACAGGCCCAATCACTTTAGCCACATCATATTATCGGGTGTCACAAGCTGACACCATTCAAGGTTTAGGTCAGCAATGTTTTTCGAATAAAAAAATGAAGAAAGCCAAAGAGCTCGACTTAGCTCAAGATATTAACTTATGGCCTCGAGCACCATTATCTGACGAATTTGACTATGAAGTCGTAAAACTAAAATCACCATTACAAAATATTCGTATACATTCATTTGCATCCAAAGTACAAAATCCTACATTTTATTGGCCATTTGCGGTATTTTTAGACAAAAATGGATGTGTCATGGAAGGCGCAGGTGGATTCAAAAATAACCAAGGTGAAGCGGATCATCTTTACCATGAAAAAATTGAAGGCGTGATTCAAGTGCCTAAAGGTAGCCAGTATTTATTTTTAACGCCTTTAGCAACAGCAATTGACGTCGATGGTCGCGTATTAACCAATCAAGGCCAACTTAAATTAACAGCAATCCGTTAAGGACATAAAAAAGAGAATTAGGATGAAAAATAAAATTTTATTACCGTTTGCTTTAACGGCATTGGTTGCAGCGCTCAGTGGCTGTGGCGGTGAAAGTGCAAATGTGAATCCTGAAATTTATGATACCAGTACAACCAATGGTACCTGTAAAAGTAATACCGAAGGCTGTGTTGAGTTCGTTTTAGATTATCCAATTGAAGGTCTGAATTTTAATTGTTCGAGCGACGTTAAAAATACCTACATTACTTTATTTGATCTAAAAGAAGGTGTTTCGACAGGTGCCTGTAAAATTGGCGATACGGTGACTTTCTTTGTTCAAGGTGAAAAATCACGTCGAATTGATTTGGGTAAAGTAGATTTGAAACAAATTTCAAATGTAGCCAGTGGTACGACACCCCCACGTTTGACCTTATTGGATTTGGCTGCCGGCATCGCGGGTAAACCTGCTGCAACGATTTCAAATACCGACGCAACAGTTAAAGTGGCCATGCGTTTGGCTAAAATTATTCAAGCCTTGGCTTTGAAAAATAACAGCGCAGTTACAGCTACAGATATCCAAGCGGTTTATATCAACAATGCAGATAAAGTATTGATTGATCAAATCATTCGAAATGTCGCGACAGCAGATTTCAGTATCAGTTCAGATACGGAATTTAATGACCTGTTTACACCTTGGCTAGACCTGTCCGAAGTCAGCAATGAAAATGCATTTACCTTAGTTTCAAAACTCATGAATATCTCAACGGCTGCGGTATATCAGCCTGAGTTTGCGTTATTTTCAACTGATGGCGTAATTACCAATGCCAGTGGTTCAAATGGACTGGTCGGCTGTGACAAAAATGAATGTTTGCCGACCGATAGTTCAAAAGTCAATTTATTTGGTCATTTCATGTTAATGACGGACCGCCAAGGCATGACTTTTGGTAGTGGTTTACAGTGGAAGGGCAAAGTTGATCAACAGTTGAGTACCATTGGTGGTGTGAATGTCTTGCTCTTGACACAGGTACGACCAACACGTTTAACAGCAACGCCACAGGACAATTGGATCGATCCGCTTACCAAGCAAATTGATAAACCTGGCATTCTGGGTTTCCGTTTTGATGCAGAAGAAGCCAACTCTGGCCCTTTGATTATTAAACAAGGGACGCTACTTGCCGACAAAATGGTGGTCGGTACAGGTGGAAGTTTATATAAAACGTTAACGGCTAAAAAAGATGATTATGTTCTGACGGCCGATGATAAGAAAAAATTAGGTCTTTGGGAGCAAAATATTAACCAAGTGCAATTTAAAGGCACGATGGATTTATACAAGCTTTATCCGCTGTCGTATTTAGACAAAAAAGTCTTTAAGTCTGTTGAAAATGTTGCTGCTGGACAAAATTATATCTTCCCCTTGTATGCAGATTTAACCTTTAAATTTACCGATACTTCGATTAAAACAGTGAAATTGGGTGTGGTGATTGACCGTAATGGTGATATTCGCACAAATATAAAATCTGGCGTGCCAGACGATGTATTTACTCGTCAAGATAGCCAAATTGTCGATTTGTCTACACACGCGACGGAAGGCTGTAGCGGAAAGGATGTGCTCGATCCACTGCTAATGAAAGATGAAAAAGGTGTACAGCAATACCGTATTGGAACGACAACACGGACATTTACGCCTGAAGGAAATATCAATCCAAATACCATTTCGATTCGTATGATTTTAGCTGACCCATATTTCCATACCCTTGATGGCGCGCTGATTGGAATGAACTCAAGTGTGAAAACTTCAGCGGATACCACAATGGTTGTGGGCGGTGCTTTAGTGCAGTTACACAATATGATCAATGCCAATGCAGGCACGCGTCCATCTGGCGTTGCTTTGACAGATTCGGATAATAAAGTGGTGAAGTGGGGGAACAGTTTGGCCAGCTTTAGTTATATTTATAGCTTAAAAAATCCAAATGATACTGCTGCGGCTCAAACAGCGAAGTTAAGCGGTGGTGATATTTCTTTAGAATTGGCCCCGTGTTACACCATCAAGGCTAAATAATCGTCAAATATGAGTAAAATAAAAAAGCCCATCAGTGATGGGCTTTTTTAATATTGAGAGCAGCAAATTAACCTGTGTGATCGAGTCGCGTACCAAGGGTTTCGAGATGCATTTCAAACTGACCAGTTTTGCGGTCAGCAAAATAATGCCGCAGCGTTCTTTCCACACTTGGAAAGGCTAAATCATCCCATGGAATTTCTTCTTCACTAAACAAACGGGATTCAATGGTTTCATCACCCGCACCAAATTCTCCATTGATTAGTTCAGATTTGAACAAGGCATAAATTTGCCCAATACGGGGAATGTTATACATGCAATATAGTTGCTCAATGTTGACTTCTGCTTCAGCCTCTTCGCGAGTCTCACGCGCTGCACCTTGCTCCATCGTCTCATAGAGTTCCATATAGCCAGCGGGTAATGTCCACAGCCCATAGCGAGGCTCAATCGCACGACGGCAAAGTAAAACTTGATTGTCCCAAACGGCTAAAGCACCACAAATGACTTTAGGATTCACATAATGAATAAACCCACATGCGGTACAAATACGGCGTATCTGATGATCTCCAAGCGGGATCGCTTCTTTTGTTTTTTGTCCGCAGTTTGAGCAAAAGTTCATATTCATCGTCATGGATTGTGTGAACCGCCAGAATAACTTAAAAATAAAACTTTGGCATCATTTCTAACCAGCTTAGCCGAAATTCAGCTATGATGAAAATAAGATAATTATAAGGGTGTAATGTGGATGGATGAGGGTTTATTGACTCAGCGATTGCAGCAACGTTTACGTTTTTCTAAGCGTATTCAACCTGCACATGCTGCTGTATTGATTGCGATTACCCAAGAAGATAATCCACGCATTTTATTGACCCGCCGCTCACTCTATATGAATAATCATGCCGGTGAGGTGTCCTTTCCCGGTGGCAAACGTGATGCCCAAGACACCAGTAATATCGTGGTGGCGTTAAGAGAAGCTCAAGAAGAAACCGCTCTAAATCCATTTGACGTGCAACTTTTGGGTGATTTACCAATGCAAAAAGCACGGAATGGAATGTTAGTTAAACCGATCGTGGGATTGATCCCGCCTGACGTAAATTTAATACCTCAACCAACTGAAATTGATCGTATTTTTTTTGCATCATTAAGGCAGCTTTTAGAAACACCGCCAACGCCGTATGAAGTTCGTTTTGCCCAGCAATCGCTTTATTTTCCCAGTTTAAGAGTCGAAAACGAAATCGTATGGGGCTTGACTGCACGGATGCTGATTTCCTTATTTCAATATGGTCTGAATTATCAAAAAGAATGGCCTTTTTTATTAAATTCTCCTTCATTTCATTTGGGCCGTGAGCCATAAATCATTTTTAGAAAGTCAAAATAGGATGTTTGATCATGTTGTACAAATTTCAAGGATATAGCCCGAAAGCCACGCATCAACCTTGGGATGGTTGGGTTGCAGAAAATGCAACGGTCATTGGGCAAGTTGAATTAGGCCGAGAAGTGAGTGTCTGGTTCGGAGCCGTCATTCGAGGGGACAACAGTCGTATCAAACTGGGTGATTTTACCAATGTACAAGAAAATGCGGTGCTGCATACCGATGCGGGCATTGAAATGATCATTGGTGATTATGTCACGATTGGGCATCAAGCCATGCTACATGGATGTACCGTAGGAGATAATAGTCTGATTGGAATCAATGCCGTGGTTCTAAATCATGCTGTGATTGGTAAAAATTGCATCATTGGTGCGAATGCTTTAATTCCAGAAGGGAAGGTGATTCCGGATAATTCTGTTGTGATGGGTTCACCGGGTAAAGTCGTCAAGACTTTAGATGAACAAGCCGAAGCACGTCTAAAAATGAGTGCCATGCACTATGCCGCTCATTTTAAACATTTTACTCAACTCGAAGTCGCTGAACTTTAGAACGCTATACATGGCAAGCAAAAAAGCCTCGACGTTTGTCGAGGCTTTTTTATGGATTAAATGCAGAAAGCGCTGTGTCTGAGGTGGAAAATCTCGCGAACTGCGATGGAGTGGAGTATCATATTCAACGTTTTTTAAGATTAACTTTAATTAAGGTTGCGCATGAAATTACTGGCATTGGAAACTGCCAATGAGCAGTGTTCCGTCTCGATTGTAGATGAAACTCAAGAGCTTTATTTTCAACTCGATTTACGGGCAAAAGCGCAGACACAAACCATTCTCCCAATGATTGAGCAAGGGCTTAATCAAACTGCTATTGAGTTAGCGGGTTTAACTGCGATTGCATTTAGTCGTGGGCCTGGCTCATTTAGTGGTGTCCGTATTAATGCAGCGGTAACACAAGCCTTGGCATGGGCCAATGACGTACCTGTTGTTCCAGTATCGACTTTGCAAGCTTTGGCTCAAGCGGCGCATCGTCTACATGGTTTGACTGAAATAACTGCAGTCCTTGATGCACGCATGCAAGAAGTGTATATCGCAAGCTATCAACTCGATGCCAATGGCATTATGCAGGCTGTAGATGAAGAACAATTATTAAGCTACGCAGATGCCACACCACAGATCAAATTTACTGTCGTGGGTTCTGGTAGTGAGCTCATTCAATCAGAACAAACACAATACAAAGACTTAAGTGCAACAGCACAAGATATTGCTACTATTGCCCGCGAAGCGGCGCAAAGAAAAGCATGGGTGAGTGCTGAACTTGCATTGCCCGTATATTTACGAGATAACGCCTGGAAGAAAATTTCAGAACAAGGCAAGCCATAATTAGGGTTATATATGGATCTTCTACTGCTGCTCAAAGCGGCAATCATGGGTATTGTTGAAGGTATTACCGAATTTTTACCGATTTCAAGTACAGGGCATTTAATTCTGGCTTCAGAATTAATGAACTTTTGGACCAAAGAAAAAAGTGATGTTTTCGTGATCGCAATTCAAATGGGTGCGATTGCGGCGGTGATTTATGAATACTGGGGCCGCCTGTGGGGCGCAGCAACCGGTATGGTGACTGGTGAAGAAAAAGGTCGCCGTTTAGGTTTTGGCTTAATTCTCGCTTCGATTCCAATCGTGTTGATTGGTTTGACGTTTGGTCAGACGGTGAAAGAACTGCTGTTCAATAACATTGCGATTGCTATGGGGTTGATTATCGGTGGTTTGATCATTATTTGGATCGAAAAAAATCCACCGCAGGTGCGTGCCAAAGAAGTAGAAGATTTAACCATTAAAGATGCGATTTGGATTGGTTTAATTCAAGTTTTGTCTTTAATTCCAGGGACTTCACGTTCAGGCGCAACTATTATTGGTGCTATGTTCTTGGGTGTTTCTCGTAAAGCAGCCACTGAGTTTTCATTCTTTTTGGGTATTCCTGTTATTGTCGGTGCAGGTTTGCTGGATTTATATCAAAGCTATGATGTATTTCAAGGCACTCAAGATTGGACTGTGATCGCCGTTGGTTTAATCGTTTCATTTGTCTCTGCATTGATTTTAATTCGTGCGCTTGTCGCTTATGTGGCAAAACGTGATTTCATGATTTTTGCGTGGTATCGAATTGTTTCAGGTTTATTGATTTTATTGTTCGCATTTACAGGCTGGAAATTATGGTAAGCGAAATCCGCTTATACACAGAACAAGAGTTTCATGAGAAAGCACAGCAGTATTCTGCTGTGCTTTCTTCACGTGGTGTATCTGTAAATATTGAATTGATTGAAAAATTAAACGCGCGTTTTTTACGTTTAAACTCTGAACTCAGTTTGTGTGTCGACGCAGATGGTTTGTGGTTAGCGGCCAATGGCATGAAGATGCAACCCGATTGGAAAGCAGAAGTGGGGCGTTTAAAGCGAGCATCCTTAAAGTCTGAGATGATTGCACGTGCGTGTAATTTGGCTGAAAAGCCACAGCTTGTGGATGCAACCGCAGGGCTAGGGCACGATAGTTTATTGATGGCACATCTGGGTGCGCATGTGACCCTTGTGGAACGTCATCCAATTTTATTTACCCTATTGGAAGACTCACATCAACGCGCGCAGAAAGATGCATTTTTAAGTTCGGTTGTGGCACGAATTGAATTGGTCTTTTCAGATTCGGCAGACTTTTTGAAACATTTGTCGACGACCAATCAAATCTTTGATGTGGTTTATCTCGATCCGATGTTTCCACAGCGAGATCAAAACCAGCAAGCCGTCAAAAAGCAAGCTCAGGTCAAAAAACAAATGCAATTATTGCATTTGCTGTTACCTGAAGATGGTGAGATGGATTTAGGTGATAATTTACTGGATTTAGCACAAAAAATTGCTAAACGTGTCGTGGTTAAACGTCCACGATTGGCGGTTTTTTTAGCGAATCAAGAGCCACAACATCAGTGGCAAGGTGATGCTTGTCGCTTTGATGCATATTTCCAACATGATCTTGTGACTTAAAATGATATTTGCTTCAATATTGTTCAAAGATTTGTTATATAGTTAAAAAATAGCATTGCTAAAAACGACATCAGGCATAAAATTATTTGTGCAATTAAGCGAGCCAAGGCCACCATTAGAACTCTATGATTGATTTCAAACCCTCCATCAATTTTTGGCATGATTTTAAAAGCAACCAAACTGCGGGGATGTGGTTATTTTTTGGGTCTCGTCGTTCTTTACAAATCGTTCGTCCATCGATTTTACAATTGGTGTTTTGGGGGATTTTAGGTGGTTGTGCCAATAGTTTATTTAGTTGGCTCAGCACGGGGCGTATTGGTGAATTTAACGCTCAAGGTCTTATAAGTTATGCATTGTGGCCATTTATTGCTTTAATTGTGGGGATTTTCCTATCACAACGTGTAAATAATCCACGGTTAATGTTGGTCCCTGCATTGCTTTGGTTGGTGCTTGATACGCACATCATGTTGTTTCAATGTTTGATTCAATATTTGGGAGATCTCGATTTTCTCCCATATTTTCTGTATGACTACATTCCAACGTTATTCATTATTCTATTTGTTTGGCAAAGTTTGGCTGTCGTTTGGGTGTTTTCACGTGAGCTGAAATGGCCATGGTGGGAGCGTGCACTGATTATGGGTGCGACGCTATTTACTTTGGTCGTGTGGCAAGTCTCAGTCAAAGATCAGCCGATTTGGAAAGTAGAAGAAGTTCCTCCAAGCTTTGCTGAAGATGCATTTTATGCACAAAGCCGTTTACTCAATAAATCCTTAGATGCAGTGGAATATGGTGAATTTGCCCAATCCCATTGGTACTTCTTAGGGGTGGCGGGTGCGAGTTATCAAGATGTTTTTAAACTGGAAATTGAACGGATTAAAGAACAGTTTGATACACGTTTTGGCACCTATGGGCGTTCGGTTGAGCTGATCAATAACCCTGCAACGCGCACTGAAATTCCGCTGGCATCTAAAACCAGTATGGAGTTGGCGCTGCGTCGTATTGGTCAACAGATGAACCGAGAAAGTGACGTCTTATTTTTATATATGACCTCACATGGTTTACCAAATGTCTTTGAAATGGAAAATGCACCTTTGGATTTGGCGCAAGTCGATCCTAAATGGTTAAAAGAAGCCTTGGATGCATCCGGAATTCGTTGGCGTGTGATTGTCATTTCTTCATGTTATTCAGGCAGTTTTATTCCAGCACTGCAAAATGATAATACTTTAATCATTACTGCATCGGCAGCTGATCGACAGTCTTTTGGCTGTTCGAATGAAGCTGAATACACCTATTTTGGTCGTGCGTTCTTTGATCAGGCGATGCGTGAGCAGACCAGTATTCAAGCGGCATTTAATGAAACCAAAGCGACTGTAGCGAAATGGGAAGCAGCGCAAGGTTTCGAACCTTCTGAACCACAGTGGTCGATGGGGAAAAACATGGCATTAATGTTGCCTCAATTAGAACAACGATTGTTCCCGCCGACGACTACTGCACCGGCTACGACGGTTACGCCTTAAAAGATCAAAAAAGTTTAGGATAAAGATCATGGAATTAGTACAACGAAATACCTGTTTTGCGGGTGAGCAGCGCATTTATCAATTGGATTCTTCAAGTCTAAAAACCCCAACAAAGTTTGGTATTTTTCTGCCAGAAGCAGCCTTGCAAGGCCAAGCGTGTCCTGCATTGTTTTATTTGGCGGGATTAACCTGTACTGAAGAAACCTTTGCCATTAAAGCGCATGCTCAGCGTTTAGCTGCGCAGCTCGGCCTGATTTTAATCAGCCCTGATACTTCTCCACGTGGGGAACAGGTAGCGCAAGGCGATCATTGGGATATTGGGCAGGGTGCGGGCTTTTATATTAATGCAACGGAACAACCGTGGGCCGAGCATTATCAAATGGAACGTTTTCTTACTGAAGAATTGTATTCGCTGGTACAGGCTGAATTTCCGGTACAAAAAGCTGCGATTGGCATATTCGGACATAGTATGGGCGGTCATGGTGCATTAACTTTAGCGTTGAAGCATCCTGACCTGTTTAAATCGGTTTCTGCTTTTGCACCGATTTGTGCGCCGAGTCAGTGTCCATGGGGCGAAAAAGCTTTTAGTCAATATCTAGGTTCAGACCGTCAGCAGTGGCTTCAGCACGATGCTACAGCTTTAGTGCAATCCAAAGGGGCTTTGTTTAAAGCCATTTTGATTGACCAAGGCATTGATGATCAATTTTATAGCCAGTTAAATCCGGCTTTGTTTAAGAAAGCGTGTGAGCAAGTTGGGCAGCCACTCGAACTGCGTGAACATGCAGGCTATGATCATGGTTATTATTTTATTCAAAGTTTTATGGACGATCATTTGCAATTTCACGCTGTCCAATTGCAAACAGCGGTTCATTAATTCTAAAGTCAGTGGTTAAAAATATTGAGGCATAGCTTGCTTTGATATACGTATAAATAAAGCATGGTGATGAGCATTGCCATGCAAATGAATAAATTCGACATACCAAAAAAAATAATTTAGGGTACTTATGCAAAATTCACAAATTGAAACGCCGCTTCCGCCAGAGCTGCCCGTGATGAATCCACCGAGTCTATTTGGTGAGACAGAACAGGCTAATGTTTTGGGACGAAATTATCATTTTAGGTTTAAAGGTAATGCGTCTGAATATTTCGGTATTTGGATCGTGAATATCTTACTGACAATTGTCACGCTTGGACTTTATGCGCCTTGGGCAAAGGTCCGCCGTTTACGTTATTTTTACGGTAATACTTGGGTATTTCAGCGTCGTTTTGACTTTACTGGTTTGCCTACAAAAATTTTAGTTGGGCGCATCATTGCGCTAGTGGTCTATGGTGGTTTCTCTTTTGCTGCAAAATATTCTTGGGAAGCTTTCTTAGCGGGCTTTGTCCTGATCTTTTTCGCAGTTCCTTGGCTCATTCGATCTACGATTCGTTTCCGTGCTCGCAACAGTAAGTTTAGTAATAGCCGATTCTTTTTTTCAGGGACGAATAAAAGCGCGTATTGGTGCTTTGTTAAATGTCTTGCGGTGGTTGTCTTTACCCTTGGGTTGTTTACACCAGTTGCGGTCTGGCTATATAAACGTGAATGTCTGAATCATTTGTATCTGGGGCAGTTGAAATTTAATCTGAATAATACGTGGGGCGATTATATGCGCGCCATGTATGTGCCTTTATTTCTGTTTATGGGTTTTGGTGCATTGCTGGCAGTGATCTTTGCGATATTGTTTGGTAGCTCAGATGGTTTAAATGACGCATCTTATGTCTTCATTATTTTTGGTATGTATTTGATTGGCTATATGTTTATTTGGCCACTCACAGCTGCACGTATTTTTATTACCACTTGGAATAACACCACGTTGAGCCGCAGTCAGTTTCATACGGACTGTAATCAATGGCGCTATGCATGGATTGTCTTGAGCAATTGGTTGGCTAAAGTGATTAGCCTCGGTTTACTGACACCATGGGCAGTTGTACGACTATATAAATATCAGACGGAATCTTTGCATTTAATGTTGGTCGATGATCCTGATCAATTACAAAATCAAATGCAGCAAGATCACAATGCAATTGCTGAAGAATTATCCGATATTTTTGACCTAGATATTTCCTTATAACGCAGGTGAATTACATGAAAACATCAGTAGTGAATGCAACCTATTATGATGGGAAAGTGTCAAAACCCTTTGTTGCTCAAATCAGCGCAGATGGGGAACATGCTGTGATTGTGCGTTATGGTCAAGACCTAGAACAAACGCAGCATTACACCTATCAAGATATGACGCTGATTGGTGCTTTAGGGGATATTCAGCCGGTGATCGAGTTAAAGGACGATGCTCGTTTAGAGTTTCATCAGCCTTTGCCAGAGTGGTTCAATCTCGATGTAAAGTCGCGTTGGCATTCGATTTGGAAGTTAGAGCGTTCTCCCTCCTTAATCATTTTTAGTGTGATTTTCGTGGTGGCTTTTGCTTTTGTATTGATTAAATGGGGCATACCTGCGGCGTCGCATGTGGTGGCCAATCAACTGCCTGAGACAGCGTTAAAGAGTTGGGGCGATCAGGCGGAAAAATATATTATCGATATGACTGAACCCACAAAATTGCCGCAAGCACGTCAAGACAAGTTGAAGCAAGAATATCAACAATTGGTGGCTGAAAATCGTCCTGCGAAGTTGTTATTCCGCGGTGGTGCCAGCATCGGTGCAAATGCATTGGCGATACCCAATAACACCATTATCGTGACAGATGAGTTGGTTAAATTAGCGAAAAATGATTATGAGCTCATAGGTGTGCTTGCCCACGAACAGGGGCATTTAGTTCAACGCCATAGTTTGCAGCAAAGTTTGTCAGGTTTAGGCATCAGTATTATTTTGTTGATGATTACAGGGGATGGCTCAGATATTCTCACCAGTTTACCGGTTGCTGCGGTGGGTGCGAGTTACTCACGAGACTTTGAATCTGAAGCAGATTTATATGCCTTAAAACAACTTTCAAAACATCAAATTCCAACGGCACATTTTGCAAACTTCTTACAACGTATGGAAAATGAAGCTGATGGTGAAACAGCAAAAGAGAAAGGTGCAGAGGATGAAACTGCAAAAGATCAGAGATCTTGGACAGACTTCTTTGAGTCACACCCAGCGACGAAAGCCCGTATTGATGCAGTTAGAAATTATCAATCCCATCAGCATTGAGTGAAAGGCTTTGACAATATGGCGACGTAGACTACGGTTCGCGTTGCCATGTTGCACTGAGTTCTTCTTGTCCCATGCGGATCAAATGATCTAATACCACATGTTCCAATTGATCTAGATTTGTACTTGGATCTTGGGCTGAAATCACCACATCTAAAAATGCAGCTTGTGGTAAAAGACTGACCTCTGCAGAGGGCAGTTGAATCTTGAATGCAGTATTTTCTCCAATGATCTGTTCATTGACTTCAAATTTATGTTTCCAATGATTGACTAAGCGCTTAGCAACACGTGCTGCTTGGGCGGTGGTGATGTGTGTTGAGCTTTTCATAGATGCAATTTTATTGTGGAGTCGTCAGTCCTTTAACTTAGCAAAGTACATAGATACCCGTTAAGTCTAAAAATGCAACGCTGTGTTTCTATCCCAGAGATCTTTATCCATATTAATCACGGATGTTACGCAAGCAAAAAATAATTTTGCATTTTTAAAATGATATTTAAGTCAATTCGCCGGAGTCTTACATCTAGGGCTTAAATAAAGGGATTAGCCTTCGGCTGGAGGTACTCTTACGAAACGACGTTTCGCATTAGGCAAAATGAGCAGCGAAGCTTCGCAAGGAAACCATCCTGCAGAGCAATGCTCCTCACCGCAAAACTCGCTCTCTAGCGTCTATTTATTTAAAGTATTGCAAAAACATTTTTGATGAGAAGTCGTGCTGTCTCAAACAATTGCGGATGACGTTACCGCGTATCGTTTTTTTATTTGAATCAAATTTCGCGTCTGATATTACTGCGTAACATCAGTTCATCCTAGGTTTTTTTATTATAGAGATCTCAATCATCAGTATCGAAAAAACGACTGAGGGCGTGGGCAGCGAATAGGGGGACAATTTGCTATAATGCGTCAATCACTCCCTTTTCAAAGCTAGGTTTTTCATGTCCAAGCCATTCTTAATAGCACCTTCAATTTTGTCAGCAGACTTTGCGCGCTTAGGTGAAGAAGTTGAAAACGTTCTAGAAGCCGGTGCAGATGTTGTTCATTTCGATGTCATGGATAATCATTATGTACCGAACTTAACTTTTGGTGCGGGCGTTTGTAAGGCATTGAAAAAATACGGCATTAAGGCGCCAATTGATGTGCATCTAATGGTTTCACCGGTAGACCGTATGATTGGTGATTTCTTAGACGCTGGCGCAGATATCATCACTTTCCACCCAGAAGCGACTGACCATATTGACCGCTCTTTACAGTTAATCAAATCTGGCGGTGCGCAAGCGGGCTTGGTGTTTAACCCTGCGACACCTCTGCATTATTTAGACTACGTTTTAGATAAAGTTGACCAAGTCTTGTTGATGAGTGTGAACCCAGGTTTTGGTGGTCAAAAGTTCATTCCAATGACCTTGGAAAAGCTGCGTCAAGCACGAAAAATTATTGATGCTTCAGGTCGTGATATTCGCTTAGAAGTAGATGGTGGTGTTACTCCAGCCAATATTCGTGACATTGCTGAAGCCGGTGCAGACATGTTTGTTGCAGGTTCAGCGATTTTTGGTAAGCCTGATTATAAAGCTGTGATTGATGACATGCGTTCAGAGTTGGCAAAAGTGCATGCTCAAGAGGCTTAAGCCTTTGGGTATAAGTTATTCCTCACTTGTGGATAACTATATGGATAACTGTATGGATATCTGTGTAGATAACTATATGGATAACTTGGGTAAATTATAAACGATTGTGCATCAATGGTTTAATAATTAGACGTATTAAGTATAAAAAGGACTCAATTGAGTCCTTTTTTTTATGGGGTAAAGTGTTTGAAATGCTGTATGTTTATTAATCTATGGTAAATAATTAATCAGTTTAAAAAATAACTTTTATGTTTTAACTGGAAGATATGCGCTGATTTTTATGACAGCGCAATAAATTTAAAACTGTTGTGAATAACTGCACAATTAATTATGCTGTTAGCAACTATTGAGATACGCTGCGACTGGCAAAACACATCATAGATCGCACTAGATAGTGCTTTTAGATATTTCTGAATGTATCGTTCATGATGGATAAATCGGTCGAGTTGCATGTCATGTTGATACAAATGTCATGTGATTGCATTTGAATCGTAAATAATATCATCATGGTGTTTCATGCGGATTTCGGCTGAACTGATCGCGTGATGTTTCTAAAGATGTGTTAATAGGGATATGTTGTCACAGTGCATCATTGGGTTGAATTAGGATACTAAATTGTTCAATTTTTTGCGTAAGCATCTTGGCTTTGCTTGGCTCATGGCGTTTGTCATGGGGTGGAGCAGTGTGGTCAGTGCTCAGCAAAATTTTCAACATCAACAAATGATGAACGCAAATGCCCATCAGGCATCAGTTCATGCAGCACATGCTGATCCTTCGCATTTAAATATGACAAATTGCCATCAAAATCAGCGGCAAGCTGCTCCTGAGCATGCAGTACATCATGGCAAGCAAGCAACACCTGAAGTCATTTTAACGATGGATTGTCATCAATCTTTAGATTCGCCATCTGCACTGCAAGATGGTCAGGCGCATCATTCAACGACACAAAGTGCAGACTGTCAGGACTGTACACTCGCACATTGCCAAATCAGTACCTCTTATGTCGATAGCGCCTTGGTCGCATTGCAGACCTTCCATGTGCATCACTATGCAGAACCCCCTCGTTTCATTTTTGCTGGACAGCATTTAAAAGGCTTTTGGCAAGAAATTCTAAGACCTCCGCAAGCTTAACCTGAGTATTAAATACGTTTTTTCGTTATTTTATAAAGGTTAAGTCATGTCTAATTTATTTAAATCAGGCCTCGTGCTCGGGGTATGTCTGCTGTCTCCAACGTGGGCGTTTGCAGCCATTAAAGAATATCATCTGAATATTGATGAAAAGACCATCAATTTGACTGGTAAAGCGGTCAAGAAAATCAGTGTCAATGGTCAGTTTCCAGCGCCTTTACTGGAGTTTGAAGAAGGCGATGATGCGGTCATCCATGTACATAATCAGCTCAAAAAACAAAATACCTCGGTGCATTGGCATGGTCTATTGCTGCCCGGCTTAATGGATGGTGTACCCGGCTTTAATGGTTTTAATGAAATTCAGCCTGATGGTAGCTTTACTTATAAATTTAAAGTCCGTCAAAGCGGAACCTATTGGTATCACGCGCATTCCAAAGGTCAAGAACAAGACGGATTGTATGGCGCTTTAGTGATTTATCCGAAAGGTAAACAATCACTTGCCGCACATGAACAGACACAACGTGATTATGTGGTCATGCTGTCGGATTTTCATGAATCATCTAGCGCTCAGATTATGGCAAATCTGAAAAAGTCTGCCGAATACTATCAAAATCAGCGTGAAACAGTTTCAGATGTATGGACGCAAATTCAACGAACAGGTTTAAAAAACACTTGGCAAGATCGTTCGATGTGGAATCAGATGCGAATGCTGAAAACGGATTTGTCTGATGTCACGGGTTATACGTTTTTAGTGAATGGCAAAACACCACAGCAGAACTGGACGGGGATGTTTAAGCCCAATGAAAAAGTCAGACTTCGTTTTGTAAATGCTGCGGCCATGTCGTTTTTTGATGTGCGTATTCCTCAGCTCAAAATGACGGTGGTCAGTGCAGACGGCCAAGCGGTAAAACCGGTCAATGTCGATGAATTCCGAATTGGTGCTGCGGAAACCTATGATGTGATCGTAGAGCCTAAATCTGCGCACTATCAGATAGAGGCTGAGTCGATCGATCGGACAGGATTTGCGATAGGTACTTTACATGATGAAACGCAGCCTCAGCACTCAGGCATTCACATGCCAAAAGCTCGGCCACGCGCTTTGCTGACCATGGAAGATATGGGGCATGGTTCAATGTCAGGTATGGACCATAGCAACGTGGGACATACTGCTACAGGTTCAACCCAAACTTCAGCAAGCCAGCAAGCGAATGCTCATGAGCACAGCGCGCATACTGTCAATCCATCAAATATTCAGCCGAATCAAGTTCATAATCATGCAGCTATGGGACATGACATGGACCATTCTCCAGTGACTGCGCATACTACTATGCAGCATCCAGATATGCATAAACAGAATATGTCTGATTCAGCGCATGCCAATATGGATCATAGTGTGATGGATCATTCATCTATGAACCACTCCTCAATAGATTCATCCATGAAACATGATATGCATACAGCGATGGAGCATGCACAGTCTAAAGAGGAGAAGCAGGCAGTTGAAAATTCAGCAAAGGTTATGGGTTGGGCCAATGCTTCTACTCCTGTCGGTGATAAGGCACTTCAATATAGTGATTTAAAAGCGTTAACGCCACAGCCTGATACACGTGAACCGACGCAAGATTTAGTCATTCATTTGGGTGGAACGATGGAACGCTATATGTGGACCATGAATGGCAAAAAATTTAGCGAAGCTGAACCACTAAAAGTGAAATATGGTGAGCGAATCCGACTGAAATTTGTCAATGACAGCATGATGGCGCATCCGATGCATTTACATGGCATGTTTATGCAATTGGAAAATGGGCAAGTGTCTTCTGAAATGCCAAATAAACATACGGTGATTGTGCCGCCGGGGAAAACAGTGACGGCTCTGTTAACGGCCAATGAATTAGGGGAATGGGCGATTCATTGTCACTTGCTGTATCACATGTCCGCAGGGATGATGAATAAACTTGTGGTCGCAAATGTCGCGGAGAATACGAAAACAGCATCTGTGCCGAAAAAGGAGGTGTCTCATGCGCATCATTAAATCATGCACATATACAGTACTGAGTTTAGGTTTGGCATCGGTCACTCAAATGACCATGGCGCAAGATGCACATCACAGCATGCCGATATCATTTCAACATGAATCGCATTCCTCACATGATTCGTCGCATCAAGTGATGCAAACAATGATCGAATCGAACAAGATGGAGCATACTGCAGAACATGCAGAACATGCAGAACATGCAGAACATGCAGAACATGCAGAACATGCAGAACATGCAGAACATGCAGAACATGCAAATGCATCATCTATTGCGTCACGTGCTGCTTCTGCGCAGCATCCCATTGATCATAAGCGTGAACATGGTGGACAGATTTATCAAGCGACTGAGATAGACAATCGATGGCTCAATAATGCCGATGGCAGTGGAAGTTTAAAGACCGAAATTGAGAGTCGAATCGGGACCGATGAAAATAAGCTTTTCATCAAATTACATGCGGATAAAGCAGAATCTCAAGACGCTGATTATGCGGCTCAAGTGATGTATAGCCGTATGATCTCAGACTTTTGGGATGCGCAAATTGGTGCACGTTATCGGGTAGATGAACATCAAGTGACGGACAAAGAACAGTTAGATGCTGCGGTGGGTCTGCATGGTCTGGCACCGTATTTCTTTGAAACCGATGCTTATTTATATCTTGGTGCAGATAAACAGGTCAGTTTTTCTTTAGAAACCGAACGTGATTTGCTGCTGACGCAAAAATTGATTTTAAAACCATATTTGAACCTAGATGTGGTGCTGAGTGATGACTCTGCTTATGCACAAAAAACAGGACTCAGTTCTGTATGGCTAGGGCTAGAAACACGCTATGAAATCAATAAAAAGTTAATGCCATTTATCGATGTTGCTTACAGCTACGAAAAAGGAAATCAGCATACGGCATGGCAAGCTGAAACTGGAAGTGAAAAACAATGGTGGTATGGCGCAGGACTTCGTCTGAAGTTCTAATCGGCCAATAGACCGAATAAAGAGGGCATCATCAACAGGTTTTGGTGATGCCTTTTTTATTTATGAATCTGTCCTTTGAACAGACATGCTATGTTTTGGCGCAAATCATCTGCACTAGAGTTTTACTCAACTGAATAACGCCCTGAATTTGGTCAAAAAATGTAAAGACTGCACTAAAATTCAGCATATTTGCTATACTGAGACAATATTCGGAGGAACGACCTCCCTTACATCTTTGATCAAAGCCAGTAAGAAAAATCGTCAGGACGACCTGACTCTACTAATATGGAGGAAGGCATTATGGCCTGGGTTGTTCTGGTATTCGCTGGTATTTTTGAAATCGTTTGGGCCTATTCGATGAAGCTCTCAGAAGGCTTTACAAAACTTGGCCCAAGTTTAGTTACTTTATTTTTTATGATCCTGAGCTTTGGTTTATTGGCCTATGCCATGATAACGTTGCCTCTAGGAACGGCTTATACCATTTGGACAGGAATCGGTGCGATTGGCTCATTCCTCGTGGGTATTTTTATACTCGGTGAGCCTGCAACTGCCATGCGGATGTTAGCCGCAATACTGATCATTTCTGGTCTAATCTTGATGAAATTATCTTCAAGTTAATATGTTCTAAAGCACAGAGCTCATTGACCTCTGTGCTTTTTTTATGGGTAAAAATATGGCTTGGGTTTTATTAATTGTAGCGGGATTGCTTGAGGTGGTTTGGGCCTATTGTATGAAAGTCTCTGAAGGCTTTAGCAAACTGACGCCAAGTATTTTGACCATTGTTTTCATGATCGCAAGTTTCGCTTTATTGTCTTATGCAATGAAATCCTTACCGCTGGGTACAGCCTATACCGTGTGGACAGGGATTGGTGCAGTGGGATCATTTATCCTCGGCATCGTTGTATTGGGTGAGCCCGCAAATGCCATGCGCATGCTAGCTGCGGTCCTGATTATTTCAGGACTAGTCTTGATGAAATTATCGTCCTCCTGAATAATGAAGTGCTGCGATTTTGAGCTTGGAGTATGTCATGCAACTTTCTTATCAGTTTTTAGATTCACCCGTTGGACAATTAAAACTTGTTGCACATGAAACCGCATTGGTGGCCGTCCTTTGGGAAAATGAAAACCCAAATCGTGTGCGATTGGCGGCTTTGGTTGAAGATCTACAACACCCGATTTTGCTCAAAACCGCACAGCAATTAAATGAATATTTTGCGGGTAAAAGACAGCAATTTGACTTGCCGCTAGACTTTGAAGGCACCGCATTTCAGCAACAAGTTTGGCAAGCTTTACTGACGATTCCTTTTGGAGAAACTCGCAGCTATAAACAAATTGCAGAGCAGATCGGCAATGTCAAAGCCGTACGTGCTGTCGGTGCAGCCAATGGTAAAAATCCAATTTCAATTATTGCACCCTGTCATCGTGTCGTGGGGGCGAATGGAAAATTAGTGGGTTTTGCGGGTGGTCTAGAAAATAAAGAAATATTGTTAAAAATTGAGAAATTACAATAAAATAGAAAATATAATTATTTAAAATAATGAATCAAATTAATGAATATTTCTCAAATCTTTGCACCCTTCATTTCGACGTTGTGGTGGCTAATTCCATTGTTACTGATTGTGGGGGCAATCAAAGCATTTAAACCTTATTTAAAGGGGAAAATGGGGGAGTTTGCTGTCGCCGTTCATGTCAAACTTTATTTGAAAGACCATTATATATTGTTAAATGATTTGACCTTACCAGATGGCGAAGGAGCTACAACTCAAATTGATCATCTTCTGTTAAGCCCATTTGGTGTGTTTGTGATTGAAACTAAAAACTATAAGGGCTGGATTTTTGGGAGCGATAGACAAAAACATTGGACGCAAAAAATTTATAAAAAAAGTTTTAAATTTCAAAATCCAATTCACCAAAATTATAAACATATGAAAGTGTTAGAACAGGTGTTGAGCGATATTGTGGATAAAGACAATATGCATTCTGTGATTGTTTTTATGCCTGAAGCAGTGTTTAAAACAGAGATGCCGTCGAATGTATTTCGGGGTACAGCTTGGGTGGACTATGTTCAAACCTTTCAGCAACCCGTGATTTCTGAAATGAAACTTAAACGAATACAGTTGCGTTTAGAAAAAGAAATTTTAGAAAAATCGTGGAAAACAAATCGACAGCACGTTGAAGATTTAAATCAACGGCATAATTCATAAACTTCCTGTATGCTGTGGATTGTGAACAGTATCTGACTGATAAAAATAGACGGACAATAACAATGAACGACACGCTTCAACATCTTTATGAATCGACTTTAGATCATCCTGAGCAATACCAAGACTTTTATCAGCAACTTTTAGCCAGCCAAGTATATTGTTTGGGTGAGCGTGATACAGAGCAGCATTTACATTTTCAATTGATGGAAACGGAACAGGGCGAACAAGCCATTCCATTTTTTCTGAGTCTTGCGATGCTTCAACAGGATGTTGGTGCAGATGCAGAGTTTGTCATGATCAGTGCTGAAAAATTATTTGCCATTACCAAAGGCGCAAGCTTGGTGATGAACCCGACTTCGGAACATCCTAAAGAGTTCTTGGCAGATGAGATCGACGCAATTTTAGAGTTTGCCAAACAACAAAGCCTTTGAACACTGTAGGTATAATCAAAGGCTCTGCGGCTACGCTTAGATAGGTGTTTTCACACTTTTTCGTTTTAACATTGGGCGATGTGTTTTAAAACTCAAATACCGGCTTTGAGTTTTTGCACGATTTCATCGAGTGGTTTGACACGTTTTACTTCATCCCAAAGGACTTTGGCTTCTGGGTAATGTTTCGACATCATACCGAGCCATTGTTTATAACGACCGACCATATTCATTTCTTTTTTATACGAGCCGTTTAAGAAACGAATTTGTAATCCAAGTAGTTCATGCCATGTAATCAGCGGCTCATCGGTATTACGACGGATACACTGTGTAATGTCAGGAGTGGTCACCGCAGCACGACCAATCATTAGGTCTTCACAACTGGATTCGAGTTGGCACTGTTTGGCATCGGCATTATTCCAAATTTCACCGTTGGCAATCACATTGATTTTCAATGCTTTACGAATGGGTTGCAACTGATCCCAAAAGGCAGGCGGGGTATAACCATCGGCTTTGGTTCGCGCATGGACTGTAACCCATGCAGCTCCAGCATCTTCGATGGCATGCGCATTTTCCATAGTGAAGTTACGGTCCATATAACCCAAACGCATTTTTGCTGATACAGGAATATGACTCGGAACAGCATCACGCACAGCTTTGACTAACTCATACACCACTTCAGGTTCATCTAGCAGAACTGAACCACCACGGTGGCGGTTGACGGTTTTTGCAGGACAACCAAAGTTCATATCAATCGCAGGGGCACCAAGTTCTACCGCGCGTACAGCATTTGCCGCGAGCATAGTGGGATTGTTACCTAAGAACTGCACATGAACCGGTGTTCCTGCTGCAGTTTTACCTTCATTGTTTAGTTCAGGACAATAGCTATGATAAATATGATCGGGCAGGACAGAGTCCGTGACACGGATAAACTCGGTTACACACCAGTCAAAACTCCCCACATGCGTCAACACATCTCGCATAATTGGGTCGGTTAAGCCTTCCATCGGCGCAAGAACAAGTTTCACGGTCACACAGCCAAAAATTGAAAAACGGAGTTATACGTGGTTTTGAAAGGGATGTCTAGGTTTTGTGCTTAAGGTGACGCGGAATACGAAATGACAAGATTTTATGTAACTATTTGGTGAAATTAGGACCAAAGTCGTAAAGTATTGACTGACATAAAACTTTAACAATAAAATGAGTAAATACATATGGATAGTAATAATAAGAAGATGGCTTATACTGTTGTTTTTTAATGGAATCAACAACATATACTGTGCTTGAATCTTTTAAGATTTCATGTATGATGGCTGCAACTAGAAAAAAAGTATTGTTTCGTAAATTTTCTTTAAGTATCGCAGTGTTAGTCATAATCCTTCGTTTTTTACAGAAATGAAGTTCAATTCTTTATTATTTTCCAAGTTATAGTCAGTCATCATCCAATGGCTAAATCAACAAATTAATAGGTATTATTATGTCTAATACAGTTACTGGTACAGTTAAATGGTTCAACGAAACTAAAGGTTTCGGTTTTATTGCACAAGACAACGGTCCTGACGTTTTTGCTCACTTCAGCGAAATCACTGGTTCTGGCTTCAAAACTTTGCAAGAAGGCCAAAAGGTTTCTTTCAGCATCGCTCAAGGTCAAAAAGGCCCGAATGCTGTAAACATCGTTGCTCTATAATTTAGACGTAATGAAAAAAAAAGCGCTGTATAGCGCTTTTTTTATGCCTGTTGTTTTTATGTGAATAATCAAGATATAAAAAAAGAGAGCCGTAGCTCTCTTCTTAATAAAACTTAAAATCGTTTCATCGTCGACTTAGCGGCCCAAAACCATTTCTAAAATAAACTTAGATCCAATAAAGCCGACTGCCAAAAGACAAAAACCAATAATGGTAAAGCGAATAGCTTTTTGACCACGCCAGCCAAATCGATAGTGTCCAATAAGCAAAGCTCCATAGACGAACCATGAAATAATGCTAAAGGCTGTTTTATGTGCCAAATGCTGTGCAAAGAAGTTATCGATGGTGAAGAAACCAAACCCAAGCGCCACGGTCAGTAGTGCAAATCCAGCAATCAATAAATCAAATAGCAAAGATTCCATGGCTTGGAAGGATGGAAGCAGGCTCACCCATACACGCTTTTTCTGCTTGTTTTTTAGTTCACGGTCTTGTAAACGCAAAATAACCGCTTGAATTGTTGCCATCAGCAGGACGGCATATGCGGAAAGTGACAAAATAATATGGATGTCTAAACCCAGTGAATGTTGTTCTATAAATTGATTTTGTCGACTAAATGCAAAGCCCAAAATCAATCCTGTCGCTGCCACAGGAATGCCCAACAGGTTCATTGCAAGCACAGGTCGATAGGTACTAAATAACACACTGAGTAATAGCATGAGACCTGAAGTAAATGACATCAGGTTGAACACGTCATAGTTCACCCCCATAGGCGTCAACATGTCGTTATATAAAACACCTGCATGCAATAACATGCCTAAACCAAGTACAACACCAATAAACCAATGGTTCGGCGCACGTTTAGACATTAAATGGCTGAATAAATACCAAAAAGACGTGGTATAAGCGATTAATGCTAGGATCGTGTAAACCAAGGGGAGACTGATCATGTCAAACCTTTTTCAGGATGTTGAATATTCATTTATATAAATTCTGCAAGAACTAAAGTATCCTATAGCATTCTATGCATAAATTTTCTATTTTAAGAAACAATTTTTTGCTCATGGCTATTTTAAGCGGATTTTGCAATGTTTGATACCTTAACAGAACGACTCACGCAGAGTTTAAGAAATGTTACTGGCTCAGGGCAGCTAACCGAAGACAATATTAAAGATACGTTACGCGAAGTACGTATGGCACTTCTTGAAGCCGATGTTGCGTTACCTGTAACTCGTGAATTCATCGCGAAAGTTAAGGAAGAAGCATTGGGCCAAGAAGTGATGACTCAGTTATCACCGGGGCAGGCTTTCGTCAAAATCGTTCATGACGAATTGACCAAAATGATGGGTGAGGCGAATGAAAGCCTAGACCTAGCGGCAAAACCACCAGTTGTTGTGCTTCTTGCAGGTTTGCAAGGTGCGGGTAAAACAACCACTGCGGCAAAACTTGCACGTTTCTTACAAGAACGTCAAAAGAAAAAAGTAGCCATGGTATCTGCCGACGTTTATCGTCCAGCAGCGATTAAACAGCTGCAAACCGTTGCGGGTGAAGTCGGCGCGATTTTCTTTGAATCGAATGCCAATGAACGTCCAATTGATATTGCTAACCGTGCGATTGAACAGGCAAAAATCCAGTTTGCTGATGTCCTGATTGTCGATACTGCAGGTCGTCTGCATGTCGATGATGAAATGATGGACGAAATTAAAGAGCTTCATGCTGCCATCAAGCCAACTGAAACATTGTTCGTGGTTGATGCCATGACTGGTCAGGATGCGGCGAATACTGCAAAGGCCTTTAACGATGCCTTGCCTTTGACGGGTGTGATCCTGACAAAAACAGATGGCGATGCACGTGGTGGTGCGGCACTTTCTGTTCGTGCCATTACTGGCAAGCCAATTAAATTCTTGGGTATGGGTGAAAAACTCGATGCCCTAGAGCCATTCCATCCTGAACGTATCGCACAGCGTATTTTGGGTATGGGTGACGTACTTTCTTTGGTCGAAGAAGTTGAACGTAAAATCGACAAAGAAAAAGCCGAAAAAATGGCGAAAAAACTGCAAAAAGGCGGTAGCTTCAACTTTGAAGATATGCTGATGCAGTTTGAACAAATGAACAAAATGGGCGGCATGATGGGCTTCTTGGATAAACTTCCAGGCATGAGCAACTCAGGGATTCAAGATGCAATTGCACAAGCAAATCCTGAAAAGCAAGTGAAGAAAATGGAAGCGATTATTCAATCGATGACCATTAAAGAACGTCGTAACCCAGACTTGATGAATCCAAGCCGTAAAAAACGTATTGCAGCAGGCTGTGGTATGGATGTTGCAGAAGTGAACAAACTCATCAAACAACATGCGCAAATGGCGAAAATGATGAAGAAATTTGCCAACCCAACGGGTATGGCAAAAATGATGAAATCATTGGGCAATATGCAAAAGCAATTTGGTGGCGGTGGCATGGGACCATTGTTCGGCAGCAAAGATCCGAAGTAATTTGGACTTAAAAAAGGGCGCATTCAGCGCCTTTTTTTATGGCTGTAATTTGATGAAACCGTGCGCTCAAGCAAAGTGGTAGAGTGCATTTGATAGCAAGTGATGAAATAAAGGATTTGTTGACCACTACAAAAAAAGCTCCTACTCTATTTTAGTAAAGGGCTACATATAAAACACTTAGGTAGTTAGATGGAAAGTTATGATTGCTGGATTACAGTATATTCTTGTATTTATTAAATTTTAATAATTTCTTTAAGCTTGAATTCTATCTTTTTTATTAAGGATAAGATTAATAAAGTTTTGGCTTTTTTTGCCTTTACTGGTCTTTACTCTTTTATTCTAAGTTACTTTTTTAGTTATGCTTATATTGGGTATATAGAGCAAGAGCCAATGGCCAGATTTATTTATGAAGGTTTTAGATCATATCTATTCTTTGGAAACATATATATAGTTTTTAGTGTCTTCATTTTTATTACATTGTTGATCAGACTTTTTATAAATAAAATAAAAAAGCCCCTATATAAGTAGGGGGCTTTGGTTCATTCGTAGTGATAGCGACAAGCAATTATCGTTATCTCTGCGTCTGTTACTGCATAAACTAGCCTATGCTGTTCATCTATCCTTCTGCTCCAGAATCCCGATAAATCACCGAGTAAAGCTTCGGGTTTTCCAATACCTTCAAAGGGTGTACGTTGACATTCCTTTATAAGGTTATTGATTCGCTTGAGAGTCTTTTTATCTTGGCTTTGCCAATATACATAATCATCCCAAGCTGAAGGGGTAAAGCTAGTCTTCCTTTTCATCTAAAAGTTCTCTTTCGATTGCTTTAGATGCACGGAACTCTGCAATTGAGTTTGCAAGGTGTGCTGCATTCTTTGGAGAAGACATTAAGTGCAATGTCTCCATTACACTGTTGTAATAGTCTTGACCCATCACAACGGCATGTTGACCCTCTTTGCGAGTAATAATAGCTACATCTGCATCTTCAATTACAGTATCTAAAACGGATTTTAAATTCTGGCGTGCATCAGTGTATGTAAATACTTGCATGTCTTGCATTTCCTAATTAAATATTTAGCCTTAAACAATATATGGTCACTTCATTGATCTAGCATTAGTTGGTTGGCACATTGGCTCATAGATTTGCTATAGATACTTTATATGGACACTTAAATTTCAAATTGGCTGTTTTGGGTGATGTCTGCAAAAAAAACATGATTTTGTACAATATTTTGTACAACTTAAATGTACAGGATACTGTACATTATGTAAAGTAGAAATAAAAAATCGGCCATTTTTACGTTCTATAGAATAAGAATTCCTTTAATTTTTAGGTTCATACCTATGAAAAATATAGCCAAAACAAACTGAACAACAATTTTTATAATTGGAAATTTATTTCTTAAAGACATTAATATCTTGTTACTTGTTAGAAGTTCAAATTTCACATATATACAAAATTACTGATTTAAGCTCCGATCAATGGTTTGATTTTGCAGAATCTCCTACTTAAATCTTAAGAGAAATTTTACATTTAGATCCTTTTATTTTGAGGAGGAGTATCTTGTCGAGCTAAATTACGTTCAGTTACACCAGCCGATAAATACCGAACTGAGCTAAATCATTACAAAAACATGCCAAATTGAGATTGAGACCGTGTAGATGACAGGTCTAAAACAGAGGTGAAAGTTTGCCTAACTGCAAATTGAAAGCTTTACCCAAAATAAGAATCAAATAATGAATACACCTTATACGCCAGAGAGCCAAAACATCTATCTGATTCATGCTCATCAGGCTTCCCCTAATGAGTATTAGTTTCCTTATTGAGACAAAAGCAGCAAGGGGTAGGACATTATTCTTGGCGCATTGATATGGCAAATGCAGTACAACCAGATTTTGACGATTGTTAGAAGTTTATTTCCCTGCAAATACCTAAGCTCGATGAAAATAAAATTATTATTGCGCACAGTTTGGGTTGTCTGACAGCGCATTTCAGCCAGCGGTAAGGCAAGATTTAAGCGGACATTTTTATTTCTGGATTTGTGTATTCCTTTAATTTTTTCTGAATTAGGCAGCTTTATTTTAAAATGCTAATTGAACCGTCATATGCTGCATCAGCATTTGCCGTTGGCCGTGCGCATGCTGTCCAGCAATGATCCTTTTGTTCCGCCACCGTTCACGCTGAAGTTATCAATTGTGATCCAAGGGTGGAACACGGAAGGGAAAATACAGGACTTTTACGGCTTCATAATGTTTCCAGAATTGCTGGATATTTTGAATCAGCTCATGAAAGTGTTCTAGCAAATAGTCAAGTTTTGCAAAAATTCACAATTGTTTACCCTCAATCTCTAATTTTTATTTCAGACTGAATTCAAAAAGAGGAATGGAGCATGAAATGGCGCAAGTAATTGTGGTGCATGGCTATACCGCGAGCCCTGAAGAGAATTGGTTTCCGTGGATCGCGCAAAAGGCAAAAAAAGCGGGCGTCAGCCTCAAGGTGCTTCGGCTTGATCCATCCGAAACACCCGTCTTAAATGTGTGGATGAAGCAAATGGATGCGCAGATTGACGCATTAAATGAAAACTCTATATTAATTGCCCATAGTTTGGGATGTATCGCTGCACTGCATTATCTGTCGCAAAAACTGCAGCATCAGAACATAAAAGCTCTTGTGCTTGCGGCCGGTTTTAATGGCCGCTTGGGACGTCTAGAGCAGGTGAATCCTTTTATTGATGCGGCTAAAATAGATTTTGACTTGCTAAAACAGAAGGTTGAGCATCGGGTAGTGATCTATTCAAAAGGCGATGAGCGAGTGCAACCCGAATTCAGCTTGGCTCAGGCAAAAAGCCTAGATGCAGAGGTGATTGAAGCGCGTCATCAGGGGCATTTTATTGACTCTGAAGGCTGTACCGAATTGCCCGAAGTCTGGGATGCTGTGGAGCCGTATTTGATCCGCGCTTAATCTACGGTTGTTGGCCAATATAGCTTTGCAGGCCTTTTAAAAGCAGATCATTATGGACTTCAGGCGTAAAGCGCTGTAGGTATTTGGCAAATAGCGCAGCATCGCCCCCAGTTAAAATTAAGCGACTGGGATATTTATCAAGCACCTTTTCAATGGTGCTGACCAAACTGAGCAATATGCCATGATGAACAGCGTCGATGGTATTTTTACCAGGAGACAGCTCGTCAAAGATGGCATCTGGAATTTTAATGCCTTTGGTGTTTTGGATGAGCGAATCACGTTGCAAATATAAATTTGGCAAAATATAGCCACCTAAATGTTGTAATCCATCCGTTAAGTCAATGGTGAGTGCTGTTCCACAGCTAATCACACAGTATTTTTGTGTAGGGTCTTTGACCACAGCCAGCATTTGCAGCCAACGGTCGATCCCGAATTTACTGGTATCTTCGTAGGCACAGCGCAAGCCCGCATATTCGGCATGAACTTTGGCAATGGTGACAGGAACGGCTAAAAATTTAAGAATTTTTTGAATCCGATCATTATTTTTCTTGTCGAGTACCGAGGAAATCCCGACCTGATCTAAGTCCAAACTTTTAAAGTGCTGGATCAAACCGAGTAGAAGTTCCGCAGGCGACTGTAGATGCAGTTCCGCAGCATGTTCTATGATTTGATCGTGTTCAGTAATCCAGTATTTCAGCCGAGTATTACCGACATCGAGCCATAATTTTTTCATCAGTAGGCCTTTGCAATCCTGTTTATGATTGATCTGCTAAACGTAAGCGACCTTGGAAATGATTTTCTAAGCGCTGCGAAGTTTGGATGTTGATCGAACCATCATTTTCAATACCGAGAAAGAGACCTTGGCTTTTGCCTTGCAGGTGTTCAAGCTCAACAGGCTGTTGCATAAATGCAGCATAATGGTTGAATCGTGCAGCGAGGTTATAGCAGTTATGATCGAACCACTCACCTGCAAGTTGAATCGCTGCATAGAGTTCAGCGATTAACTGTAAACGGTTTGGTGAGGGGAGTCCGAGTTCAGATAACGAGGTTGCACGTTGCTCAATTCCTGCGGATGGAATCGGAAATAAGTTCATCCCAACGCCGACAATCGCTTGATGTGGCGAAATCGGCTCAATCAAGATCCCGCCCCATTTGCCTTGTGGGCTATACAGGTCATTGGGCCATTTCACTTGTAATGCGAGATTTTGCAAACTTGGCATTTGCAAGATATTTAAGGCAATTTCGAGTGCAAGCCGTCCATCTATTGCTGTCTGTAAATTCAGCAATGTGCTTAAATAGATATTACCAACGGGTGAGACCCATTGATGATCGCGTTGCCCACGCCCCTGAGTTTGCTCTTCACTGCATACCAAAACATGTTGAATGCCTTTTTTGGCAATCTCATGGACATCGTCATTGGTCGATGTAGTAATGGGCTTCAGTAATAAAACTTCAGGCGGTTGAGGTACTGTGCTCAGCAATTGCTGTAAGTGTCTGGTCTCTAAATCCATTTGAATCTGAGAGTTGTGGAATAATATTGATGGAGTTAATCATATATTTACTGATTGGTGCAATCGCTGGTTTTGCTGCGGGGCTATTTGGTGTTGGCGGTGGCCTGATTATTGTGCCGATTTTATTCATCGTCTTTACCCAACTTCAGTATGACCCCAGTGTGATTATGCACATGGCGGTGGGCACCTCTTTGGCCACGATTATTGTGACTTCACTCAGCTCGGTTTCGGCGCATCATAAAAAAGGTGCAGTGCTGTGGAATGTCTTTCGGAATTTGGCACCAGGTTTGGTGATCGGTTCATTTCTCGGTGCAGGTATTGCTGATTATCTCTCAGGGCAGGGTTTGCAACTGTTAATTGGCTTTTTTGCGGTCTGGGTGGCCTTTAAAATGTTTCGCGGTGCAGCGACACCAGTCGATCCGAATAAACATTTACCCTCACAAGCCATGCAAATGGCAGCAGGCGGTGGTATTGGGATTGCCTCTGCGATCTTCGGTATTGGTGGTGGCAGCTTAACCGTCCCGTATTTGAATAAAAACGGCGTCATTATGCAAAAAGCAGTCGCAACGTCTGCTGCATGTGGTTTACCAATTGCGATTGCTGGGGCCCTCGGCTTTATGTGGTTTGGTCATCAAGCCGATATCGTGGTTCCCAATACCATTGGTTATATCCATATTTATGCATTTATCGGGATTAGTGTAATGAGCTTCATTACTGCGAAATTGGGTGCGAAAGTGGCTCATATGTTGTCGCCATTTATGCTAAAGCGTTGTTTTGCATGTTTATTAACAACAGTCGGCTGCTATTTTATTTACCAAGGTATGCAAGCCTTTGGCGCATGATTGTCCGTTTTGACTGAAAAAATTGGCTTTGTTGACACAAGATTGTCAGACAATGTCATGTTCAATTAGGTTGCTTATCGTTTCTAATGCAAATAGATTGAGTGTAAATCTGAACATTGCATCTTATAAAAAAAAGATAGGAACAGTATGCAACAACAAGAAGCGGACAGTTTGTCAGAACAAATTGCCAAACACATCGGTGAACAAATCATTCGCGGTGAGTTGGTCGAAGGCGAGCGTATTCAGGAACTTAGAATTGCGGCCGAATTGGATGTGAGCCGTGGCTCTGTTCGTGAAGCTTTATTGATTTTAGAACGGACCCAACTCATTGAAATCTACCCGCGACGTGGCGCCTTAGTCTCTGAAATGTCGGCTTTACAAGTGCGCTCATTATTTGATATTGCAGCATTATTGTTGGGCCAAATTGTGCATCGTATGGCGGAAACGTGGCGCAGCCATGAAGCTGAGCGTATTCAGTTATTACTTGAACAATTAGACGTGGAAACTCGCCAAGGCAATACCGAAAAGTTTTATGATCTGATTTTTCAGGGCATGGCTCGTCAGCATGAAATGGTGGGAAATACTTACCTGATGCGTTATTACCAAGAATTGTTGCCATCACTCAGACGTAGTTATTTCCTGACACTGAATATTTCACGACGTGAATTACAAGAATCTTTTGATTTGTTTAAATTAGTGACTGATGCAGTTTTAATCAGAAAATCACATCAAGCCACTTTATTTATGGAAGATTTTTGTCGACACTTACGCAACCTTGTGTTGGAATCACTAACACGGATGAAACAAATCGAATTAGCGTGGGCGAGACGTTCACGCCGCTGATCAGGACATTATGCGTTTAAGCAGTTTAAAACTTTCCGGCTTCAAATCTTTTGCCGATAGCACAACTCTAAAATTTGAAGGCAACCGTAGTGCGGTTGTTGGACCGAACGGCTGTGGTAAATCCAATGTGATTGATGCCATTCGCTGGGTTATGGGGGAGTCCAGTGCCCGTCAATTGCGTGGTGGCACCATGCAAGATGTTATTTTTACCGGAACGGCAAAGCGTAAACCAGTCGGGATGGCGAGTGTTGAACTGCGTTTTGATAATACCTATGGCAAGCTAGGTGGCGCTTATAATGCCTATACTGAACTGGCAGTTCGTCGTCAGGTCAATCGTGATGGTAAATCCGAATATTTCCTCAACGGCACCAAATGCCGCCGTCGTGATATTACCGATATTTTCTTAGGTACCGGTTTAGGTCCACGTTCGTATGCGATTATTGAACAGGGCATGATCAACCGTTTGGTCGATGCCAAACCTGAAGAAATGCGTGTGTATATTGAAGAAGCAGCTGGGGTTTCTCGCTATCAAGCTCGTCGTCGTGAAACTTTACAGCATCTAGAACACACCACTCAAAATTTAGAACGTCTCGAAGACATTGCATCAGAACTGAAGTCTCAGTTGAAAACCTTAAAGCGTCAGTCTGAAACGGCGGTGCAATATAAAGAATTAGAAACCCAAATTCGTACTATTAAGATCGAAGTGCTGTCTTTCCAATGTGAGCAAAGTAAACGTTTACAGCAAGAATACACGCTTCAGATGAATGAGCTCGGGGAAACCTTCAAACTGGTTCGTTCTGAGCTGAATACCTTAGAACATGACTTATCTTCCACCAGTGCTTTATTTCAACGGCTTATTCAACAGTCCACTCCTTTACAAAGTGAATGGCAACAGGCGGAAAAGAAACTGTCTGAGTTGAAAATGACGCTGGAGCAAAAGCAGGGTTTATTTGCACAAAATTCGGCAAGTTTGGTGGAGCTTGAGAAGCAAAAAGCTCAAACCAAAGAACGTTTACAGTTATTAGAGTTACAACTGGAAACGCTGCAAGAACAACAAGATGGATTTGTTGAGCAGTTACAGCGCCAAGAAAGCAGTTGTCAAGATCAGACTCAGCAGTTAGCCGATTTGAAAGCTCAGCATCAACAAGCGGTTCAACAATTTGAACAATGCCGTGGGCAAGTCGAAAAGCAGCAACAGCAAAAGCTACAGATGTTGGCGCAGAGTGAACAATTGACCAAAAATATTGGTCGTATTGAGCAACAGCGTGAGACCCTGCAGCAGCAACGAGGTCAAATTCAGCATCAGGCGCAGCAAGATGAGCTGGAGCAGTATCAGCAAGATAAGCAACAGCTCGAACAACAAATTACGCAACAAGAGCAGGTGATTGCCGAAACTCAAGCACAGCTTGCAGCTGCACAAGAACAGCAGGCACAGCATAAAAATATGGTGCTGCAGCTAAAGTCAGAAATACAGGTGCTGTTGTCAGAGCAGAAAAACCTAAACCAATTGATGATTAAAGCCAGTCCAAAGCAGCAAAGCCAGCGTCAACATTTAATGCAGAAGTTGCAGTTGAGCACACAAGGTAAACAGCATGCACAACTGGTCGAGAAATTTTTGTCTAAATGGCTGAGTGCCCAAGTCTTAGGACACAGTGATAATTTTCAAGATAGTATTGCACGTCAGGTCAAAGGCAGTCATCACACAGCAGCACAAATCGTTGGATTAGAAGCTTTGGCGACGTGGATTGAAGCCCCTCAACTTTCGATCTGGCAGCAAGTCGCAATTGCCGAAACATTGACAGTGGCATTGAGCCATCAGGCTAAACTGGCCGCAGGTCAGTCAATACTCACGCTCGATGGTTATCATGTCGGTGCAGATTGGGTGATTGGTCTAGATTATGATGAGGACAGCCAAGCAGGGCAAGGTGCATTGAGCCACCGTATTCGCTTAGATGAATTGACTGAATTACTTGCAGCGCAGCAGCCAAAGCTGACACAACTAGAAGGCCAATTGCCTGAGTTGCAAAATGCCGTACAAGCTTTACAGCAAAATCTGCAACAGCAACATAGCCAATTAAAAAATTGGCAAAAAGACATTCAAAATGCTGATGTTGCCATTGCGAAGGTACAAAGTTCCAATCAGGCTTTTGCCTTACAAAAGCAGCAGTTAGAAGATCAATTGCAGCAACTTGAAGCACAGCTTGAAGAAGATGCCATGCAAAAAGACGATTTGGAAATTGATTTGCATGCGCTGACGATGAAGCTTGAGCAAGCTTTGCCCAATTATAAAACCTTGCAATTCCAAGTTGAAGAGTTGAGTCTAGCACTGGAAAGTGCTCAGCAAGTGGCATTACACAGTCAGCAAGAATTGGAAATTGTGCGTCGTCAGTCTGTACAGACAAAACAACAGATTGAATTATTAGAAAAAGACACGGTCTTTTTGAAAGCGCAAACTCAGCAAATTATTGGACAGATGGAGCAGGCAAAGAAATTTGTCGATCCGGTACAGTTAGAATTGCCTGCGCTTGAGTCACAGTATTCAGAGCAGGCTCAAGTCACTGAACGTTTACAAAAAACCTGGAATGACTGGCAGCTTGAACTCAATAATGTTCAGAGCAAACAACAGACATTGACGGAACAACGCCATTCACATCAACAGCAAGATGAAAAATTGCGTACGCAATTGGAAGAAAAGCGTCTGGCTTGGCAATCTGCGCAGTCTGATTTACAGCATTATTCTGAACAGCTGAAAGAAATGAACAGCGAAATGCTGACAGGTTTAAGCATTGATGTGGTATCCCATCAGCAAAAACTAGAAAAAGCACAGCAGCAGTTTGATAAATTGGGTGCAGTCAACTTGGCTGCGGCAGAAGAATATACTGAAGTTTCTAAACGCTTTGATGATTTAAGCCACCAAATTGATGACTTGCAAAAGACCGTTGAACAACTGCAAGCTGCGATGAAAAGCATTGATCAGGAAACGCGGAAGCTGTTTATGACCACTTTTGATAAGGTCAATACAGAACTTCAAGCGTTATTTCCGAAAGTATTTAATGGTGGTGAAGCAAGCTTAAGCCTTGAAGATGGTTGGCAATCGGGTGTAAAACTGATGGCACGACCACCGGGTAAACGAAATAGCTCTTTGGCATTATTGTCAGGTGGTGAAAAGGCACTGACCGCATTGGCTTTGGTTTTTGCGATTTTCCGCCTAAATCCTGCACCATTTTGCGTTTTAGACGAAGTCGATGCACCTTTAGACGATGCAAATGTAGGAAGATTTTGTAATCTTGTAAAAGAGCTTTCAGAACAAGTGCAATTTATCTACATTACACACAATAAACTGGCTATGACAATGGCAACTGACTTACTTGGTGTGACCATGCCAGAACCAGGAACTTCAAAATTAGTGACTGTGAATATAGAGCAAGCCAAAGAATACGGTTTAGCTGCGGAGGCATAACATGGAAATCACCACTATAGTTGGGATTGTAATCGCTGTAATTATCATGGTTGTGGGCATTCGAATGATGTTTCGTAAACCTGCAGATGCAGCGCCATCACTTGACACCGAATTACATATTGATCCTGATAGTCAGCAACCTGTTATTCCGCGCCATGTACGCAATCAGTTAAATACACCTGAAACCATGCAACGTGTAGAGCCGACTTTGGCTGAGGAAAAAGTCACAGCGGTTGAAACGACTGAAGCTGTTCAAGCGAATGTAACGCAAGAAGCAACGGTAACGGAACAAGTAGAGGAGAGCGCTGAGGCTACTGCAAAGACTGAGGCGACAACGACGGATCCCGTTTCAGTTGAAAACGCTCAAACTGCAACAGAAGACAGTACATTGTCTACAGAAGCAACTGAATCTACAACGGTTGCATCTATAGCCGCCGATGCCAATCACGCAGCGACTGCTGCGACACACGTTCAGGCTGACGCTGTTCCTGCGGAAAAAGCGCCAGAGTTTAGTGTAAATAGCGCAATTGAAAAAGCTGAAATCAGCGATTTTGATGAAGAAAGCAGTATTTTGGATGCGCATTTACATGAACAAAAAATTGTTGATGAAGAAAGTGCTTTAGCAACTGCGGAAACTTATATCGCCTTAAATGTGTTCCCAGATAGCCGTGCCTTGTCGGGTGAAAAAGCATTAAAAGTTTTACTGAAATACGGTTTACGCTTTGGCGAAATGGCCTGTTTCCATCGCTATGATGAAGAAGGTACAAAGTTATTATTCTCTGTATTGCAAATGAATAATGATGGCGCTGCGCAAGGTTTTGATCTTGAAACTTTATCGACTGAAGAAGTAAAAGGTTTGGCTTTCTTCTTAGCGCTGCCACACAGCGATGTACAAAATGCCTTTGATACCATGGATAGCATTTCACGTCTAATTGCCCGTGAAATTGACGGTACTGTGTATGATCAAAATAACCAAGAATTTACACCGCAGATGCGTGAACATTGGCGTCATCAAGCGATTGATTATCGTCAAGGTCAAGCTATCGAAGTCTAAACGTCTTTGATTGAAACTCACCGAGTGGGTTTCTATAATAGCAACAGATAATGAAATTTGAGGGCGGAGCATGAACCGCCCTTTTTTATGGTGAATGTATGACACAACAATCCACTGTCGTTGCACAGATGCGACAACTGATTCAACTATTGGCGAAACATAACCATGCCTACTATGTCATGGACACGCCAGAAATTGAGGACAGTGAATATGATCAACTTTTTCACCAATTAAAAACCTTAGAAGAGCAACATCCTGATTTAGTGCAACCTGATACACCAACCACAAAAGTGGGTGGAAAGGCCTTGTCTAAGTTTGAATCTGTAACCCATGCAGTACCCATGTTGTCATTGGGTAATGTGTTTAATGCAGAAGATTTATTTGCCTTTGCCCGTCGTGCGGAAGAGCGCTTACCGAATCAAAAAATTGAATATGATGTCGAATTAAAATTTGATGGACTGGCGATTTCTCTCTGGTATGAAAATGGCATTTTAGTCCGTGGTGTGACACGGGGTGATGGTGAAACTGGGGAAGACATTACCCAAAATGTAAAAACCATTCGTAATTTACCTAAAGTACTGACTTCTACACAGACTGATATTCCAAGTCTGCTAGAAGTCCGTGGTGAAGTCCTGATGCCAAAGTCAGGCTTTGAAAAGCTCAATGCTGAAAACGAAGCCAAAGGTGAAAAAACCTTTGCCAATCCACGAAATGCAGCAGCAGGCAGCCTACGTCAACTCGACCCTGCAATTGCGGCTTCACGTCCTTTGGCTTTTTATGCCTATGGCATTGCACAGTGCGAACCACATCATGGTCAAACCACCATGTCTGCTAGCTTAGAATGGCTGACACAGTTTGGTTTTGCTGTCGGTGAACGTCACTTTATTTGTGACAGCATTCAGGACGTACAAGCTGCGTATGAGCAAATGATTATTGATCGTCCAAGCCTGAGTGTTGAAATTGATGGCATGGTGATTAAGGTAAACAGCCTGAAGCAACAGCAAACACTGGGCTTTTTAAGTCGTGAACCGCGCTGGGCAACGGCATATAAATTCCCTGCAGTTGCAGCGCTGACGACAGTTGAAAATATTGATTGGCAAGTGGGGCGTACAGGCACTTTGACCCCAGTCGCACGTTTAAATCCTGTTGCAGTCGGTGGCGTAACGGTTTCCAATGTCACTCTACATAATATTGGTGAAATTCACCGTTTAGATGTTCGTGTGGGTGATACAGTCAGTGTCTACCGTAGTGGCGATGTGATTCCAAAAGTGGAAAAAGTATGGCCTGAATTCCGTCCTGTAGATACGGTAAAAGTTCAGTTACCTGCATATTGCCCAGTCTGCTCATCTCCAGTGGTGATGCCCGAAGGTGAAGCCTTGGCACGTTGTTCAGGTGGTTTGTACTGTGCTGCACAGCGTATTGAGGCGATTCGTCACTTTGTATCGCGTAAAGCTATGGACATTGAGGGCTTAGGCGACCGTTGGGCGGAATCTCTTTTACATTTGGATCTGCTCAAAGATGTTGCTGATATTTATAGCTTGCATAAGCATCGTGAAAAATTACTGGCCATTGAAAAAATGGGCGAGAAGTCGGTTCAAAACCTCATCGATTCTATTGAAAACAGTAAGAAAACGACACTAGGTGCATTTATTTATGCACTCGGCATTCGAGGCGTGGGTGAAACCACGGCACGCATGCTCGCCAATACCTTCCAAACCTTTGATGCGATTCGTCATGCAGATCTCGAATCCTTGAAAAAAACGCCAGACGTTGGTGATATTACCGCTGAATGGATTGTCGATTTTTTCCAAGCGCCGCATAACCTCGAAGTGGTTGATCGTTTGTTGGCAGCTGGGATTCATTGGGATGCACCCGTTGCACCAAGTCGTCAGCCGCTGAATGGCGAGAGTTGGGTGATTACTGGGACATTGAATACCATGGGGCGTGATGAAGCGACGCAAATGCTTCAAGCCTTAGGCGCACGTGTCAGTGGTAGTGTTTCGGGTAAAACCAAATGTGTAGTTGCAGGTGAAAAGGCAGGTTCTAAATTAGAAAAGGCTGAAAAGTTAGGTGTACCTGTGATGAGTGAAGAGGAGTTTATTTCCTTTGTACAACAGCAAAATGCTTCTTAAGTATTGAAAATCAAACCTGAAAAGGTGGTTAATTTTGAACAAATGCCTGATGCATTGCATTGGGCGTTTTTATTTTGCTGCTTAACATGATTGCGTCAGCCTATCAGTTGTTGATGATAGATCAGACATCATTTCTCAACATCACTCACGAAATATTTTGCTAAAGCGTGAATGTATTGAGATACAATTTTAGCCATAAAAAAAGCAGCTCTTATGCTGCTCTTTTTATTCAGTGATCACATTATTCTTGATCAACTTTCATCGGTTTTACATCCATTTCTTGATATTGAACCAACTTGGTTTTGTGTTTCCACTTATAACCGAACCAAATGGCAAGGAATAAGAAAATACCAATATAGGTAGAAACAACGGCTAACCACTCACCATCTAAAACGGCTTGATAGTTCTGACCAAGGACCACGATGGCACACAAAATAAAGGCAAACCACGGTGCAAATGGGAAGAATTTTGCACGGTAAGCAAGATCTTCTAATGTATTGCCTTGAGCCAAGTAGCCTTTACGGAAGCGATAATGTGAAACTGCAATACCGAGCCACACAATAAAGCCACACATACCTGACATGTTCAGTAACCAGTTAAATACCGCTTGTTCACCGATAAAAGTGGTTAAGAAGCACAGTGCCGCAATCGCCGTTGTTGCATAAAGCGCATTCATCGGTACGCCACGTGCATCTAAGCGACCAAAGACTTTCGGTGCACTTCCTTTACGTGCCATATCAAACAGCATACGAGTAGAGGAGTACATACCAGAGTTACCCGCTGATAAAATCGCAGTTAAGATCACCGCATTCATCACCGATGCAGCAAAGGCAAAACCTGCTTTTTCATACAGTAAGGTAAATGGTGATAGTGCAATATTTTCAGTAGATGCTGCTTGTAATAAACGTGGGTCATCATAGGCAATGAGAGTGCCGATAATGAAGATACACACGATATAAAACAACAAGATACGCCAGAAAATTTGCTTGATGGCAATAGGAATGGTCTTTTCAGGATCTTTCGATTCACCTGCAGCCACACCAACCATTTCAGTCCCTTGGAAAGAGAAACCGGCAATCATGGCCACACCAATCAAGGCAGATAAACCGCCGACAAATGGGGCTTCACCCTTGGTCCAGTTGGCAAATGTTTCTACGCCCGGTGTCAGCATGATTTTGCCAATCATAAACAGGCCGATAATGATAAAGGCAACAATTGCGAGCACTTTAACAAGCGAGAAGAAGAATTCGGATTCACCGAAGCCTTTTACGGTCAGTGCATTAATGGCAAAGACGATTGCGAGGAAAATCGCACTCCAGTAGAAGCCCGGAATATCTGGAAACCAGAATTTCATAATGAATTGGACTGCAACCAATTCAAATGCCACGGTAATCGCCCAGTTATACCAATAGTTCCAACCCAAAGCGAAGCCGAAACCACTCTCGACATATTTGGTGCCGTAGGTAAAGAATGCACCCGAAGTTGGGTTATGTGTTGCAAGCTCACCTAAGCTGGTCATCAAGAAGTAAATCATGATACCAATTAAGCAGTATGCGAGCAGGGCGCCACCCGGGCCTGCATTGGCAATGGTTGCTCCAGAGGCTAGAAATAAACCTGTACCAATTGATCCACCAATTGCAATCATGTTGAGATGGCGAGCACCCAACTTACGTTGAAGTTGAGCTGGTTTTTGAATTTCGCTCATCATTGTTCCTTAAGATTTTTTTGCGTGCTCGCAAACAAGACTTTAAATCCTTGTTGGTCGGCTTTGATTGTACATTGACCGTAATGTTGCTCAATTAAAGTCGGATAATTGAGGAATCGGTTGGCAACAATCCAAAGCTCACCCCCAGACTTCAAATGTCTGCGCGAAGTTTTGCATAGATTTTCACTGGCATTGTAGTCGGTTTGAATCCCTTGATGGAAGGGTGGATTGCTGACTATGGCATGTAAAAATAATGGAGCATCCTCGATTCCTGTGACCGCTTTAATCTCAAGTTGTTCAGGTTCAAGCAAATTTTGTTCAAATGTCATTTGTGTAGACGCCAGTGCAAAGGCATCTACATCCATGGCGAAGATACGATTTTTAGGATTCAGTTTGGCTAAATAAGCACTGATAACACCCGCACCACAGCCAAAATCTGCAATTTTGCCCGAAGTCACCTGTGATAAATAAGGCAATAAGGTAGCCGTACCCACATCTAAACGGTTCTGGCTAAATACACCCGGCAGTGCGCAAATCGTAAGCTCACCATTTGGGGTCTCTACTGGATATTTTTGCACCCATTCTTGCAGTGGCTTGAGTGTGACAGTTTTTTCCAATAGGGTTTGCCACATTTGACAGTGACGCGCACTATCAATTTTTAGGGTTTTACCAAAGGGTTGTAATTGTTTTGCTGCGCGTTCAACACCGCCTTTTTTCTCACCCACGAGGAAAATAGACGCACCTTGAGCAAGATGACTTGCGACATTTTGTAATAAATAATTTAGCAGTTCTTTTGATTTCGGAACAAAAATAACCGCTTGATCAAACTGACCTTCAGGAAAATCGACACCAAAATGGACGTTTGACTGTTGATTTTGAAAGTACTGAAAATCATTAAAATTCCAGCACCAAATTGATGGCTTAATATTGTCATTCAATTGACTGAGTAAGTCATCTGTCGGTGCATTTACGAAAAGCACGCGATCTTGTAATAAATCGATCTGTCGTATAACGACTTCACTTGTGAGATCCATAGATTTCTCCATCATAAAAAACACTGCCTAGGGCGGAACCTAGGCAGTGTTCTTTGACAAATGAACTTACTTCTTCACTTCAGGAAGAACAATATTCAAAATAAGGGCAGCGATACCACCAGTGGCAACGCCTGAACTGAAGATATTACGGAACAATTCAGGAAGATGTTCAAGGATTTGTGGTACTTGTGCAACACCTAGACCCAATGCCAATGAAATCGCAATGATTAATAGTGCGCGGCGGTCTAAATGAATGCCCGATAAGATATTAATACCAGAGGCAGCCACGGCACCAAACATGACCATTACAGCACCACCGAGTACGGCTTGTGGAACCGCCTGAATGACACCTGCTACAGCAGGAAGTAAGCCTAAAATAACCAATAAGGCAGCAATCCAAATGCCTACATAGCGGCTTGCAACACCTGTTAACTGAATAACACCGTTGTTTTGCGCAAATACAGAACTTGGGAATGTGTTAAAGATACCGGCAAGGAATGAGTTTGCACCATTCACCAATACACCACCTTTAATACGCTTCATCCATTCAGGGCCATCTACAGCTTGATTTGAAAGCTTAGAAGTCGCGGTAATATCGCCAATCGCTTCTAAAGATGTCACAAGGTAGATAAATGCCATTGGAATAAACAAGCTCCACGAGAAGCTTAAGCCAAAGTGCATCGGTGTTGGAATTTGAACCAGTGGCGCATCTTTTAAACCATCAAAGTTTAAATGACCCATAAAGCCTGCAAGGATGTAACCCACGACTAAGGCAATTAGGATGGCAGAACTTTTTACCCATGTAATACGCACACGGTTCAATAAAATGATCAGTGCCAAAACGGTACATGACATGATGAGGTTGTCTGCATTGGCAAATGTTTTATCGCCCATGGCTTGATAACCACCACCCATGCTGATCAGGCCTTCTTTAATTAAAGTCAGACCAATCAATAGCACTACAATACCTGTTACCAATGGGGTAATCAGTTTTTTCACCCACGGTAAGATCCGTGACACACCCATTTCAATGAATGAACCCGCGATCACTACACCAAAGATAGATGCCATGACTGCTTCTACAGGTGTGCCTGCTGCAACCATCGCAGAACCAATACCGATAATAGGACCAATAAAGTTAAAGCTGGTTCCTTGTACAATCAGGAGACCTGCACCAAATGGGCCGACTTTTTTACATTGTAAAAAAGTTGCGATACCAGAGATCACCAATGACATCGAAAGAATCATATTGGTGTCTTCTTTTGATACACCAAGTGCTAAACAGATCAGCAAACCCGGCGTCACAATCGGGACAATAATGGCCAATAAATGTTGGAACGCAGCGAGAAAAGCAATAAAAGGTTTTGGTCGATCATTCAATCCATAGACTAAATCGAGTTGATCTTTTGCTTCGGGAGATTGGTTTAAATCAGACATGCGGCACTGAAAATTAAGGCTAGGTGGCGCTATTCTAATCTGTTTACACAGCTTTACAAAACCAAAAGCGTACCAGTCGTCAAAAAAAATGCGATTGTCAATAAACTGTCACTACTAAAATCTATATTTTTTCTGTATAATTTGCCCTCAAACTTTAGGCGTATCGAATTCACATGTCAGATATTAAAACTCTCCGTAACATTGCCATCATCGCGCACGTCGACCATGGTAAAACTACTCTTGTAGACAAACTTTTACAGCAATCAGGTGCTCTTGGCGATCGCGCAGGCGAGATCGAACGTGTAATGGATTCTGGCGCTATTGAAAGTGAACGTGGTATTACCATTCTTGCAAAAAACACTGCAATCAAATGGTTAGACAAGCGTACTAACACTGAATACCGTATCAATATCGTGGATACCCCGGGACACGCCGACTTCGGTGGTGAAGTAGAACGTGTAATGTCAATGGTTGACTGCGTACTTCTTCTTGTTGACTCTCAAGAAGGCCCAATGCCACAAACTCGTTTTGTAACGCAAAAAGCGTTCGCACGTGGTTTGAAACCAATCGTAATTATTAACAAAGTCGACAAGCCAAACGCTCGTCCAGACTGGGTAATTGACCAAGTATTCGATTTGTTCGACAACCTTGGTGGTTCTGACGAACAGTTAGACTTCCCAGTTGTATATGCTTCAGGTCTTCGTGGTGTGGCTGGTCCATCTCCAGAAGAACTTGCTGAAGACATGACTCCATTGTTCGAAACAATTGTAGACATCGTTGAACCACCAGCGGTTGACGTTGACGGTCCATTCCAAATGCAAGTGTCTTCACTTGACTATAACAGCTTCGTAGGTGTTATCGGTGTTGGTCGTATTCAACGTGGTTCAGTGAAATTAAACACTCCTGTAACTGTAATCGACAAAGACGGTAAAACACGTAACGGTCGTATCTTAAAAATCATGGGTTACCATGGTTTAGAGCGTATCGATGTTGAATCAGCTTCTGCTGGTGACATTGTTTGTGTAACGGGTATTGATGAACTTCATATCTCTGACACAATCTGTGATCCAAAAGCAGTTGAAGCTTTACCTGCACTTTCTGTAGACGAACCTACAGTATCGATGACTTTCCAAGTAAACAACTCACCGTTTGCTGGTAAAGAAGGTAAATTCGTAACTTCACGTAATATCCGTGAACGTCTAGATCGCGAATTGATTCACAACGTAGCATTACGTGTTGAAGATACTGACAGTCCTGACCGTTTCAAAGTATCTGGTCGTGGTGAGCTTCACCTTTCAGTTCTTATTGAAAACATGCGTCGTGAAGGCTTCGAAATGGGCGTATCACGTCCACAAGTAATCATCAAAGAAATTGATGGTGAAAAACAAGAGCCATACGAAAACGTAACGTTTGACGTTGAAGAGCAGCACCAAGGCGCTGTAATGGAACAAATGGGTCACCGTAAAGGTGAAATGACCAATATGGAAGTTGACGGTAAAGGCCGTATCCGTATTGAAGCAACAGTTCCTTCACGTGGTTTGATTGGTTTCCGTTCTGAATTCTTAACTATGACTTCAGGTACAGGTATCATGACTTCAAGCTTCTCGCACTACGGTCCAATGAAACAAGGTACTGTTGCGAAACGTCAAAACGGTGTGTTGATTTCTATGGTTCAAGGTACTTGCTTGGGCTATGCACTATTCAGCTTACAAGACCGTGGCCGTCTATTCGCTAAACCTCAGTTAGAAGTTTATGAAGGTATGATCGTTGGTATTAACTCACGTTCAGACGACATGACTGTTAACCCAACTAAAGCGAAACAGCTAACTAACGTACGTGCTTCTGGTACTGATGATGCGTTGACTCTTGTTCCGCACATTGAATTTACGCTTGAACAAGCGCTTGAATTTATTGAAGACGACGAATTAGTTGAAGTAACGCCTAAGTCAATCCGTATCCGTAAACGCTGGTTGACTGAAAACGAACGTAAACGTAACCGTAACGTTTAATTTTACAGTTTCAAAAAAACCGCTGACTTAGGTTAGCGGTTTTTTTATGCATGGGCGTTTTGAATAAAAATGCAAAAATTGAATGACTTTATTCATTTAATTCGACATGCATAATTTTGATAAATCCTTTTTAATAGAATGTATTACCAAAATCAAAAATGTTTTGTGTGAATTTTTATACATGGCATTTAGAATCTAATAAAAACCAAGTAAATTAGGTGGAAATAGTTATATAGATATAATGTATACTTCGTCACAAAATTAAAGCTGAAAAAAATTTCTGGAGATCACATGAGTATTATTCAAGAATTTAGAGAATTTGCCGTAAAAGGCAACGTGATGGACTTGGCTGTCGGTGTCATCATTGGTGGTGCTTTCGGTAAAATCATCGATTCAATGGTAAAAGACATTATCATGCCTTTTATTTCTTGGATCCTTGGTGGTGACGTTGATTATTCAAATTGGTTCTTAGTATTGGGCGATAACCCAAACAATTTAACCACGCTAAAAGCAGCACAGGATGCAGGCCTTAATGTTTTGGCTTACGGTAACTTCCTAACCATCTTAATCAACTTCTTGCTTTTGGCATGGGTCGTATTCTGGTTAGTGAAATTGATGAACAAATTGCGCCGTCAAAAAGTTGAAGAGCCAGCTCCAGAGGCGACTCCAGAAGATATCGAATTACTTCGTGAAATTCGTGATGAATTAAAACGTAAAGGTTAATCCTTTAGCAGTGAAAACGGCGCTTAAAGCGCCGTTTTTTATTGTGAATTTTGTTGAGGCGTCATTTTCATAAACTTAGGTTCTGATGTCGAAAAAACAATGCCATTTCGAATGCCTGTAAATACTTCATTTGCTTCTTCAGGTGATTCGGGTGCGCAGGCTTGTTGACCTAATATAAATAAGACTAAAGGGTGATTTTTGGATAATTTGCTAATTTGCTGTATCGCATCATACCATTTTGATTCATCGTTACGATTCCCATCTAAATCTAGTGCCAACTGGACTTCACCATGAGGGTTCATATCTTGATCATCATATAATGCTTGGATAAGTGCATGCTTTCGTTCACCTCGAATGATTGTAAAATCTGTTGTATCGACAGTGCCAAGACGAAAATAGTTGTAATAGCCCAATGGAATGTCCTTTATTTATTATTAAGTAGAATTGATTTAGTGCAATGTTATCTGGTTGCTATGATTTATATTATATGATTGAAAACCGCCAGCCAATGTTCTGAACGATTGAAAAAAATACTGGGATTATGTGCTTTAAGATGAAAAGCACATATTCGCGATATACTCGTTATAGCATGTTCAATGTGGGTGCTATGTTACATCCGAAACTTAATTTCTAATAAATGCCAGCCAAATTGGCTTTTGATCGGACCATGCAGTTCACGTTCGGGTAGGGTAAATACCGCCTTATCAATTGGACCAACCAGTTGGCCTTTTTTAATGTCGCCAAGCTCACCGCCTTTTTTACCCGAAGGGCATGTCGAATGCTGCTTTGCAATTTTGGCAAAGTCCGCACCGCCTTTGATTTTCTTTTTCAGTTGCTCACATAGTTCTTTATCTTTGACTAATATGTGGCGAACAATCGCAGACTTCATGCTTTATTTCCTTTCACGGTTTTCTTAGTCAGCATTTTAACCTTTTTTAAAGGCTGACACTCTGGGCAAAACACCGATGCACGTTGCCCTAGTTTGATATTGTGCAAGATGGTTTCACAGTTGATGCACATTTCACCGGCACGTCCGTAGGCGAGCAGAGTTTGTTGGAAATAACCATTTTCGCCCATCGCATTGGTGTAATCACGTAACGTCGAACCGCCTAAATCAATTGCCTGTTTTAAAATACGTTTGATTTCGATGACCATTTTTTCAACTTGTTCAAAACTCAAACTTGATGCAGGCTGCGCAGGGTGTATGCCTAAGTTAAATAAGCTTTCCGTTGCATAGATATTGCCGACACCAACCACAATATGATTGTCCATGATCGATACTTTGATACTGGTCTGCTTATTTTTAAATTTTTGGAATAAGTATTCAGCATTAAAGTCATCACTCAGCGGTTCAGGGCCAAGCGTGTCAATCAGTTTGCTTTGAGATGATGCATCTAACCATAAAATACAGCCAAAACGTCGTGGATCGTGATAGCGTAATTGCATATCTTCAAAATGAATCACCAGATGATCATGCTTTCGTAATGCTTCATCACCTTCACAAATCCGAAAACTGCCAGACATGCCCAAATGCCACAGCATACTGTCCTGTTCAAATTCAGCCAAAATATATTTTGATCGACGGCTGAGCTGAAGCAGCTTTTGTCCGACGAGTTTTTGAATGTCGTCAGGAATAGGCCAACGCAGGCTCGACTGAAAAACCTCAACTTTGAGAACCTTTTCATTCAATAATGGCAATAAACTGGTTTTAGTGGTTTCTACTTCTGGTAATTCAGGCATAAAGGTCGAAGCAATGGATCATTCAAGTTATGCATACTATTGGGTCTAGCCCTACAGAATGCAAGTTTCATCGCGGCCTAAGGGAATGTATGAATAGGTTATTGATTATTAATTGTGAGAATAATAAACCAACAAGTCACAATAATGAGTTTGAAAAAGCGATCAGAAGTTAAACAATTGAATTAATAGATATATAAGATATTGAAAAATAATCACTAAAAATATTGCATAACAATAGATTTATTTAAAGTCACTTATTGATAAATTAAAGTTTGGTGAATGATAAAAATAATGCTGAGATAGAACGTGAAAAATTATGTAATTTTTGTGACATTAGATTTCAAGCCTTGTGGCTTGTCTAGAGACTCTCTCCAGATTTAGGTTTTACCATGAAAAAATACAGTCTAGCTCTTCTACCTGCATTTGTTGCAGCAGCCATGACACATGTTCACGCCGCAGAAGCATTCGACACTAATGGTCAGTACATGCTCGGGGATTGGGATGGTAAACGTACCGAACTTGCACAACAAGGTGTGAAGTTTGAGGCCAATATTGCTGCTGATGCTGCCTATCTTGCCGATGGCGGTCGTAATCCGGGACATTCAGCAACGGTAGCCAGCCAATTGTGGTTAGGTACACAGCTTGATATGGAAAAACTCGCAGGTTGGGATGGCGTGACTGTGCGTGCTGTAATGACTGCTCGTCAAGGTCAAAGTACCTCAGTTCGTGATTTGCAAGGGGATGTTCCTCAATTGGCAAATGCACAAGCCAATTTTGGCCGTGGTAACCAAGACAGCCGCTTAACCGAGCTTTCGATTGAAAAGAATTTCAAAGAACAAGGCATTAGTATAAAAGCAGGTCGTTTAGGTCTAGGTATGGACTTTAACGTGATGGCATGTGACTTTGCCAGCACCGCATTTTGTGCAGCGCAAATGGGTAAATGGCAAGGTTCTATGTGGATGAATACTCCAGTTTCACAATGGGGTGGACGTGTGAAATACCAAGCAACGCCAGAACTTGCGGCACAAGTCGGTGTTTACGAATTTAACCCTGACAATGGTAATGCCAAAGCAGAAGGTCAAGGTTGGAGTCTAGATACAGATCATGCTGATGGCGTAACTATTCCCGTAGAATTGGTTTGGACACCAAAATCATTGGTCAATGGCTTACCGGGGAGCTACCGCTTTGGTGCGATGTACAACACCGCAGATAATGTCAAAAATCAAAAAGACATTATTTCGGGCGAAGCAGAAGATCGTACCTTTGGTGGTTGGGTCGCGATTGAGCAACAGTTAACGTCTACAGGTGAAGGCAAACGTGGTTTGCATAGCTTTGCCAATTTTACTTGGCATGATCGTGTCACCACAAAAGTTGATAACTCACAGCAGCTAGGTTTGAAATACATTGGATTGGCCGATCGTTTGCCTAACGATATGGTTGGCTTGGGCGTGAACCGTGTGCATGTCAATGATCGACTTTCTGCTGAAAAATTTGATGCAAGCGCAGAATATAATGTCGAGTTGAACTATAGCCATAACCCTACGAAATGGTTGATGATTCGCCCAAGTTTACAATATGTGATTAACCCAGGCTCAACAAATCGGGTTGATGATGCTTTCCTAATTGGTTTAAGCTCTAAGGTAATATTCTAATGTCAAAATAGGTGCTCTATGCAAAGTAAATTTAACGTCACATCATTTAAGACACATTTACTTTGCCTGACGGCATGTATTAGCCAACAGTTGTATGCAGAAACAGGTTCTACGGAACCTGTTTTACTTCCTGAGATTACCATTGAAGCACCACGAACCAATACCACATGGTTAAAAACACCGGCATCGGTATACCGGGTACAGCAGGCTGAAAATAATAACAATACGGGTGTGAATCTGTCTGAAACCTTAAAAGGTGTGCCCGGACTACAACTGAATAACCGTGAAAACTATGCACAAGACTTGCAACTGTCTATGCGAGGCTTTGGCGCACGTTCAACATTTGGTGTGCGTGGTATCCGTTTATATGTTGATGGAATCCCTGCGACCATGCCGGATGGTCAGGGACAGACATCAAATATCGATATGAGTAGCTTAAATCATATCGAGGTATTGGGTGGGCCATTTTCCTCTTTATACGGTAATTCTTCGGGTGGGGCAATCTTAACAACAACCAAGCAAGGTACTGGAAAAGACTCTATCGAACTCGGCTATTCGGGCGGCAGTCATCATAAAAGTCGTGCTGATATTGTGCTGCAAGGTGGCTCAGAACGGGCCAATGAGCCTAGCTATGTTGTCAGTTCTTCTTATTTTGAAACTGATGGTTACCGTGATCATAGTGCTGCAAATAAGGTACTCAGCAATGCAAAACTGACTTGGGATCTGGATGATGGTTCCAAGGTTAATTGGATTGTGAATCATGTGGATATCAATGCCGATGACCCACAAGGTCTGAATCGGGAGCAATTGCGTCAAAATCCGAAACAAGTTAATGATGCCAATAATACTTATGATGTACGTAAGGAAATTAGCCAAACTCAAACTGGGTTGACGTGGAAAAAACCATTGAATGATCAGCATGAACTTAATGCAATGGTATATATGGGGCAACGTGATGTGGTGCAGTATCAGTCCATCCCCAAAAATCCACAAAATAATGCGCGCCATGCAGGTGGTGTGATTGATTTTAGCCGTGATTATTATGGAACAGATATTCGCTGGACAGGCAAAGACCTCTTGCCGAATACGCGTTTTACTGCAGGCCTTGCCTTTGATTATATGGATGAAGACCGTAAGGGCTATGAAAATTTTGATGCCAATGGAAATTTTGGCAAGAAAGGCAATATTCGTCGAAATGAAAATAACACCTTGTGGAATTTAGACCCCTATGTCCAAGCTTCGTGGAATTTTTTACCCAATTGGACTTTAGATACAGGGCTACGATATAGCAATGTTCATTATGAATCTGACGATAAATATGTCGTGGGTTTAAATAAGGATGACAGCGGTAAAACTGACTATGACAAAGTTTTACCTTCAGCAGCAGTAAGCTGGAATATTGCGCCTCAACTGAATGCCTATGCCAGTTATGCCAAAGGTTTTGAAACACCAACCTTTACAGAAATGGCCTACTCCAAAGATGACGGCATGAATTTTGATTTAAAACCAGCCAGTAGCGATAACTACGAGCTTGGGCTTAAATCACAAAATGCATGGGGGAATTTCACTGCAGCAGTATTCCAAAGTAAAACCCAAGATGACATCGTCTCTGCAGGAAGTATCAATGGTCGTGCAACCTATAAAAATGCCGATAAAACCTTACGTGAAGGTGTTGAGCTTTCATGGAATAAACAGCTATGGCGAGATTTAAGCGCGCAAGCAAGCTACAGTTATATCGATGCCACTTTTGATGCTGCAATTCCTGACAGCGATGTCGTCAAAGGCACCTATATACCGGGTATCGCCAAAAACCAAGCGTTTGCCGCACTGAATTGGCAGCCAGATATTGGCTTTAATGCCGGCCTAGATGTTCGCTATATGGATAAAGTCTATGTCGATGATGCCAACAGTGATGCCGCGTCGAGCTATACCGTGGTTTCTGCCAACGCAGGTTATGTGTGGAAACAAGCAGATTGGAAAGTCAAAACCTATGTACGTGCAGATAATTTGTTTGATGAGAACTATGTCGGTTCAGTGATCGTCAATGATGGAAACGGACGCTTCTTTGAACCCGCGGATGGGGTGAATTGGAGTGCAGGATTGAGTGTGACCAAAGCCTTCTAAAAGGAGAGTGATGTGGCGTTGTTATTTCAACCAATTCAGTTTGGAACATTGGGGCTGAGTAATCGAATCGTGATTGCACCCATGTGTCAATATTCTGCCAATGAGCAAGGGGAGTTAAGCTATTGGCATGAGCAACAATGGGCGAATTATGCATTGTCAGGTGCTGGACTTTGTATCGTCGAGGCAACAGCTGTACAGGCAGAGGGGCGCATTAGCTATGCAGACCTCGGCCTTTGGAATGATATGCAACGCGCACAGATGAAGGCACTATTGGCCAAGGTGAAATCACTTTCCCCTATGCCATTTGCTATCCAACTGGCACATGCGGGTCGTAAGGCATCGACAGATAAACCTTGGGCAGGACGTGGACAATTACCCCCAGATCATCCTCAAGGATGGCAAACTGTTTCAGCAAGTGATTTGCCCTTTAATGCCACAGATCATGCACCCCATGCTTTAAGCCGAGATGAAATCCAGCAGATCATTCAAGACTTTGCCGATTCAGCAAAACGCGCGGTAGATGCAGGCTTTGACTTAATTGAACTACATGCTGCACATGGTTATTTGCTGCATCAATTTATGTCGCCATTGTCGAATCAGCGTAGTGATGAATATGGCGGCAGTCTGGAAAATCGCATTCGGCTGACGCTTGAAGTGTTCCAAGCCATGAAAAATGCCGTGCCTGAAGATTATCCAATTGGGGTGCGTATTTCCGCAACCGACTGGATGGAATATACTGAAGCACCGAGTTGGGATCTAGACTCTGCTGTTGGTTTGTCAAAAGCGCTTGCACAACTAGGCACAGCCTATATTCATGTTTCTAGTGGCGGCTTAGATGTTGCGCAAAAAATTCAATTACAAGCCAGTTATCAAGTGCCTTTTGCAGAAGCCATTAAGCAAGCCGTTCAGGTTCCCGTAATTGCTGTGGGTTTAATTACCGAAGCAATGCAAGCCGAAGGCATCTTACAATATGGTCTGGCAGATGCGATTGGTCTTGCTCGTGCAATTCAATATGACCCGCGTTGGCCATGGCATGCCGCTGCTGAACTCGGTGAAAACCTAAAAATTTCTCCGCAGTACTTACGCTGTCAGCCGCATGCACAAAGAAGTCAATTTACGGCTTTCTAATTTTCAAAATTTATAGCGGTCCTATCTACACTCTCAGGTTGAGGGTGTGGATAGAAGAGTCTATTACACAGGATATTTCGTATGGTCTTTGAGGTGATTGGTCCAATCTTTTTTCTTTTGGCCTTGGGATATCTGTCTGTAAAATGCAGTTTATTGAGTAAAGAACAGGTCGGAACCATTGGTGCATTTGTGATTAAGATTGCACTGCCGGCTTTGTTTTTTCAGTCATTAGCATCTAAAGATTTGCATCAAATTTGGTATCCCGGCTATTTCTTTGTTTATACCGGAGTCACATTTTTATTGTATGGCATGGCCTATTGGCTATTGTCGACACATTTTAAAAATAATATGTCGCAAACAGCGGTACTTTCACTAGGCGCTGGCATGTCTAATACAGGTTTAATTGGCACTGCAGTCCTAAGCTTATTGGTCGGTCAAAATGCGATGACCTATACCTCACTAATCGTCATTATTGAAAGTGTGCTACTGATTCCAACGGTGCTGGTCCTTGCGCAATTAGGAAGTTCACAGCAAAAAGCCAATATTGGCGACATCATCAAAAATACCTTAATGACCCTGTTAAAAAATCCATTGTTTGCAGGGGTAATGTTAGGGATTGGATTTGCAATTTTCCAAATCCGTTTGCCACCTCAAATCAATGATGTACTGGCGATGTTAGGTCAAACAGCTTCACCATTGGCGCTGTTTGCAATTGGTGGGGGAGTTGTCGGTATGAGCTTAAAGTATGTGAATGCTCAGAGCTTCTATTTGGTGATTTCAAGCAACTTGGTTATGCCTTTACTGACTTATTTAGGCTTACGCTATTTGACCGATGTCAGCCAAGAGATGTTATATGCAGGGACGATTATTGCCGCATTGCCGATGCCGACGATTTTTGCCATGCTTGGGCAAGTTTATGGCTTAAATGAAAAGACCTTAACGCCTTTGTTGATGAGTACCATCTTGGGCTTTGTCGTAACAGGCATATTAATCAGTTTGTGGTGGGCGTGATTTTGATCAGCTCAAGATTTGCTAAACCCATGAAAAAGCCCTGCATGTGCAGGGCTTTTTTTAATGCTCAATTAACTCTTTTTCGCATTGGCTTTAGGTGCTTTGGCTTGTTCAGCAATCATTTTATCCACGGTTGCCAAAGATTCTTTCGCTTGCGGAATATTTTCGTTGGCTAATGCACTAAATATTTTTTTAGCTTCAGGCAAATTTTGCGGGATGATATTGCCATTTACAAACATATTGCCCACTGCCATCAATGCAGGGACATAGCCTTTTTTCGCTAACTCTTGAATGCTATTCAGACCTTGCTGAATAGGCTTTTCATTTTTAGCTTTAAAGCCTGCACTGATGTCATAAAGTGCTTTGGCATGAATCGCAGGGTAGTTGCCTTTTTTAATCAGTGGATCAAGTTTGCTGAGTGCCAATTTATCTGACTCAGGTTTATTTTCTGCAAAAAGTAAAATGGCATAGTCGATGGAGGCATCGTCAAACCCTGCCGAAGATGCGCGTTCTAAATATTGTTTGGCCTTGTTGGTGTCTTGTTTTAAGCCCAGTGTGCCCGTTGCATAATTTTTACCTAAAACATAGTTAGCAACTGGGTAGCCTTTGGCTGCAGCCTGTTCATAGAGTTGGATGGCTTTTTTCTCATCCTTCGCTACGCCTTGACCTGTTTGAGTAAGATAGCCCAAATTATAAATGGCCTGAGCATTACCTTTTGCTGCAAGCTTGCTCAGTGTTTGGTAGGCGCCATTCATATCTTTGGCCTTGACCATAGCTTCCACTTTAGCAAATTCAGGATCGACGGCATCTGTTTTAGTTTCAGCAAAAGCGAATTGAGTGCTCATTGCCAAAATGCTTGCAAGTAGGATTTTTTTCATCTTGAAACCTTTTGTAAATCATACACATAATTCCATTTATGTGTTTTGGTGGTTATTTTTGTCGGTTTTTACATCATAGGTAGATTTACGTAAATGTAAAGTGAGGAATTGTGATTTAAAGCGTTTTTATAAAATAAAGTTGATTGCCGTTAGCGCGTTAAATGCCATGACTTAATTGCATTAAAAGCCTTTGCAAAAAAGCAGGACTCTGATTTAATCGCGCATTGTTATTTTCTCAGAGGCAGCGCGATGTTTATTAAAGGCATTAAACGCAATTACGATAAAATTAATGCAGATGAATCGATTGCAGATGAAGATAAAATTGATGCGCTTTTGATGAAACTGGGCGCAGAGTTTTTAGTCAGTAAAGAGGATCGGGTTTATATTTTCAAAAAAGGCGATTTGGAAGCTAAATTTGATGCCAAACATGCGCGCGCCTATCATTTTAAAGAATATGTATGCAAAGACATGAATAAGCTGTTTCATGGATTTTGATTAAAATCATGATTTAAAAACGAAGAAGTGAGGGGGAATAAAGTTCCTCCTTATTTTTGTTTGTTGTGTACTGCACCAGCGTATATGATTTAAAAAACCTTAATTTTCAAAAGTATAATATTTTCTAAAAATATAAATTGAATAAAATAGATACAAGGCATCTATGATGAATACAGATATACATGATTCATTGAGATGTATTTAAATATGATAAAAATAAGTGCCATCTTGATCCTTAGTTTCGTCTGTTCAATAACCAGTTGGGCTCAACAACCCAAGCTTGTTCCGCATCCAATCCATTTAAAAAATGGCAAGCAGTTTTCTTTAAATTTGCCTGCAAATTTCGAGATCATTCCTGCTGCTGAAGGTCTCAAACGGGTACGCTTTTTTGCGCAAGCGCCTGATCGCAGAATGTTTGTCACGGATATGTATGATCTAACAGATAATAAAAAAGGTACTGTGTATATATTGGATGATTGGAATGCTGATACCGGTAAATTTGGCAAAATCATTCCTTATCTGACCGGTTTGAGAAATCCAAATTCAGTTCAGTTTTATACTGATGCTCAAGGACAGGATTGGCTCTATTTGGCGGAAACGCACCAACTGACACGGCAAAAATTTAGTAGAGGAGAAACTCAGCCTTCGAGTAAGGCTGAAGTTTTAGCGACATTTCCCGATTATGGTTTGAGTTATAAATACGGCGGTTGGCTTCTGACGCGGACGATTGCTATTGGTGGGAATGAAAAAGTTTATGTGTCGGTTGGTTCGAGTTGTAACGCCTGTGTAGAAAAAGGAAAAGTGCGAGCATCCGTCATCGAGATGAATCCTGATGGTTCAGAGCAACGGATTTATGCGACAGGTTTGCGTAATGCTGTTGGGCTAAAATGGATCGGCAGATTTCTATTTGCAACTAATCAAGGTTCTGATCATTTGGGACGTAAAAAGCCAGATGAAACTTTTTATGCGTTAAAACGGGATGTCGATTATGGCTGGCCCGCATGTTATTCATGGCAGGGCAAAGTATTAGCGGATCCTAAATTTAAACGTGCATCTGGCTGTAAAAATGTTCCATCGCCCTATACTTATTTCCCTTCACATTCCTCTGCATTGGGTTTTGATTATTTTGATAACCCTCATACCGATTCCACCATTAAAAATGCTTTTTTAGTGGCTTTGCATGGCTCTACCGACGAGGCGATTGGCCATGGCTATCAAATTGCAATGATGCGTAAAGGACAAAAACTTGAAACCTTTATGGATGGCTTTTTAGTCGGTAAAACGGTGCATGGGCGACCTGCTGATATTTATAAGGTCGATGAAAAATCTTTTTATTTTTCAGATGATCGGGCAGGGGTGATTTATTATGTGAGGGAAAAAATGAGTGATTAAAAAGCCAAAGTTTTTAGGCTTTGGCTTTGAGTGCTTAGGGATGGTCAGAAGATTTAGATGGTCACACCTGATGTCAGAATTCTAGTTTATATACGGTCAAAAATGGCTAATCATAGCGTTTCAGTTCTAAGTCTTCATTCTTGAAATGGGCAATCGAAATATGATTATTTGCTGCAATATTCTTAAAGCGTAACCATAGAAAAAATTCAATAAGATTGATTCCAATTCCCCAAAAAGATGTATTTAAGAGGGTGAGTTGGGTGTCGTAGGCAACATGAAACTCGAAGCCTGTGCTACTGAAGCCAAATGAGCTTTGCATAAAGAGAAAAAAGCCAGTTGTTACTTTTGGATAGTAAATGACTAAGGGTGTGATAATAATCGGGACAAGGCTTAAGCTGATCCAAAACAGTATTTTCAAGCCTAGAACATCTCTTTTCCAATATTTGATAGCGCCCATTAGCATGAAAAAGAGTTGGGCATACAGTACAAGAATAATAATCAAAACAAGTAGAGATAGCTGAATTGAAAGCAATTGATTGCCGAGTATGACCATGCCTAGAAGGGCAAAAATTCCGTAATAAAGGGCAATGATCTTGTGCTTTGGGTCTTGAAATTGTGTCTGATGCATCGTTATATAGTTTATTGTTAAAATTCGGAGTGCATTTTAGTTTAAAAATAGTCAAATTAACATGATGAATTTTAAAATTTAAAACTTAGATTTGTTATAAAAGAAGATAGCTAAATGTAGCTATCTTCTGAATTTATTTAAGCTGACTGCGGACGTGCCACATCACCATTCAATGCATCAGGCAAGGCTAAAACTGTCACATCTAACTCTTCTAAAGCTTCTGGGCGTGCCACAACTAAAGCTACATAACCATTTTCTACAGCCGCACTATTGACCACTTGTACGCCTTTATTCAGCTGTTCGCCTTGTGCAGGCGCAGTTCCTGTGCCTTGAATTGCATGCAACCAAGCTTTTGGTTTGGCTTTAAACCATAAACGTGCAATCACTTCCTGACCCAAATAACAACCTTTGTCATAGTGGACGCCTTCACGCTGATGTAGACGTAACTCTTGCGGTTGGAACACATGTTCAATGGCTTGGTCAATATAGGCCTGACCCGCTTGAATCGCTTGAACTTCCCATGCTGCAACATCCGTCGGTTCCGAAGCAAATGTCGTTTCATCACCGACTAAACTAGGAAAAACTGCACCAGTTTCTTCAAGTTTCATCTTAGAAAATGCACCATATTTTTTAATATGTTTGGCAAATTCTTCGGCTTGATCTGCTGTAGTGACAATAGAAAAACTTTCAGCACTGTGTTTGGTGAGCCATAAACCAAAATGAATACGGCCTTTGAGGTCGCAGATTGCGGTATAACGTGTTGCATTTTTTTCAAGGCGTTCAACATGCAAAGTCACTTGCCCTTGTAGAAATTTTTGTGCATCGACACCGTTGAGAGAAAAAGATGTGAATGCCATAGAAGTTGTCATGACCAGCCTCAGTATAAATTTTAGATATCATTAATCATGTTATTTTGCAGCAAGCCGCAGTGTTAGGCAAACAAAAAGCCCATATTGATATGGGCTTTTGTACAGCAGAGATCGGTCTTAGTGATTGTGTGTAGGCATATCGCTTGCAGTCATATCCATAGTGGAATGATGCGAAGGCGGTTCACTATTACAATCATATTGATCGCCACAAATACGCACGGTTTCCATCATGCCTTGATCTTCATGGTCTAAAATATGGCAGTGCAGAACGAAGTCGCCTTCAAATTTTTCGTACTTACTGCGTACAAAGATTTTATAGCCCTGTTTGACGAAGAGCGTATCTTTCCAAACGCCTTTCATTCCATGATATTGCGAGTCAATATTACCCGCACCATCTTTATCTGAGCTGCCGATCGCACTGACATCGACACCATTTTCATTCAATATTTTCACGACTTGGAATGGATTGACATGAATATGGAAGGGATGACTGGCAACATTACTGCTTAACTCCCACTCTTGAGTTTGCCCGATTGGAAGCTTGCGGACATAGCTATGGTGGGTATGGTCTTCATCATGGTAGGCATCGCCAAAGCTGATCAAGGTACCTTCTTCGGCATGACGAATACCAAATTTAAAGCTGCCATCTGTATTGAACAGAATGTCAAAGTTGGTGATTTGCTTCGCCATCGTTTTGAGCATTTCATCGACTTCAGCAGTCATTAAACTCGCATGAGAGATAAAGGCTGATAAATCACCCTGTTCGAGCTGCGCAATCACTTCTGGTGCCAGTTTTAGTTGGGTGGCCTGACTTTTTAAGAAGTTAAACGGCGTTTGCTGCGGTAGTTGAGTTGCTTGCACATTGACCCAACCGAGGAGCTGTGTATTGAGTTTTTCTTCTGGTGCGCGACGAAGTAACGGACTTGATTCAGGCGCATTAATTTCATCTTCTAGATTCAGCTTGGTATCGTATACACAGTATTTATTGGTGGTCGGGAAGGAGAGCATGGCATCAAAGCGATAACCCGGCTGAAAAATTTCAATCCCGTGCTTTTGGATTTTCCTCATGGTCAAGCCGTCTTGTGCAAGGGTATATAACGGTAATGTTTTCAGCGTTTTAAACTGTGAAGACATCGACTTGCTTTGATACTTTTGACATTCGCTCAGGGTTTGCTCTGCGGTAAAGAGCGCAGAATCAGGCAGTTCTTTGATGGTCAAACCAATGGTGTCACGGATACCGCCGTGAATCATGCGCCAGCGGTGGTATTGGTTCTGATCCACCTTAATTTCACCAAACATTTTGCCATTGATACTGGTAAAACGATTTTCATCCGCCCAAGAGGTCGGTATATCCAGTTTTGAATAATCTTCTAAGCTATAGATGCAGGGTGTGCCATTTACTTGGCTCAACGTGCTGTCGCAATCTTCGTTGTATTGAATTTGCTGGAATAGCATGATTTTTTCATGGTCATACTGCTGGGTTTTTTGATTTTTCCATAAGATGTCCAAATCACCAGTCTGTTGAATTTGCCCCTGACGAATGACAGGTTTCCGCTCGCCCTCAATAATCAAAGGGCCAGCCATGCCACTTGAGACCTGAATCGCGGTTGAACCATGCACATGTGAGTGATACCAAAATGTTCCCGCAGGATGATTCGGTTCGATCTTAAATTCGTAATGAAAATCTTGCTGAGGTTTTAAGCTCAAAAATACGTTGTCACTATTTCCTTGCGGGCTAACCCAAAGACCATGTGTATGTAAATTTGTGGTGTTAAAACAGTTCCCTTGGTTAATATTGGTCACTGGACTTGGACAGGTCTCCGTCGATTCAACAGGGAGGTGATTGACCAGATGAATTTTTAAATTGTCACCTTGTTTCGCACGAATTTGTGGGCCAACCAACACATCCGAAACACTGCCATCGCTATTTTTCGAGTTCCAGAGTTCAGGTTTAGTCAGATAGCCTCTGACCTGTAATAGGTCATTTTCACCCGTTTCAGGGTCGTATAAGGCTTGGTGTTTATAGGCAATCAGCAGTTCATGCTCACCTTGTGCATTGGCTTTCAAACGTGGTGGATTCGAGATGACAGTCGGTGAGTCTACTTCCTCTTCTTGAGTCGTCGAATCTGTTGTCGATTGGTCGTTGTCGCCACAGGCAATGAAGCTGAGACAGCTTAAGAGGCAGCCAGCCCCAATGATAGTTTTAAATTTTGTCATGATCTTTCCCCAAAGCATAATGACGGTAGAACAGTAATCGCAGATTTATTTAGCTAAGGTTTTGTAAATATTGTGATTATTTTGGCGAATACAGTGAATTACTGTGCTTGTATGTCGTGCTTTTATTATCTGAGAGTGGGGTGATTCGACGCTATCCCTGCAAATAGGGATAAATTGAGAATTAAGATAAAATAAATAATAAAACTGTGTTTTGATTCACATTATGGCTTTAAGGCGCAATGAGCTAATGAAGTAATTTAATGCCTTGATTATTAAATACTAAAATTGATAAGACTGATTTTTAATCAATTTGGTTGATATTTAGATTAAATATTATGCAGTGCAATTTACCTTAGACTAAAGAATGAGGCGGATTTGCAGCTATTTTTCAAAAAAATTCATATTTAGAGCCAATATTCCAAAGTTAGTGTAACTAAATATTTCAAAAACCCCTGTTTTTATATTTAACCCTATGAAATATATGAGATTTGGGAAATGGGTTTTCGGCAGTGTAGTATGCCTATCGAACAAAGATGAATTGTCTATGAAAAAGACAACGCAAAAAAATGAAAGACCGAGGGCAGGAACGCTATGAACAACAACTACCGTAAACCGCTGCAAGGCACCCAGCTAGAATACTTCGATGTACGCCAAGCCGTAGAAGATATTCAGCCAGGCGCATACGCAAAACTCCCATATACATCTAAAGTCCTTGCAGAGCAGTTGGTTCGTAAATGCGACCCTGCAATCTTAGAACAATCTTTAAAAGAGCTGATTAACCGCAAACAAGACCACGATTTCCCTTGGTACCCTGCACGTGTGGTGTGCCATGACATCCTCGGTCAAACCGCATTGGTTGACCTTGCAGGCTTGCGTGATGCGATTGCAGATCAAGGTGGCGACCCGTCAAAAGTTAATCCTGTTGTTCCAACACAGTTGATTGTTGACCATTCTCTAGCTGTAGAGTTTGGCGGTTTTGACCCAGACGCTTTTGAGAAAAACCGTGCGATTGAAGACCGCCGTAACGAAGACCGCTTCCATTTCATTGAATGGACTAAAACAGCCTTTGAAAATGTCGATGTGATCCCTGCGGGCAACGGTATCATGCATCAAATTAACTTGGAGAAAATGTCTCCAGTGATTCAAAACCGTGATGGTGTCGCATTCCCTGATACCTGCGTGGGTACAGACTCACATACGCCGCATACTGATGCATTGGGCGTAATTTCTGTTGGTGTCGGCGGTCTAGAAGCTGAAAACGTGATGCTGGGACGTGCGTCTTGGATGCGTCTGCCAGACATCATTGGTGTAGAGCTTGTCGGTCAGCGTCAAGCAGGCATTACCGCAACTGATATCGTGTTAGCGCTTACAGAATTCTTGCGTAAAGAACGTGTAGTTGGTGCGTATTTAGAATTCTTTGGTGAAGGTGCTGACAGCATGTCAGTGGGTGACCGTGCGACGATCTCAAACATGACCCCTGAATATGGTGCAACGGCTGCGATGTTCTACATTGACCAAAACACCATTGATTACCTGACATTGACAGGCCGTGAAGCGGATCAAGTGAAATTGGTTGAAACCTATGCCAAAGAAATTGGTCTTTGGGCGTCGGATATGACAGCGGCAGAATACCCGCGTGTACTACGTTTTGATTTATCACAAGTCACTCGTAATATTGCAGGTCCATCGAATCCACATGCACGTGTATCAACCGCTGATTTAAAAGCGAAAGGCATTGCAGGTAACTTAGAAGCGGTTAAAGCTCAGGAAGCTGAAGGTTTAATGCCTGATGGCGCAATCATCATTGCAGCAATCACCTCATGTACAAACACTTCTAACCCACGTAATACCGTGGCAGCAGGCTTACTTGCACGTAAAGCAAATGAATTAGGTTTAGTGCGTAAACCTTGGGTGAAATCATCATTTGCACCGGGTTCTAAAGCAGCCGCTTTATACCTAGAAGAAGCAGGTGTACTCGGTGATTTAGAAAAACTGGGCTTTGGTATCGTGGCATATGCATGTACCACGTGTAATGGTATGTCAGGTGCGCTCGATCCAGTGATTCAGCAAGAAATTATTGATCGTGATTTGTACGCAACTGCGGTACTTTCAGGTAACCGTAACTTCGATGGTCGTATCCATCCTTATGCAAAACAAGCGTTCTTGGCTTCGCCTCCACTCGTTGTGGCGTATGCCATTGCAGGGACGATTCGTTTTGATATCGAAACCGATTCACTGGGTAATGACAAAGACGGTAATCCAATTTACTTAAAAGACATTTGGCCGTCTGATGCTGAAATTGATGCATTGGTGAAAAAAGCGGTGAAGCCTGAACAGTTTAAGAAAGTGTATATCCCAATGTTTGATTTGGGTGAGCGTGAAAAAGCGGCAAGCCCACTATACGACTGGCGTCCGCAAAGTACTTATATTCGCCGTCCGCCGTATTGGGAAGGGGCTTTGGCTGCACCACGTACACTTGCAAATATGCGTCCGCTTGCGATCTTGCCTGACAACATCACCACAGACCATTTATCGCCATCGAATGCGATCATGATGGATTCGGCTGCAGGTGAGTATCTGCATAAAATGGGCGTGCCTGAGGAAGACTTCAACTCATACGCAACCCACCGTGGTGACCATTTGACTGCACAGCGTGCGACATTTGCTAACCCGAAATTGTTCAATGAAATGGTGGTTCGTTCTGACGGTACGATCAAGCAAGGTTCAAAAGCGCGTGTAGAGCCTGAAGGCGAAGTGATGCGTATGTGGGAAGCGATTGAAACTTACATGAACCGTAAGCAGCCGCTCATCATCATTGCAGGTAAAGACTATGGTCAAGGTTCAAGCCGTGACTGGGCAGCTAAAGGTGTGCGCCTTGCAGGTGTAGAAGTGATTGTGGCGGAAGGTTTTGAGCGTATTCACCGTACAAACCTTGTAGGTATGGGCGTGTTACCGCTTGAGTTTAAAGCAGGGACTGACCGTAAAACTTTGAAGCTGGATGGTACTGAGCTGTATAGCGTGATTGGCAATATTGCGCCTCGTTCTGACCTGACTTTGGTGGTTGAGCGTTCAACTGCAGACGGAAAAAATGAAATCATTAAAGTGCCTGTGACTTGTCGTTTAGACACTGAAGAAGAAGTGCATGTGTATGAAGCGGGTGGTGTGTTACAACGCTTTGCACAGGACTTTTTAGAAGGGAATGTGTAATTAAGTCTTTAATAAAAAAAGCCTCCTGAATAGGAGGCTTTTTTTATTAGTCTAAAGAGGAGATTACATTTTGAATATCTATATTTTTCTCACGTAGATATTTAATTAAAGTAATTTCATCTTTACCAAGCGTGGGTTGTAAAGATATACGCTCATATTCAGCAAAAACATTTGGCTGATATTCTTTTAAACACTTGAACCAAAAGTCCTGTTTGTCTAAGCCTAGTTTTTCAGCAATTAAACCTGCTTTATCCAAAGGGATTTTAGTTTTCCCCTGTTTTAGCATTGAGATAACATTAGGTGTAGAAAAGCCAGCATATTCTGCTAAATCTTTTTGTGTCAGACTTTGATTTAAATTAATTGCATCAGCTAAAATTTTTGCTACTTCGCGTTCATCAAAAAAGAGATTCATCGTGTTTTCCTTAAAAATATTTATACTCACTTAATTTGTTAAAAGAGCATATTCATTAGGATAAAAGGTTTGCATAACTTGTTTAAACAAAATTGGATATGGAATTTCATAAGTTTTAGCTATTAGAGGTAGAAAATTTAAAGGTAATTCAAAAATTCCTAACTCTAATTGTTCAATAACATTAGAACAGCTACAAGCATTTAATAATTCCTCGGGATTAAAATTTTCTTCGAGATGTAATCTAGCCTCTTTAAGCATGGTTGCAAAAGATGTAGGGGAGTTGAAAGAAAAATTTTGCGTTTGTTTTACATAGAAAGTTGGTTTAAATCCTTTTCTTTTAGATAGCCAATGCTTGAGTGAGGCAGAGGAAAGTTCATGTTTTGAAAAAGCTTCTATTTCTCCTGCACTGATAGCATTTTTTAAAGTGCGAAGATCAATATCTGCTAGATGTGCAATGGCTAAGGGGTAGTTGCACGTTTTTATATTGTAGAACATTACTTCACTATCATGTTCAAGAGCATGTCGAGCTAAAGCCATTGTAATAATGTCATTTGAACCATTAGATACATGAAAGTGATCAGAATGCAAAATATGAATAAAATCAACACAATCAGTTATTTCATCCATACTGCATCTACTTGCATCACCATTGACCGCATATTCATAGATACATTCAAAAGGACTCCAAATTAACCCATTCATAAAATGATTTTTTGCTAATTTGTCTTCAATTTCTGTTGAAAAGGTTGGTAGATCATAGGCGGTACCTAAATTTTCTATATTGTTAACTCCAAAGACCTGTCCCATGATGCCATGAATGCCCATATGCCCTTCCATTGTTGAAAAGTTACCGAGTGCACATGTATAAATATTTTGGAAAAATTCCTCTTTTGAAATAACTTTTTCTTTAGCCATTTTCTGCTTAATCAGTTGAAGATTTAAGGACAGTCTATCATGTTTGTGTGTTTTTCAAAGAAAAACACACAAATTCCTTGCAAATGAAAGCCTTTTTGATTATGATTATTTCATTGAAAAAATCATTTTAAGGTGTTTTTAATGAAAGCGGTTATTAACAAAGCAAATCTAAAGAATGATCATATTTATTTAAATTCGATGATTTCAGTGTTTCCAACAGATTGTATCGGAGGAGCTAATTCCAAAAATAAGGGAACAGAATTAAAAATTAGCTATAAATGTGGTAGTGGAACTAAGTCATTTATGAGTGATATTGCTGGGGATAAAAACATTCTACGCAAGCGTGGAAAGCAATCAGGAACAGGAATGTTATTAGCAGATTTGGATGTGAAAGATGGTGATGTTTTAGAATTTAGAAAGTTGGATGTTTATCACTTTGAAGTCGTGAAAGTTTCTTAAAGTTAAGCGCTACCTTGTATATGTAGGGCCAATGAAGTGGACTTACCTTTGTCCTGTTTCGAGTAGTAATTGGTAAGTGTGTAATATACAAAAAACAATGCAGTAGTGTGATGTTTGGAGCCGCCTTTTAGCTTTTTAAAAGGCGGTTTTTTATGCTTGGTAAATTTCACATAACACATAAAAATAAAGGTTGCACTAAGTATAGTTTAGCCCTTTCTTTAAACAATAGTTGAAGCTGATTATAAATTTAAATCAGCTACTTTTATTATGTCTCAATTGAATGTAGTGCTAAAAGAAAAAAGCAGTAAATACGAATAACAGGCTAGTTGAAAGATATGCAATAACAGATAAACAAAAACCGATGGCGTGATACTGAGTTAAAAACCAGTCCCATTTGATCAGCTTTTTTAAAGTTTTGGTGCAGATGCCAGAAGACTTTACTGCAAATGGATAATTGGCTCAGCAAATCGCTGTAAACCCACCAAAATTTCCATTCGAAATTATGCTTTGCCTAAATGCCATTATCAATTGTCGAAATGACCAATAGACATTCATCACAAGAGGGTTATACTGAATCTACCATTTCTAAAAACACATGGAGAACAAAAATGGTTACTGCTGGTCAAAAACCCGGAACAGGCTTCTATTTTTGTGTTCAATGCGGACACCGCGTCTACTTAGAAATTGGTACTGATCGTTTACCACCGTGTACCAAATGCCAAGGCAATCAATTTAACAATAAGAATGCCTAAGCTGCAAAACACTAACAGTTATCCGCTGTTTAGAAAGAAAAGCCCTATCACTCGATAGGGCTTTTTGCTAACGTATAACACAGCATAAATAAAAACAAATTGCACATTTAACTGTTCGGAGAAGCCCATGGAAACAATATTAGGACTGTGTATTGGTATTGGCTTAAGTGCTGCCTGTGGCTTCCGTGTCTTTGTACCTTTATTGGTGATGAGTGTTGCTTCCATTTTAGGATTATTCGAACCAATGAAAGGATTCGAATGGTTGTCTATGCCTGCGGTTTGTATTGGCTTAGCAATTGCGACGGTTTGTGAAATCGCCGCATACTATATTCCTTGGGTAGATAATGCCCTCGACACCATTTCAACACCTGCAGCCATGATTGCAGGGACCATCGCTACAATGGCAGTAAGCTCAGGTGAAATGTCACAGTTTGCCAGTTGGGCGGCAGCAATTATCGTGGGTGGTGGTACAGCAACAGCAGTGCAAATGAGTACCGTCGCTGCACGTGGCGTATCTACCGCAACCACAGGTGGTGTTGCAAATCCAATCTTATCTACAGGGGAATGGATTGGTGCTGCAGTCTTGTCAGTATTGGCCTTTTTAGTCCCATTTTTCGTGGTGATCTTAGTGATTGCAATCGTGATCTGGTTGGTTCGCCGCATACGCCAAAAACGAACTGTACAGGTCGATACCCCTTTATAAACCAATCAATATTTCACTCTAAAATGAATCCATCTTTTAGAGTGGGTGATCTGCGTTTTGTTTAATAAATATAAAATTAAAAATCAGAAACTGAGTATTAGCAAAGTTTGATAAAGATTATAAAAATTATAAGAAGCGCTACTGATACACAGACCATCATACAGTTAGAGACAGTACTTTCGGTTGTGTGATTTGGACGCCGTATTTGTTGATGTCAGTTCGAGTGAAAAATACCTTTACTCAACATTCCAAGCACTTGGCTTAAGCGCAAAAAATGCAATCGAGCAATCAATCGCACCTATCCGTCCTAAAAGAGCACATCATTATGCGTTTAAGTCATCCAAGAGACGCCTAAAAAAATCTTTAAATTCGATTGATTTTTGAACAATAAAGGCATAATTTTAATATGTGATTATAAATCACATAATTTTTATATGGATTTATTAATCTTTTGAATTTTATAAAAAATAAAGAGGGGAATGGTAGATGATTAAATTTATAGTGGATGAAAATGCCTTATCGAATGGCTCGCATTTAATTCACAATGGCACGCAAGGATGCGTAGATATGCCACAATTTGACCAGCAAATATTGATTGGTTATTTTGCCAATTTCGAACTCGCTTATAAGCGTGCACGTATGAGCTGGCCAACAGAAAAAGTTGTTGGTTGCGATAAATGCTGTAATCAAAACTAGAAATTCAACATGCATTAACCTTGAAATAACGCTGTATATCCAAGAAAAATGGCGCAGAAATTGCTAACTAAAACAGGTAATCGCGTTATTTATAGGATATGCAGCATGACCACAGAAACCATCCGTTCTACAAAATATCCAGCACAGGCACATACCTATGCAGCATGGCCTTTGATCCTGATCATCATTGGTGGTGCGATTGGACTGGTATATGCTGTGATTGCTTATCTGATCAATCTCAAAATATATGCATCAGACCTCAGTCCAATGAATAAAATTTTGGCCAATTTACTTTGTGGCATGGCGGCATATAGTGGTTGGTGGTTTAGCGCACAGTGGGTACAAAGCTATTTAGCTCAATGACCAATCATGCGTTGAAAAGATCAACCCTAATATCTGCAGAACATGGATAGGCTTAGATCTCTACTCAAAGGGCGGAGTTTTGTATGAAGTTAAGGGATGAATGTTCAGCGGCGATATATTTTTAAATTTGACGCTGTGTTTGGACGTTTTGTCTGTTGTAAAAGAAAATTTTCTTATAATTGGGCAAATCTGCAGATAAAAAACGCTGAAATGAGCTGAAAAGATAAAATATCCTGCTAAACCTAAAATGGCTGAAAAAATTTGCTGAATTTGCAGAAAATTAGAAAAACTTAGGAAATTAATCCCGATCCTCTTTGGTTAAAGTATATATCAAGGGTGTGATAGAGATTGAAAAGAGTAGCATGCTGTCAGTGGTGCAAAACACGAGTACAGTACTCACCCAAAAGGTCTCGATTCAGCTTAGGACGCTATAAACCAGAAGTTTATAGGCTATAAGATCATGACTTACAAAGTGATGATAGTTGAAGTAAACAATATTGTTTTCTCTTATACCACCCCAAAAATTTAAGCCAAAATAAAAAAGAATAATGAATCATTACTCCTTTAATCCGCATAAAACAAACCACACCAGTTTAATCACCATAAGCTTAAAGATCATCAGGCATCTCCCGTAAAAATAGTCCTAAGCCAAGTGTTAAATCTGAACGAATTTCATTTTCATCACATTGAATAGCTTCTGTGCTTTTTGCTACTTTTTTCAAGCACACCTCAATTTTCAAATCTCGCTGTGGTATGCATTATTGACTCTTAATCCAGTTGGAGAACTCATTTCAATACAAGTTCTCATTGGTTAAAAGTCCTGTCTAGAATTCAACTGATCCCGATGGTTTGAGTGCTAAGCTATGGCGAAAATTCTCGGGAAAAGTCATTTATCAGATGGAAAAAATGCTAAAACATGATGCAAGAAGAAAATATTTTCAATATATCTTTAAATGTGAAAAATATTTTTAAAATAAGCCAAAAACAGTGATTTTCAGGGAAACAATCCCTCATCGATACTACTACTATATATCTCAAGGGTGTGATAGAGATTGAAAAGAGTAGCATGCTGTCAGTGGTGCAAAACACGTGTACAGTACTCACCCAAAAGGTCTCGATTCAGCTTAGGACGCTATAAACCAGAAGTTTATAGGCTATAAGATCATGACTTACAAAGTGATGATAGTTGAAGTAAACAATACTGTTTTCTCTTACACCCTAAAAAATTTTTAAGAATTAAATCGAATAATAAATCCTTCCATCTTTTTCAAAATTCCAAACTTCGTATTCATTCCCAACAAATTTTGATCACTGCTGATGTAATAAATATCACTCAGAACAACTCAAACTTAATCTAAGCTTCGGATTGTCCTTTTTCACAAAGTTGTTATGCTTAACTATCTAAATTTTAAATAATTTTATTATGGGTTATCTTGATCAATTGATACAGGATTGTCTGCAGGCACAGCAGACTAAAGCTGAGCGTATATTTGAGTTTTCAAGCTTTGATGATCTTGCTCAACACGCACATTATATTTATGTGATACAGCAAGTTGGTGGGGATATACAGCAGACATATCAGGACTATGCTGCATTTAAGGCATTGAAAACCCATGCCTGTGCCAAGTTAAATCAACCCAATCACATTCTGTATGTCGGATCATCACGGACAGGTATAAAGAACCGTTTAAAACAGCATTTAGGTCTTGGGCCTAAACAAACCTATGCCTTGCATTTATCGCAGTGGTTTCAGGGCAAATATCGCATCACACTACATCAGTATCCTTTAACCACGAGTGCAAGCATCTTACAGTTACTGGAGGATGATTTGTCTCATTCATTAGCACCAGCCTTTGGTAAATTGGGGACCAATAATCGTTAGGGTTAGACCTGATCGGTTAAAGTCGATTGACAGCGAATTAGTCAGTTGTTATTTTGCCGACATTCTCCCAGTACACAGTCTGTCCATGCCTTTAGATCCCAACTTTGTCTATGCGCCGCCTCAAGGTCCTCTACGTATTTTGTATGAAGATGCAGACTTGGTTGTCATCGAAAAACCAGCGGAATTGCTGTCGGTTCCGGGACGTTTGCCTGAGCATCATGACAGTGCCTATCTTCGAGTTTTGCAACAGTATCCAGCAGCAAAGATTACCCATCGTTTAGACATGGCAACATCAGGCATTTTGATGTTTGCGAAACACCGCGATGCAGAAGTGGCGGTGAGTAAAATGTTCCAAGCGCGAACGGTTCAAAAGCAATATGTAGCTTTGGTTCAGGGCAAGCTAGAAGGTGAGGGCAGTGTTGAAGTGCCCCTCATTACGGACTGGGAAAATCGCCCACGTCAGATGGTGCATTTTGAATTAGGCAAACCTTCAAAAACCTTGTATCAAGCCATTAGCTATGACGCAAGCAAGGATATTAGCCGAGTATTATTAACACCAGTGACAGGGCGTTCTCATCAGCTACGTGTACACATGATGCATATTGGGCACCCCATTACAGGGGATCAACTGTATCACCCAAATGCCAAACATAGCTCACTCGGACGGATGGCATTGCATGCTTGCGATCTGGCATTTACCCAGCCCTTAACCCAACAAGCTGTTCATATTCATTGTGCGGCAGAATTTTAAAGCATATTCATGTGAATACTCATTGTTCATAAAATCTGCTGTGTTGAATTGAAATCTTTATGCAGCTTAGCAAGCTAAGAATAATTACAGCTTTAAATAGGTTTTTCTGCTTAAAAATGAATCACCACATGCACTATATCCCCAATTCTGGGGATTTATAATTACTCCAAATATCTCTATAAAATGTATGAAATATTTACAAATAATGGTATTAAGTTGATTTGTATCTTTTAGTAAATAAACACCTTTTTTAAATTATTATTCTATTTTCTAAAGTATATTGATTGAATATTTTTTAATATGAAAATTTTTTATTAAAATGATTTAAAACAGTATTTTAGTTAAATAGTGTTCAAGTGTGTATTTGGTCAGATAAATACGGTTTTTTGCATTTGTTCTGCTAATATGAAATGAATTATAGATTTTAACTTTTGTAACTTAGGTTTGTTTTGGGGGATAAACTTAAATTATTGAAGCTTATTTTGAGGATTGGCAAATGATCAATATTGCTTTAATCGTCCTTATCATCCTATTAATTGTGGCTCTCCTTTTTGTATATAACCGCAAATTGAAAAATGATAAAACCCTACGTTCACTGCAGGAAAACTTCGATCGTGCGCGGTTAAAACTGGCTGAAACAGAGTCTCAGCAAGATGAATTGAATTATGCAATCAGTCAATTACGTATTCAAAACTGTGGGCTCAAAATCCAAGTCGATAAAGTAGCAAAATATCAACATATTGTAGAGATTGAACAATATGTTGAGTATCGAACTTTACAGGCTGATGGTTTGGTGGAAGTCACCAAAGCCAATGCCGATATCATGTTGAATGATATTCGCGCACAGATCGAACAAGTGCGTCAGTATTTGAGCAAATATCAAGAAAGAGCTAAATCACAAATACAGGAACAAGCCCGTGCCGAGTTAAAGGGTTTGTATAGCCAAGCGCTGGATCAGCAGCATTTGGAAAACATCAACCGTGCTTTGGACAACAAAATACGGGGCTATCAGTCAGCGTTCTTTTTGCCATTACAGAGTATTTTAGATCAGCTGATGGATGGCATGAATGAATCTGCGGCAAAGCAAAATTTGACTGCGGTACGTTGCAAAATGATTGATGCAATGGAGCAGCAATCGACTGCAAAATGTAATTATGTTGATGAAGAACGTCGTTTGGCTGCGATGCAATTATTTACATTGGTGTTTAATAGTCGTGCTGATTTGTATTTAGCCCAATTAAATACCAAAAACTTAGGTGAGCTATTGCAGGCTTTGGCGGATGATTTCACCTTGCTCAATGCGCATGGTGTACATTTTAGTCAGGCACGGGTACTCGACAGTTATCTACAATTACGCTTAGAAGAATTGAAAATGGCAGCTTTGGTTTTACATCTTAAAGAAACTCAGGCCCACATGGATGTTGTGGTTTAATTTGAATTGTTATCAGAAAGATCACTTCGGCGGTCTATTTCTGATTAAAGAGATTTAGCTAATGCAAATTGCAACAATTATCCGTTAATCTAAGTCAACAGAATAAAATTCATAAACAATAAGGGAAAGTACAATGACTCGTGATTTTAAACAATTTCCAGATGATGATAATGGCAATGTGCTGTGGCAGATGCAGCAAGATGGTGATGATTTATCTGTGCCGCACGAAATCGAATATTCAATTGCCTTTTCGAACGAAGCGCAGGCTGAACAGTGTGCATTGTATTTATTGAAAGAAGAGCAAAAAATTTCGTTGTTCCAAGATGAAGAATCAGATCGCGTGGAATGGATTATCACGGTCTATGTTTATATGGAGCCTGATTATGAAGATATTGTCGATTTAGAGCAGTGGTTTATTAAAATTGCAGAACAACATTCAGGCGAATATGACGGTTGGGGTTGTATGGCTTATATCTATGAAGATGATGATCTGGATGAAGATGAAGCACAATTGAGCTAAGTCTCAGTATTACATCGAAAGTGACAAGAACCCAGTGATTCAACTGGGTTTTTATTTTTTAAATTGTAGGAATATTTGGTTAAGTATTTATTTTTAAACAGTTTAAATTTAAGTTAATATGAATGCAGCTCACAAAACATAACAAGGCGTTGCATTAAAGTGATGGGATCAATCTGTAGGATTCACTATAGTATTGAACAGCAATGACCTTTCTCGCACGTCTCAAGGCTGTCTCATTTAGAACGTTTCAGTGTGATAAAAATGGACGATAAAGCGAGGGTGAATGCATGTGGATGATTCAGTGAAAACAATGACAAAAGGACATCATCATGAGCAATACTGTTCGATTACATCGTGTTTTTAGTGCCCCTGTAGAGCGCGTTTATCGTGCCTTTGTGGAGCCAGATGCTTTGGTTAAATGGATGGCACCGCATGGATTTACTGCCCATGTGGAACATTCGGATGTGCGTGTAGGTGGCTCGTACCGCCTGTCTTTTCAAAATTTTTCAACGGGAACCACACACGCTTTTCATGGTGATTATCATGAAGTCGTGCCGAATCATTTACTGCGCTATACAGACCAATTTGATATGCCAGAGTTGGCCGGTGAAATCGAAGTCACTGTTGAGTTTAAAGCGGTATCAGTAGGAACCGAAGTGACGATTGTACAGGCAGGGTTGCCGAGCGTTATTCCAACTGATGCCTGTTATTTGGGTTGGCAGGAGTCTTTACAGTTACTGGCTTTTTTAGTGAATCCAGCAATCCCCGATGAATAATCTGACGAATGATTGAAAAACTGCAAATAGGCGAAGGAGGGCTTAATGACTGTACACATTAAACGTATTTATGATGAGATAAGCCCAGACGACGGTAAACGCATATTAGTCGATCGCTTGTGGCCGCGTGGTATCAGTAAAGTGAGCGCAGAGCTAGATTTGTGGCCGAAGGCATTGACGCCATCTACAGATTTACGTCGTTGGTATCATCAAGATGAGGCAATGGCTTCTCGATGGGACGAGTTTAAACAGCGCTATTTGCAAGAAATACAGCCACATCAAGCCGAGTTGGAACAACTACGGGCATGGGAAAAAGAGGAGCCACTAACCTTACTCACAGCGGCTAAACATACGGATAAAAATCATGCGCATATCTTAAAAGCGTTAATATTAAATACCTCATTAGAGATCTAAAATTTAAACCTTCAAGTGCTGTAGCGTTGTGAAATTTACGACCTTCACAAGGTGATTAAACCATACGAAATTTATGGTTTTTAAGTTTATGAAATACATAAAAATGTTATATTAAGTTTTTATGGATTTTTGCGTCCATCTTTTTTTGAGGTTTTTTATGTCTTTACCCAATTGTCCCCAATGTAATTCTGAATATACCTATAATGATGGCGATTTACTGATTTGTCCCGAATGTTCACATGAATGGCGTGAAGGCGAAAGTGCTGCAGATGAACAGGTGCTGATTAAAGATGCCAATGGCAATGTATTGACCGATGGTGACACGGTTACTGTGGTGAAAGACCTTAAAATTAAAGGTTCATCTTCAGTGGTGAAAGTGGGCACAAAAGTTAAAAATATCCGTCTTTTAGCTGATGCAACAGATGGTCATGACATTGACTGTAAAATTGATGGTATAGGAGCAATGAAACTCAAATCTGAATACGTGAAAAAAGTTTAAGTTTCGTTATTGTTCGCTTTAAAGCAATCTTCAATCATCCTAAGCCAAGGCCACACTTGGCTTGGGATGTCTACTTAAACATGAAATAGATAACTAATCCGCTATAGATTTTATTTTTCAGCCTGCATAATAGACGCATTACGGGTTTGAAAAGTCTTTACTATGCCGCATATTCATTTGGAATATTCCAATAATCTTGAGCTTGAGGCTCGTCCTTTACTTAAAGCGCTAAACACTGCCTTATTTGAATCGGGTCATGTTAGTGCCATCAATGAGATTAAGAGCCGAGCTGTCGCTCAGGAAGATTTTGTTGTGGGTTTGGATGAACACGCTCAACATGCGTATATGCATGCCAAAGTTTCATTATTGACGGGTAGAACGGTTGAAGTTCAAAAGCAAATTTCATTGTTGTTATTGGACGTGTTGAAACAACATGTCACAGCTTCAGCAGTAGAAGTGCAACTTTGTGTGGAAATTTTAGAAATGAATAAAGCAACATATTCAAAGCAGATCGTCAGTCCTTAAGGCCTTTATTCAATGCGTTGAGTAATGCGCCTCTATTCACAAATACATCATGATGAAAGAATGATGAAATCCGACTTCGGTCGGATTATTTTTTATTGGAATTATTTATTGAAAATCATTTTCTTAGTGATTAAATTTTAAGCCTTTACTCTGATCAAAAAAGACATTGAAAAATGTGACCGAGTTCATTTATATTCTGTAGATCAGGTTCAATTTCCAATAATAAATCCTGATCGAATAATAGATAAAACAATGAAAATGAAGGGGTAACATATGTCGGGATGGTACGAGATCAGTCATTCTAATGATCAGCAGTTTCGTTTTGTATTAAAAGCATGGAACGGTGAAATCATTTTAACGAGTGAATTATATAAAGTGTAAGCATCATCACAAAACGGGATAGAGTCTGTACAAAACAACAGTGCAGATGATAGTCGCTTTGAACGACTGAATGTTAATAATGGTAAACCATATTTCAATCTGAAAGCGGCAAACCATCATATTATTGGGATCAGCCAATTTTATGCCAGTGAGCAATCGCGCGATAAAGGCATTTAGTCAGTTAAAACCCATGGTGCGAATACCCAAATTAGAGAATTAACAGCTTAAATTTGAAACAACCTGATTAAGACAGCCAAAGCGAGATGAACAAACCTGAAGGCTCGTCAAAATCACAAGATCAAAAGCTATATGGTTCTCAGATAAGCGCTGTTAGGTTGGATGCTATTCAATCTAGATCAAGCTTATTTAACGGTACAAGGAAGTACCACAACTTCACTGGCTAGAGTGGTGAACGATGAATAAGCAGAATCATATTTTGTATTATGGGCTCATTGCGATCTTGATCATCGTCTTGGGTTGGATGATTGCGTCTCCGTATTGGGTGCTGTACCAAATACGTCAAGCCTATGAGCACAATCAACCTGAAAAAATTGCTCAATATATCGATTTTGCGGCAGTCAAATCGAGTCTAAAACCACAAGTTAAAGACCTCATTCAACAGAAAACTGGGCTACAGCATTTACCCGAATTCGCTCAGTCGTGGGGTGGGCAGCTCAGCACAGTCCTCAGTGCAACGCTGGTCGACAGTCTGGTCAATCCAAACAGTATCATGCTGCTTTTACAAGGCAAAGCATTAAAAGAGTCGATTCAATTACCAGAAATAACCCAACTAACCAATCCGAGCATGATTAGCTCAGAGATTGAACTATTCACTCATGCTGAAAATAAGGTCGCAGAACAACCTCATACATCAACATCATCCAAAAAGGATGCAACTCCAACTACTGTCGCTTTAAAACAAAGCCAGTCCCTTGAACCCAAAGCAAGCTATAGTGCTTGGAATCGATTTGATCTGTATGTGCCGCTCCAAGGCCTAAGTGAAGCAACATATACCGTATTTAGTATGCAACGCCGAGGTTGGAGCTGGAAGATCGTTGAAATTCAACTTCCAAACGCTTTCCAGAACAATGCTTCATAAAAAATAAAAGAAATAGGTGCCAGAGATGCAAGATAAAATCAAAATAGTCGGTGACCAACAGGCCGCTGACGAAATTCTGCAATTTTTAGCCAATTGGGATGAGGTTATCTGCCAATTGAAAATTGAGAATATTGCTGAATCCTGCGCAGCAGATGTGAACTTTTTTGATGCCAGTTGTGAAATGCGCGGCTTAATGGCATATCAAAAAATGTGGGAATTTTATCGGGAGTATTTTCGTGAAGGTTTAAAGGTGTTTAGGCGGGAACTGGTCATCCATGCAGAACCTGATATTGCCTTTCTGCACTGTTATTCCAAAATTGATGATAAGAGTGGGATACCAACGCCAGGGATCTCGTGGTGTCGTAACACCATTGGGATGAAAAAAACGCAGTCTCTATGGAAGATCGTTCATCAACATATTTCTGTTCCAGTGGATATTGTGACTCATCAAAGTAAAGTAATTATCTTTTAATTCATCTCAAAACACAGTATGAAAACAGAGCCATGTCGCTCTGTTTTTTTTCTTTGCAAATCATTACATGAAATGCGTATGCAGTTCTAAAACTTCAGCCTAAATTAAAAAATAATGACCATCGTTCAGGATAAGAAAATGGATCATAAAAATAATAAATTAGCGCAAGATTTTGAATCATCACCATCAGGTCAAAAGCAAGGCTTACAAGACCTGAACGCCTCGAAGCAAATGCCTCCCGCAGATTTACATAAAGTGATTCGAATCACGGCAGGATTCATCATCTGCAGTTTGCTGATTGCAGCCTTATATCTTGGTAAAGATATTTTTATTCCATTGGCACTCGCAATCTTATTGGCTTTTTTAGTTGACCCTTTGGTGATGAAACTCCGAGGTTGGGGACTACCACAGATGCCATCGATATTTATTGTGGTCGGTTTGGCTTTGGCGATTTTGTCCGGCGCGGCCTCTTATTTGGGTTATCAACTGGGGCAATTAAGCCAAGAGTTACCGCAATATCACGGTACGATTCAAAAGAAAATGGATTCTATTCGTCAATTTGCACGCGGCCCGAGTGTTTGGGATGGCGCAAAAACCACCATAGATACTGTTGAAAACTCGATAGATGATGTGGTGCCTGAAGAGAAAAATCCTAAAGTGCAGCAAGTGGAAGTGGTGGGACAACAACAAACCACGGCTGAAGCGGTCATGGTTTGGAGTGAGCGGGTGCTCAATCCCTTGGCAACCGCAGGTATTGTATTTTTATTTGTGATTCTGATTTTGGTCAATCGGAAAGATTTGCATGACCGTTTCCTTAAGCTACTGGGCGGCAATTTAAATATCGGAACAGACGCACTAGATGAAGCGGCCAATCGTATCGGTAAATATTTACGTATGCAGCTGATGGTCAATGTGACCTACGGTATTCCGATGGCCTTGGGACTTTGGTTTATTGGGGTGCCGGCAGCAATTATGTGGGGAATGGTGGCGATAGTGATGCGCTTTGTTCCCTATGTCGGCCCAATGATTTCTGCGATTTTCCCCATTGCATTGGCTTTTGCGGTAGATCCTACATGGAATATGGTGCTATGGACAGTGGGTTTAATTTTGCTCCTGGAATTGGTCAGTAATAATATTATTGAGCCTTGGTTATATGGGGAAAGTACCGGACTTTCAACCTTAGCCATTATTATTGCCGCCATGTTTTGGACGGCTGTGTGGGGGCCGATTGGTTTAATTTTATCGACGCCTTTAACCGCGTGTTTATTGGTGCTTTCAAGCTATGTACCATCCTTAGGTTTTATTAAAACCCTGATCGGTAGTACGCCTGCATTGGCACCGCATGAGCGCTTTTATCAGAGATTAGTCGCTGATGATGTGCAAGATGCCGTGGATGTCGCACAAAATTTTATTGCTGAAAAGTTACCGAAGGAGGCGAAGGATGAAATCAAGGCACGTCGGGTTAATGCGTTTTATGCCAAAGTCGCGATTCCAGCCATACGGATTTTTTCGAGAGGCCACAACACCGAGGCCAGTGCTGAACATCGACTACGTTTACATCAGGGATTAAAACTGTTTAATCATAGTTTTCAACGGGCATATCCAGTTGCACAGCAGGATCAGAAAGCAGCGGTGTTATGTATCGGGGCACGTTGGGAAATTGATGTTCAAGTATCGGCTATGTTGGCGCATAGCCTAAGCTTAAGCAGTATTCCGGCTCAGGCTTTTAGCGACGTATTGATACAAAATCAGCATCAAAGTATAGATGATATCCAAGAGGATATTCAGATCGTATGTATTTCGATTTTCCATACGGCACCAGAAGCTCAAATTCGCCTTTTAAGCCATGTTTTTAAGGCAAAGTTTCCAGATAAAAAACTGATTTTTGCACTGTGGAGCTGTGATGAGATATCCCAATTAGATGCGATCAAAGAAAATTTCACCGTCGATGCAGTGGTCAATAATATGAATGACTTGTTATTAACCATTGAAGCTTTTCAATTGAAGCAGGGTGAATCTTGGTTGGATGAGCCTGATCCTAGCGTTGAAGCACAGCGCTTAAAAGCATTAGAAGAACTGAATGTTTTGGATGAGCGGAATTTACCGATTTATGAACAATATATTGAAGAAGCCCGACAAGCCTTCGATGTGAAATATGCGCAAATTTCTTGGGTCAAGCAAGATTGGGTTTATACCCCAGATAGCCCTTTGGCTGAGGCTACTGAGCAACCGATGCAGGTGCGCCAGTCGAAGCAAGACTCGATCTGTAGCTATTTGGTCTATCAAAATGAACGCTTGATAATTGAAGACCTACAACGTGACCCACGCTTTGCGCATTTACCTGAATTGATGCATAACCGTATTCGCTTTTATGCAGGCGTTGTACTTAGAGACCGTAATGGGGTGGCGTTGGGAAGTTTTTGTGTTTTAGATCGGCAGCCGAATCAAATGACCGATGATGATATGAGTCTGTTAAAAGGCCTAGCGGCAGATTTGATGAATACGCTCAGTGATGAAAATGTGAAGCGCAAAAAATGTGAGGAGATACAGCAACTGAATGATTCGTCTTTATAATTTCAAATGATGTAGCAGATCCATTTAAACTGGAGTTTCAGTGAAAAGCATTCTAAGATGGCTCTAATATAATTATTCGAGCCAAAGACATGAACAAAAATAATGTCATCTGGCAACTTCTATTGGGCTATGTTGCTGCATTGGGTTGTAGTGTGAGTTTTGCTCAAATTCAAGGAAACTATTTTTCACATAAAGATTGGGAAATCGCTTGTGATAATACGGGGACGTGTCGCATTGCAGGTTATCAAGCGGAGGGCAATCAACCCGCTATTTCTGTGTTATTACAACGTGCTGCGGGCGCACAAGCGCAAGTCAGCGCACGAGTGAAACTCGATCCTGAAACGTTAAGTGCGGCAAATAAACCACTTCAACTTTACACTTTAGGTAAAAATCAGGGAACTGTGCAGCTTGATGCCAAAACTGCGGAAGGTCAGTTAAGTGCAGCTCAAACTCAAAAACTGATTCAAGCCTTACAAGCCAACCAACCAATTGTGTGGAAAGGCAACAACAAAACATGGTTATTGTCCGTGCAGGGCGCAAGCGCCGTATTACTCCGTATGGATGATTTTCAAAAGCGCATAGGGACAAATTCGGCATTATTGCGTAAAGCCAATAGCAGTTCGGCCAATGTACTCAAACCGAAAAGTATTCCAAAAGTGTATATTCAAAATTACAGTAAGGGCTTACAAACGCGGTATGCCGTCAATGCGCCCACAGCCAAACAATTATTTGGATTGATAAAGAAAAAAACCATAGTGGAAGATTGTCCTCAACTCTTTGATGCAAATTTCTTAGAGGATGATCGAGTCGTGGTGTTTCCAATCAATGGAAAAAATGCCTTGGTCGAAGTGCCATGTTGGCGTGGGGCATATAACAGTGGCAATGGCTATTGGCTGATGGATCGTAACTTAAAGCAAATCAAACAATCCGTGACCTTTTCTGGAAGTGGGTTTAGTGAAGGACAAATTTTCTCCAACCAACGTGGACGAGGCATTGGTGATTGTCAAAGTAAAGGGGAATGGTCGTGGAACGGTCAGCGCTTTATCCAAACTTATATGGCAAAAACCACACAGTGCAAAGGATTTGCTGGCGGTGCATGGGAAATTCCAACCTTAGTATATTGGGTTCAACTCGACTCTTAATTACAAAAAGCCCTGATATACAGGGCTTTTAAATCATATAAAGTAGTTTTTATCGGCTTAACATGAATAACCAACAATACTAAAAACGTTTTGGAATTTTTTGTCCGCCCGCAACAGGTGATTCAGCGATTTTCAACACACCAAATAGCCATGTTTCGGCATGATGAACAGCCGCTTTGAGCTCATCACCCAAGGCTAACCGCCCAGCTATAAAACTCGCCAATGAGCAGCCTGAGCCGTGATATTCCCCATCTAGTCGTGGACAACGGGTTTCAGAAACTAATTCACCCTGAATGTACAACGAGTTTTGGATATAGTCTGGCGTATTTTCATGGCCACCTTTTACTAATACCGCTTGAGCGCCCATCGCAAAAAGTTTTGCTGTAGCTTTAGATATGTCGTCTTCACCTGTGAGTGCGCGTAATTCTACGGTATTAGGTGTAAGCACAGTGGCAAGCGGAATCAATTCCGCAAAGGCTTTGACCAACGTTGCTTGATCGCCCAAAGAACCACCACTATTGGCAACTAAAACGGGGTCGAGAACATAATGATATTCGGGATGTTCACGTAAAAACTCAGCGAGAGCCGCGATATTTTCAGTCGTTCCTAGCATTCCTGATTTTACACAGCGAATAGGGAGATCGCCGACGACAGCATGTGCTTGAGCCAACAATAACTCGCGAGAGGTTGCTTCAAACGAATACACTTGTTGTGAGTTTTGAACGGTTAATGCTGTACACGCAATGGCAGCATGTGCACCACTTTGACCAATGGCTTCAATGTCCGCTTGCAGTCCTGCACCACCTGAAGGGTCAAGACCTGAAAAGCACAGTACAGTAGGGCGCACAATGATGTCCTTATTACACAAAATTTACGATAGTATAGGCAACTTTGAGCGAACACTCGATAGTATTTTTGCAGAAGTGAATGGATAAGGTAAAAGCTGTGATTAAGAATATATTGATCGATCTCGATGGAACATTAACAGATCCAAAAGTAGGCATTACCACTTCAGCACGCTATGGACTGGCGAAAATTGGACATCCCATTTCGGATGAGACTAATATCGATTGGATCATTGGACCACCTTTGAAAGCCTCTTTGGCCAAAATCCTCAATGTCGATGTGCATAATGTACTTGCAGATCAGGCTTTACTAGGTTATCGCGAGCGTTTTGCCGTTACCGGTTTATTTGAAAATAAAGTCTATCCTGCCGTTGCTGAAACTCTAGCAACTTTACAACAGCAGGGCTTTCACTTGTACGTCGCTACAGCAAAGCCGACGGTCTATGCCCGCCAAATTTTAGAACATTTTGATTTGGCAAAATATTTTACTGTGATCTATGGCAGTGAACTAAATGGCGAGCGCACCAACAAAGGCGATTTAATTGAATACATCTTGCAGCAAGAACAGTTAGATGCAAAAGAATGTGTGATGGTGGGAGACCGTGAGTACGATATTTTAGGCGCACGCCGTAATGCAGTGGCAAGTATTGCTGTGAGCTATGGTTATGGTAGTGCAGAAGAAATTCAAACGGCTGCACCGGCACTGGTGATTGATCGTTTTAACGATTTGATTTCGAGTATTGAGCAATTGCAGCAGCAGAAAGTATCGTAGTTTGATTTACCCTTGCGAATGAAGCTGATTATTTAAAGATAATCAGCAAAATGAGCAAGATCACCCCACAGAAAAACCATTTGAGCAAAGGAGACTCATCATTTTGGATGGTTTCTGCTTCGAGTGCGATGCCATGTTTATCGTAGACAAATACAAAATGTGCATTTGCGCTTAGAGCCATTTCTTGAATGGCTTGTAGCTCGAGTACGCTGACTTCTTCACTTAAGCGTTCTTTTAACTGAATAAAAATAACCGGCTGTCCAAACTCATACCACTTGAAGTGGATCTGTTGTATGAGTTGGTTGAAGTACTGTTCTGCAACATGATAGTTTCGGACAAAACTTCCGCGTTCTATAAAAGCTAAAGGGCAGTTTTGTTCGGCTACAATTTGATGATCACGCGTTAAAACTTGCATTTGATCATAATTCGTTTTCAAGGTCAGTATTTTGATGAGGAAACAGGGCTACACTATAACCGCCATCGGTATTATTCACCTGATGTAGGGCGATTTATTTCTAAAGACCCGATTGGACTTTTGGGTGGTCATAATGTTTATGCTTATGCACCAAACCCTGTTGAATGGGTAGATCCGAGAGGTTTAGCAAAAGGAAAAGGTTCTAAAGGAAGAGGTAGTGGAAAAGGACGTAATCAGGGAACTACACAAAAACAACCTTGTCCTGATAGTAATCCGTGTAAAACAGCAAATCCATCACAGGGTGCAAGGTATTTTCAGAGTCAGAAACCTTATGATCAACAAGATAAATGGGAAAATATAGTTTTACCAAAGGGAACGAAACTTTATACTCTTGCACCATATGGGGCAAAACCTGGTGGTTTTTTGCAGATGTATCGACGTTGAGTCAAGCTAATGGGTCTGCTATAAAATACCACGATCTCGTTCAGGTTGGGCATAAAGGGATAGCACCTGATCGCTTTCCTCGTGATGCACGGACAAAGGTACGTGAGTTTATCGTTACTAAAGATATTTGTGTAGGGCGTGCTAAGGCATTAGCTAATAAGGATTATGGAACTGGGGGAGGAACGCAGTATTATATTACGCCATCAAATCGGTCAGCTTTAAAGAAAAAAAATATTTCTGGATTAACTTAATATAGGGCTAGCTAATGAGTAATAGTAATATACAAATTAATGATCTTAAAGAGATAAAAAATATTTTTAAAAAGTTAAGTTCAGAAAATATGTTGAAAAAGATAAGGGTTTCTAAATTAAATCATGTGGTTTATCAGTCTTTAATTGAAATTTTAATACATGATTTTAAATTTAATATTTTTTTTGAAACGTCAAAAAATGAATTAACAGAAGCTTTATTACATTGGATAGATGGTCCAGTTACTCAAGTTGATTGGGATAATGTATCCAATGAGAAATTAGATAGAGAGTTTGATTTGTTAAAATTATTTTATGAGAAAGAATTTTCTACTTTTCCCACTGAAAAAAATAATGAAAATTATTGGAATCTTAGTTGGGGTGAGGTTTCTGTAGTTAAAAACAAACGAGATTTTAATGTAATAACTTATATAAAATTTAAAGGGTTGTACTAGATAAGGTTTAAATTTTAGTCAAAATTCGCCAAATTTTAGAACATTTTGATTTGGCACAATATTTTACTGTGATCTATGGCAGTGAACTGAACGGTGAGCGCACCAACAAAGGCGATTTAATTGAATACATTTTGCAGCAAGAACAGTTGGATGCGAAGGAATGTGTGATGGTGGGAGACCGTGAGTACGATATTTTAGGCGCACGCCGTAATGCTGTGCCGAGTATTGCTGTGAGCTATGGTTATGGTAGCGCAGAAGAAATTCAAACGGCTGCACCGGCTTTGGTGATTGATCGTTTTAACGATTTGATTTCGAGTATTGAGCAATTGCAGCAGCAGAAAGTGTCGTAGTTGCACCGAACCTAATGAATGATGCTGATTATTTAAAGATAATCAGCAAAATCAGAAAAATCAGCCCACAGAAAAACCATTTGAGCAAAGGTGACTCATCATTTTTGATGGTTTCTGCTTCGAGTGCGATACCATGTTTGTCGTAAACAAATACAAAATGTGCATTTGCGCTTAGTGCCATTTCTTGAATGGCTTGTAGCTCGAGTGCGCTGACTTCTTCACTTAAGCGTTCTTTTAACTGAATAAAAATAACCGGTTGTCCAAACTCATACCACTTGAAGTGGATCTGTTGTATGAGTTGGTTGAAGCACTGTTCTGCAACATGATAGTTTCGGACAAAACTTCCGCGTTCTATAAACGCCAGAGGGCAGTTTTGTTCAGCTACAATTTGATGATCACGCGTTAAAACTTGCATTTGATCATAATGGATCTGTACCCAAACTGCGTCAGGAAAAGACGCTAATTTTTCTTTTAACATCACTTTTAGGTTTCATTATTGTTTTTAGTGGCTAGCAGTATGTCATTAAAATTTAGAGAAAAATATAGCTGAGATATAAAAAACACATCGATCTATCGAGTTTTTTTTTAACGTCTTTCGCAGTTTTGTCACTTTGAATTTTTAACTTCCACGATTGAAATATCTAAAGCTTAAGTAGGTTTTTAAAGCCATTATCCCTTTTCTAGAAAACTGTATCTCATCTGATTTATGTAATCGACCTTGTAACTATTTCAGGCTTTTGAAAAAATTCAGACAGAAAACAATAAAGCTGAATGCTATGTCCAAATCATTTTTATTCCCTAGTCAGTGGCTCAAACCTTTGCACCCACGTGATCCACATGAGCATCATCGTGTCGCGACCTCTTTAGAATTGCTTTTTGACTTGATCTTTGTCGTTGCGATCGCAACAGCAGGGCAGCAACTGCATCATGCCATTGTTGAAAATCATTTAGCTCAGGGTTTAACGCTGTATGGCATGGTGTTTTTTGCTTTATGGTGGGCGTGGATGAACTTTAGTTGGTTTGCCTCGGCATATGATAATGATGATGCGCTCTATCGAATCTTAACTTTTGTTCAGATTATTGGCTCTTTGGTCATTGCTGCTGGTATTCCAAGCGCTTTTCAAAAGCAGGATTTTGACGTAATTGTGATTGGTTATGCCATTATGCGTCTAGGCTTAGTTACGCAGTGGTTTCGCGTTGCAAAGCATGATCTGTCCCGTCGGAAAACTGCATTACGTTATGCTTTTGGCATCATACTGGTACAAGTCGGGTGGCTGCTCTTTCATTTTTCGCCGCTGCATTTCACCGTTTATCTTTTCATTTTGCTCGCAATTGCTGAACTGTCTGTGCCAGTTTTTGCAGAGGCTGCAAGCCGTACACCTTGGCATGCGCATCATATTGCTGAGCGATATTCACTGCTCACCATTATCGTTTTAGGCGAATCTATTGTCGGATGCTCGATTGCCATAACCGATGCATTAACAAATCAGCGTTTTAGTACTGAACTGATCTTTTTGATGGTAGGCGGCCTGATGATGATGTTCACCATGTGGTGGTCTTATTTTGATACCAGTATTGCAGAGCGTTTAAATAGCCGAAAAATGGCATTTACTTGGGGGTATGGACATTTCTTTGTCTTTATTAGTATCGCGGCGATTGGTGCAGGTTTAGCTGCCGCAGTTGATGTAGTTTCGCATGAGGCGCTGATTAGTTCTGAGAAAGAAAGCTACTTTGTGGCGATCAGCCTCGTGATTTATACGACAAGTTTATATTTACTCCATGAATTGCATCATCAAAGTGGCTTTAGAAAACTTTTATATCCTTTAACCGTGGTGATTGTTTTATGTATTCCGTTGTTTATTACTCCTGCGGGTTATGCAATATTTGCGATGGCAGTGGTATATGCATTGAGGTTGATGTTTACAAAATGCTATTTAAAATGAAGGTTTATTGTCATGGTTCCGTCTGCGATGAAGGGACTATGACCTTGGTTTGATGATGGTATTCGTCCGTAATCTTCATAACGACAGTTATTTTTAGCTTGTCTATTGTGTAGTTTGAATGTGAGGAAGGTGTGATTTGAACAAATAAGAAAAATAAATATATCTCTTAATGGTGTACTCCCAAATGAAAAAGGAGAGAAATAAGCTAACAGGTACGTAAAGAAAATAGCTGTTTTCTAATCTCGATAGAAAAGCCAATGGAATAGTGAATAAAATTACTAAATAGAGTAAAGGCAGGTGATATTTTCGTTGCCATATTCTCCCGTGGATCAATTCATGGTCAAGACTGAATTGGTCTCTATTGGAAATTACTGTAGGGATCGACTGCATAAAATTAGGTTGTTTGAGCAGCGTTTTTATTTTCTTTTGTACAAGATATCCATCAATTAAACAGTAGCTTATGAAGATAATCGAAATTGTATGATTAAAAATGATAAGGGGGTAAAAGCATATGCTGAATATGACCAAGATATTAAACGTTAGTGCTCTAAAATAGCAGTGATGACAAGTTCTTGTTGCAGCAATGAGTGTTACTGGAAGCGTAATGATGATTGCGATAATGAGTAGGTAAAAGCGTTGTATGAACAGGTAATACATGCCGAAAAGAAGCCCCATAATAATGACGCATATCCACGACCTATAAATCAATGAATTTTCTTTTGTTGTTGTATTTATTATTATTTCCATGCTTTATTCTCAAAAAATAAACCCTCCGAAGAGGGTTTAAATATTTATCAATTACCAGCTTAACGCACCACCAGTTTGGTAATCCGTTACGCGAGTTTCAAAGAAGTTCTTCTCTTTACGTAAGTCCATCATTTCAGACATCCACTGGAATGGGTTATTCACACCAGCAAATTGTTCAGGTAAGCCCAATTGGCTTAAACGACGGTTACAGATGAACTTCAAGTATTCTTCCATCATGCCTGCATTCATACCCAATACACCGCGTGGCATAGTGTCACGTGCATATTCGATTTCAAGCATTGTACCTTCAAGAATCATTTGAATGATTTCTTCTTGGAACTCAGCAGTCCATAGGTGAGGGTTCTCGATCTTGATTTGGTTGATCATGTCGATACCAAAGTTCAAGTGCATAGATTCATCACGTAAGATGTATTGGAATTGCTCAGCAACACCATTCATCTTGTTACGACGACCCATAGACAAGATTTGGCTGAAACCACAGTAGAAGAAGATACCTTCAAGTACGCAGTAGAACGCGATCAAGTTGCGAAGCAAGATTTGGTCGTTTTCAGGTGTACCTGTTTTGAACGTAGGATCACTTAAAGATTGTGTATATTTCAGACCCCAAGCTGCTTTACGAGCCACTGAAGGAATTTCACGGTACATGTTGAAGACTTCGCCTTCGTCCATACCTAAAGATTCGATACAGTATTGGTAAGCGTGCGTGTGAATCGCTTCTTCAAATGATTGACGTAAGATGTACTGACGGCATTCAGGGTTGGTGATGTGACGGTAGATTGCAAGAACCAAGTTGTTCGCAACCAATGAATCCGCAGTCGAGAAGAAACCTAAAGAACGCATAACAATGGTACGCTCATCTTCGGTTAAGCCATTTTCAGACTTCCAAAGTGCGATGTCATGGTTCATGTTCACTTCTTGCGGCATCCAGTGGTTTGCACAACCGTCTAGATATTTTTGCCAAGCCCATTCGTATTTGAACGGTACAAGTTGGTTTAAGTCAGCGCGGCAGTTGATCATCGCTTTATCGTCAACTTGAACACGCTGAGCACCCATTTCTAGCTCTTCTAAGCCAGGTGCAACGTCTAGATTTTCTAGAGCGTTAGATGCTCTTGCCAACGGATCGGTTGGATCTGTTGGTCGATTTGTACTGGTTCGAGCGGGTTGTGCAGCTGCCAAATTCGGCGATGAGTGCTGTGCATTAGATACCACTTGCGAATCAGTCGTTTTCTTCGGTTCGACGGGCGCAGGCTGGTGAGCTTGTGCAGCTTGTTTCGGTTCATCATCTTCGAAATCGTCCCAACTTAGGATAGACATATCAATTCTCTCTACGTTGCTTTATATCTTTTATAGACATCCAGTCGCGCTGAGATGTCCTACTATACGCTCAATTTGAGTAAGCAAAATCAAGTTTTGTCGATCATTGCTCTAAATTTGTTCGGTAGAGCAAATATCCCCACTACTTATTTTGATTACGCGTTTTATATGCCTTAAACCAGAAATAGGCGATTGGGACATAAAAAGTCAAAATAAAGGAAACCACCAAGGCAATTAACCCTAACTGATAGTTATGCGTCATATGTGGCATGGTGGAGTCCTTTGTTTCTATTGCTGATTCTTAGATGAGACTAAGAATCAAATTAAAATCATTTTTTAGATGATTTAACTGGCTTCACAGTTTCAACAACAGTAGTTTTTGGATGCTTTTTAGCATATTCCAAAGTTACATATTGACCTGTGATAGCACTACGAGCAGCTTTATTAGCCATGACTCAGTACCTCATTGATACAAAATCAAGATGACTCGTACTGGCTCGCTTCTTGAATCGGTGATACAATTCGTTCACGCATTTTCCGATGCCAGCCTCTTTGTGACCATCTTGGTATCACATCGAGATTAAAAGCCTTCTACGAGTTTTGATCGGCCTGTAGAGGGCTTTTTTATTGCTTAAATTTTTTAATCCCCCTAAATCCCCCTTTGCAAAGGGGGACTTACATCCCGTCATTTGCTTCGAGGAATCTCCCTCCTTTATTAAAGGAGGGCTGGGGAGGATTTTAAAACCTGTCAGATTACTGACAAGCCTCACAATCAGGGTTGTCAATTGAACATGCCATTGGTACTGGCGCTGCTTGACCAAAACCTTCTTCTTCAGCAGGAGCTTCAGCTTTAGGTTCTTCTTTTGCAACTGCAGCAACAGGTGCTGCAACTGTTGTTGGTTTCACTGCGTTTAATGCACCAGTGTTAATGGTCGATTTTTCAGCAGATGTTGCACCCAATGCACGTAGGTAATAAGTCGTCTTAAGACCACGTAACCACGCCATTTTGTAAGTCATATCTAGTTTCTTACCGTTTGCACCAGAGATGTAAAGGTTAAGAGACTGAGCTTGATCGATCCATTTTTGACGACGTGATGCAGCATCAACAATCCAACGTGGTTCAACTTCGAACGCAGTCGCGAAGATTGCTTTAAGCTCTTCAGGAATACGTGCAATTTTTTGTACCGAACCTTCGAAGTGTTTCAGGTCATTTACCATTACAGAGTCCCAAAGACCGCGATCTTTTAACGCACGTACTAGGTACGGGTTGATCACTGTGAATTCACCAGAAAGGTTAGATTTCACATACAAGTTTTGGAAAGTTGGTTCGATTGATTGAGACACGCCACAAATGTTCGAAATGGTTGCAGTCGGTGCAATCGCCATCACGTTTGAGTTACGCATACCGTCTTTTTGAACTTTAGTACGTAAAGTATCCCAGTCCAAACGTGTTGTACGGTCAACTTCGAACATACGGTCAGGACGTGCTTTTTGTACGATATCTAAAGAGTCAATTGGCAAGATACCTTGATCCCAAAGTGAACCTTTAAATGTCTCGTAAGTACCACGTTCAAGTGCCAAGTCGCTAGATGTTTGGATTGCGTAGTAAGAAATCACTTCCATAGATTCATCAGCGAACTCAACCGCAGCATCAGAACCATAAGCCAATTTCATTTCGTATAAAGCATCTTGGAAGCCCATGATACCCATACCCACTGGACGGTGTTTCAAGTTTGAGTTACGAGCTTGAGGAACAGCGTAGTAGTTGATGTCAATCACGTTATCGAGCATTCGAACAGCAGTTTTAACTGTACGAGCAAGCTTTTCACGATCTAACACACCGCCTTGCACGTGTTGTACAAGGTTGATTGAACCTAAGTTACATACTGCGATTTCATCTTCGTTAGTGTTCAGCGTAATTTCTGTACACAAGTTAGAAGAGTGAACTACACCAACGTGTTGTTGTGGTGAACGTAAGTTACATACGTCTTTGAATGTGATCCAAGGGTGACCAGTTTCAAACAACATAGACAACATTTTGCGCCATAAGTCTTTCGCACGGACTTTCTTATGTAGCATGTTGGTTTCTTTCGCAATGCCTTCATAGTAAGCATAGCGTTCAGCAAATTCTGCACCTGTTAGGTCATGCAAATCAGGTGTTTCAGATGGTGTGAACAGAGTCCATTCAGCATCTTCGAATACACGTTGCATAAACAAATCAGGAACCCAGTTCGCTGTGTTCATGTCGTGTGTACGACGACGGTCATCACCTGTGTTCTTACGAAGTTCTAGGAATTCTTCGATGTCCAAGTGCCAAGTTTCAAGGTATGCACATACTGCACCTTTACGTTTACCACCTTGGTTGACAGCAACAGCAGTATCGTTGGCAACTTTAAGGAACGGTACAACACCTTGTGACTTACCATTTGTACCTTTGATGTACGAGTTAAGCGCACGAACTGGCGTCCAGTCATTACCTAAACCACCCGCCCATTTAGACAACATTGCGTTATCACGCATTGCGCCATAAATGTTGTAAAGGTCATCTGAAATCGTTGTTAAGTAACAGCTAGATAACTGTGGACGTAAAGTACCAGAGTTAAATAGAGTAGGCGTAGACGCCATGTAATCGAAGCTAGACAATAAGTTATAGAATTCGATTGCACGTTCTTCACGGTTTGCTTCGTTCAATGAAAGACCCATTGAAACACGCATGAAGAATAATTGTGGTAATTCGAAACGTACACCATCTGAGTGGATGAAGTAACGGTCAAATAAGGTTTGTAGACCTAAATAAGTAAATTGGTTTGAGCGTTCTGGTTGAATCGCAGCAGCCAATTTTGCAAGGTCAAAGTTAAGTAGTTCTGGAGAAAGAAGATCAAGCTCGATACCTTTCTTCAAGAAAGTTTCTAAAGCGTCGCCTTCATTCGTGTCAGTATCTAAACCTAAGAACTCTAACCCTGTAGCAACAAGGTCGTTACGCAATAAACGCGCAGTCACATATGTATAGTTTGGTTCTTGTTCGATACGTGTACGAGTAGCCATCATCATGGTCGTTGAGATGTCTGACTCTTTTACGCCGTTATAAAGGTTTTTTACAGTCTCATCGATAATCGCTCGAACATCGATGCCTTCTAAACCTTCAGCTGCTTTAACAATATTTGCCTCAAGTGCGCCAAGATCAAGCGGTTTAAGCTGACCGTTTGAACCTGTCACTTGTAAAGTAGGGTGGTGGTGAGCACCAGTTTGTTTACGAGCTTCGGCACGTTGTTCGCGGTAAATCACGTAAGAGCGAGCAACTTTTTGCTCACCTGTACGCATAAGCGCAAGTTCAACCTGATCCTGAATTTCTTCAATATGAATGGTACCGCCAGAAGGTAAACGACGGTTAAAGGTATTCAATACCATCTCAGTTAATTGAGAGATACGGTCATGAATACGGCTGGAGTCAGCGCTTTGCTGGCCTTCAACGGCCAAGAACGCTTTACCAATCGCCACAGAGATTTTTTCTGCATCAAAAGGTGCAACGTCACCGGTGCGTTTAATCACCTGAATTTGACCAGGGGTTGAATTCGTTACGCTCATGCTAGCATAGCTCCATTTGTCATCTATTTTTATGTTAGGACCGTTTGAACTGGGCAATTTTTATGCCACAGTGTTTGAGGTTTAAACACAAGACCTAGTGGTTTAAAAATTTATTGAACACAAGATACGGGAAAATTCAGGGTATATCAATATTGACATTTTACTAAATGCTTTGAACTTTTCTGGCAGAAATCCATCTCAAAAAATCCCTATTTTTTTTCTTTGTTATATATGCCTTATCCGACAAGGGCATAGCATAGCAAAGTCGAAAAAGAGTGCTTATAGATAACATTGTGGATAACTTCAGAAAGCCTAAAAAGTTGTGAATTAATCAGTCAGTTTTTATTCGATGAAAATGTATCCAAATTTATTATTGTTGGTATTGTGAGCAATAGGGCATGGAAATGATTGGTAAATACGGCTGCAAAAATGTAGCAGGTTAAAATTTATTACAAAATACGATATTGATGTATCAGTTTGGTGAATGCCATCTTGTTTACAATGTAAACGTGTGTATATTGCAAACTATGTTTAAGCGTATCTATCGGATTTCAAATAGGATACGCCCAATCAAATAAGGGGCAATCAATGAGCCAAGAAGAAAAGTTACCTAAAATTTTAATTGTTGAAGACGATGAGCGTCTTGCTCGTTTAACTCAAGAATACTTAATCCGTAACGGACTTGAAGTTGGGGTAGAACCAGACGGTAATCGTGCGATTCGCCGTATTATCGCTGAACAACCAGATATGGTATTACTCGACGTGATGCTTCCGGGTGCCGATGGTTTAACCATTTGTCGTGAAGTTCGTCCACACTACCATCAACCAATTTTAATGTTGACTGCACGTACCGAAGACATGGACCAAGTGTTGGGTCTAGAAATGGGTGCAGATGATTATGTTGCAAAACCTGTTCAACCTCGCGTTTTACTTGCGCGTATTCGTGCATTATTACGTCGTACAGACAAAGCACCAGAAGATGAGGTTGCACAGCGCATCGAATTTGATGATCTTGTAATTGATAATGGTGGTCGTTCTGTCACACTCAATAATGAGTTGGTTGACTTTACCAGTGCAGAATATGACCTTTTATGGTTGTTGGCATCTAATGCGGGTCGCATTCTTTCTCGTGAAGATATTTTTGAGCGTCTGCGTGGTATTGAATACGATGGTCAAGACCGTTCAATTGACGTGCGTATCTCGCGTATTCGTCCAAAAATTGGTGATGATCCAGAAAATCCGAAACGTATTAAGACCGTACGTAGTAAAGGTTATTTATTCGTAAAAGAAACCAACGGCATTTAATGTAAAATACCGTCCCTTAGTTTGGCAAAGTAGGACACTTTTACGTGTTTAAACACAGTATATTTTTGCGCGTTTATGCGGGGCTACTGATTTTAGTCTTTTTAGTCGCTACATTTGGCTATTTGCTGGTGCAAATCATTAACTACCAGCGCGCGCAAGAATATCGTGAATCGCTTACTGACGGTTTGGCTTTCATTATAAGTGAAGGTATTGCACGTCAGCCAAATGAACAACAAAAGTCAGATTGGGTGTCAGATGCATCTGATCTACTTGAGTTGCCTATTTATTATGTAAAAGCTAATCAGGTTGATTTAACCCGAGCGGAAACAAAACGTATAGAAGAACGTAAAGCTGTAGTGCGTTGGGACGCACAAACGACGGCAGCCTACATTATTATTGGCTTAAAAGATGACCCTGCACATCTGCTGTATATTAAAGCCGATAATATTTCAGAACGCCAAATGAAGGCGTTGCCTGTCTTTATACTGGATTATTTGGTGTATTACCCTGGTCAAGAAAAACAATATCTTGAAAAAATCCAGCATCATTTTTCTTACCCAATTTCAATTCAAAATGTTCAAAGTTTACCTTTAGACTCTGAGCAAATCGGCCGATTACGCTTAGATCACAGCATTATTTTGTATCGTGATAGTGCGACTGAGCGCGGCACAACTATTTCGATCGTATCACCAATTCCAAGCTCAACTTCAGAAGTCTTGGTCATGGGGCCGGTACCATTATTTAATTGGATGCCTTTCCAGTTGGCAGCGGGTATTACGCTACTGAGCTTGTTTGTCTTGAGCTTGGGTGTTTATGGTCTATTGGTGCCGATGCAACGTAAGCTGCGTGCTGTAAATTATGCGTTAAATAAAATGAAGGGCGGGGACTTATCTGTACGTCTGCCTGTCGAAAGCACGGATGAGTTTGGTACTTTAGCATCGAGCTATAACTCCATGTCAGATCATATTGAGCGTTTAATTGAAGCACAGCGTGAGTTAATGCGCGCGGTATCGCATGAACTGCGGACACCCGTGGCACGTATTCGCTTTGGTGTTGAAATGATGGCGGATGAAGACGACTACGATTACCGTCAGCAACAAGTTGAACAAATCGACAAAGATATCGAAGCCCTCAATACCTTGATTGATGAAATCATGACCTATGCTAAGCTCGAACAGGGTATGCCATCTTTGGAGTTTGAAGACGTTAGCTTGTTTGAAGTTTTAGATCAGGTTCTGATTGAAACAGAAGCCTTAAAGACTGGGAAAACCTTGGAATTGCAAGCACCACCAATTGGAGTGGTTGTGGAAACCGAGCGTCGCTATTTACACCGTGTTGTGCAAAACTTGGTGGGGAATGCAGTGCGATATTGTGATGATAAAGTGCTGATTAGTGGTGGTGTGAATGATGAAGGTATGGCTTATATCTGTGTTGAAGATGATGGCCCCGGCATTCCAGAAGAAGATCGTAAGCGTATTTTTGATGCCTTTGCGCGTTTAGATGATAGTCGTACCCGTGCTTCAGGGGGTTATGGTTTAGGCTTATCGATTGTTAGTCGTATTGCATATTGGTTTGGCGGGACTATTGATATTGATGAAAGTCCAATATTAGGCGGGGCGCGTTTCACCATGACATGGCCTGCAACTCGTTTTAAGAAAAATAAACCGAAGTTAGATGTTAAAGAACCGAGTACCAATGAAAATTAAGTTAGCTTAGATATGTAGCTAAGCTGATTTTGGTGAATGATAAGTATAAAAAGCCATTCAATTTGAATGGCTTTTTGATATCAGTTTTATACTTATTCCGTAATTGTTGCATCGGGTTCAATAATAGGTTTGCCATTTTTTAATGCGGCAAGAGCATCTGCATTAAAATCGATGAGTAAGGAGTTGTTTTTAGCATCGATAGAATAATTGCTAATAAGTTTTTGATCACCGTTTAAAGTTTCAAGTTTATATTCATCTGCAATATTCATAATTCCGTTAAGGTTGGTTGTTGCAGAAGCTAAATCTTGTCGTAACAACTCATAAATATCACGTAAATCAAAAATGGCATTTTGAGCATCAGGATGCTTATCTAAGTAGCTTTTAATATGGTGAATCACCAATTGTGCAGATAGAAAATAATCAGGTTTATGCGTAAATTCTAAAGTCATTATTGTCTCTCCGTTGTGATTGCTTTTTCTGTTTTAACTACAAATATCACACTCTTTGTGGATCGTGTCAAAGAATTGCAAAAAAGTCACAAGAAGCTAAAAAAAGCCTTTTTTCTTTGTGCTAATTCAACTTGTTTTTCATTTTAGGGGAAAGATCAAAGCTAATAGATGGGATAAAAAAGGCAACCAATTTGAAACAAGATGGAATTTATTTAATAAATGATACGGCCATGAAAATTTAATACATGAGCTAAAAGTTGAAGGATTTGTTCATGAAACTGAACAGTCATAGTTTTCTGTTAAAATCGCATAAATGTAATAATTAATAAAAAAATAAGATCTAATCTAATTAAACGATTAATCCTAAATTTAAGGGAGTAAACCCAATTTAAATGCTGAAATGATTAAAAAATCATCCTAAAGACGAATATCGATAAGCTAGCAAGAAGCCTCCTCAATCAGGTACAATTGGCGGGATTAATTTTGTGTTTGGTGTATTTGAAGGCCAATACATACATTCTTTGTTAATAAATAGGCCTGCCAGGAGTTATCCCCGCATGAGTGCCATTACTCCATACGATTGGGCAATTATTGCCTTCGTGATCGGCGTTACATTCCTTTGCGTCTTTATGCTGACCGTCCCTTTACTCCTTGGGGGTAAATCATGGGGTCGTGCTAAGCAAGAGCAATTTGAGTCAGGTGTAGTAGGTGCTGGTGGTGCACGTATTCGCTTGTCTGCGAAATTCTATTTAGTTGCGATCTTCTTCGTGGTGTTCGATATCGAAGCACTTTACCTTTATGCATGGGCATCTTCTGTTCGTGAAACTGGGTGGGTTGGTTTTGCAGCTGCAGCAGTCTTTATTTTAGTTTTACTTGCTGGTTTGGTTTATGAATTGTCTTCTGGTGGTTTGAATTGGTCACCTTCTGACAAGCGTAAAGCGGCGGGAATTAAACCTAAAATTGGTTCGCCAAATATGGATATCGCAGAAATCACACGCTTTAACTCTATTGAAGAGTTGGTTATGGACCCTACAGGTCAAATTCCAGCGCAATCATCTGGTCGTGTGAAATCTAAGTCACCGACTGCATCATCTGACAAGGAGTAAGACGGGATGAAATATACATTAACCCGTGCGAATCCGGATGCTGATCAATATCCACTTCAAGAGCGTCAAATCGTTACCGATCCGCTTGAAGAAGAAGTGAATAAAAATGTGTTCATGACTCGTTTAGAGGATGTTGCACATACAGCAGTAAACTGGGGTCGTAAAAACTCAGTTTGGCCGTTCAACTTTGGTACATCTTGCTGCTACGTAGAGTATGCAACGACTTTAACAGGCGTGCATGACTTGTCACGTTTCGGTGCCGAGGTTATTCGTGCTTCACCACGTCAGGCTGACTTGATGATTGTTGCAGGTACATGCTTCATGAAAATGGCGCCTGTAATTCAACGTTTGTACGAGCAAATGCTTGAGCCTAAATGGGTAATCTCAATGGGCGCATGTGCAAACTCTGGTGGTATGTACGACATTTATTCAGTTGTACAAGGTGTGGATAAAATCATCCCTGTCGATGTGTATATCCCGGGTTGCCCACCACGTCCTGAAGCTTTAATTCAGGCATTGATGTTATTGCAAGACCAGATTCAACTTGAGCGCCGTCCTTTATCGGCCGTGATTGGTGATGATCTTAAGCCAGTGTATAAGCCAAAGATGATGCCAGAACGTGACCGTAAGAACGCACAGCGTATTGCAGTGAAAAACTTACGCTCAATGGATGAAATTAAATAATCACTGCGACGGAATATTGATACACCCGGACTGGGTGTAATTGTCGTTTTGATTGACTGAATTTGTATTAAATAGGAAGCCAAGCCAATGGCTGAAACTGACATTGCTATGCCAGAATCAACTCCAGTTGATTCCCGCCCTGCATTTGCAATTGTAGAAGAGCTCAAAACCAAATTTGGTGAGAACTTCTACGTGCAAACGACTTTTGAAGACTTTCCAACAGTCTGGGTTGAGCGCGCACGTGTACAAGACGTTTTAATGTTCTTGCGTACTGTGTCACGTCCATACGTGATGCTGTTTGACTTGTCTGCGGTTGATGAGCGTTTACGTACACACCGCGATGGTCTGCCTGCATCTGACTTCACTGTGTTCTATCATCTGTTATCGCTTGAGCGTAACAGTGATATTCGTATTAAAGTTGCATTGAATGAGTCAGATTTGAACATTCCAACGGCAACCAACATTTGGCCAAATGCCAACTGGTACGAACGTGAAGCTTACGACATGTTTGGTATCAACTTCGAAGGGCATCCAATGCTCCGTCGTATCTTGTTGCCAACATATTGGGAAGGTCACCCGTTACGTAAAGAATATTCTGCACGTGCGACTGAATACACGCCTTATCGCCAAAACCAAGCGAAACAGGATTACGAACAAGAACATCTTCGTTTCGTACCTGAAGATTGGGGTATGAAGCGTGGGAACGATGATGAAGACTTCATGTTCCTAAACTTGGGTCCTAACCATCCATCTGCGCACGGTGCATTCCGTGTGATCTTGCAGTTGGACGGTGAAGAAGTGAAAGACTGTGTTCCTGACATCGGCTATCACCACCGTGGTGTGGAAAAAATGGCTGAGCGTCAAACATGGCACTCATTCATTCCGTATACAGACCGTGTTGACTACTTAGGTGGTTGTGCGCAAAACATGCCTTACGTTCTTGGCGTAGAGCAAATGGCAGGGATTACCGTTCCTGATCGTGCACAATGTATCCGTGTCATGATGTCTGAATTGTTCCGTATCAATAACCACTTATTGTTCATTGGTACTGCGATTCAGGATGCCGGCGGTATGACCCCAGTATTCTATATGTTCGCTGACCGTCAAAAAATCTATGACGCGATCGAAGCGATCACGGGTTACCGTATGCACCCAGCATGGTTCCGTATCGGTGGTACAGCGCACGACTTGCCAAACAACTGGCAGCACCTCATTCGCGAAATCCTAGATTGGATGCCGAAGCGTATGAACGAGTACTACACTGCAGCACTTAAAAACTCAGTGTTTATCGGTCGTACCCGTAATGTTGCTCAGTATGATGCTAAATCTGCATTGGCTTGGGGTGTAACGGGTACTGGTCTACGTGCTACAGGTATTGATTTCGACGTTCGTAAATACCGTCCTTATAGCGGCTACGAAAACTACGACTTTGATGTGCCTTTAGAGTACGAAGGCGATGCTTATGCACGTGTTCTTGTTCACTTCCGTGAAATTGAAGAATCGCTGAAAATCATCAAGCAATGTTTAGACAACATGCCTTCTGGTGCATACAAAGCAGACCATCCACTGGCTGTTCCACCACCAAAAGATAAAACTTTACAAGACATCGAAACATTGATTACGCACTTCTTGAGCGTGTCATGGGGTCCTGTAATGCCAGCAGGCGAAAGCTCTGTAATGGCGGAAGTGGTAAAAGGTGCGTCGAACTACTACTTGACTTCAGACAAGTCAACGATGAGTTACCGTACACGTATCCGTACACCAACCTTCACGCACTTACAGCAAATGCCTTCTGTGATTAACGGCAGCTTAATGTCTGACTTAATCATTTATTTAGCGACAATTGACGTCGTAATGGCTGACGTGGATCGCTAAGGGGTAATCGCATTATGATGATTTTGACTGACAAAAAACCACGTGTGAATGTTGAAGGGATTTTAACTGCGGAAGAAATCCACGATATCGAACATCACATTGGTCACTATCCGTACCCACGCGCAGCATGTCTTGATGCTTTGAAGTGTGTACAACGCCGTAATGGCTGGGTAGATGATGCACAGATGAATGCTATTGCGCAATTGCTTAGCATGAGCCTTGCAGACCTAGAAGGTGTTGCAACTTTCTATAACCGTATTTACCGTCAACCAGTTGGTCGCCACGTAATTTTATTATGTGACTCGATTGCTTGTTTCTTGATGGGTGCGGAAACACTTGCTGAAGCATTCCAGCGTGAATTAGGCATTTCATTTGGTCAAACGACTGCAGATGGTCGCTTTACTTTATTGCCAATTTGCTGCCTAGGTAACTGTGACAAAGGTCCGACGTTAATGATTGACGAAGACACTCACGGTCTAGTTGAAGTGACTTCAATTAAACAGTTATTGGAGAAGTATGTATGAATACTGAACCAAAACCAATTTATGGCGACGGTAACCCAGAAACTCACCCATTAACTTGGCGTTTGAGCAAACAGGAACACGTTCGCAGTGCAGATGATTACGAAGCACTTGAAGGTTATGCTGGCTTTAAGAAAGCTGTTGGCATGCAACCGAAAGAAGTGCTTGAAGTGATTAAAGCTGCGACAGTAAAAGGTCGTGGTGGTGCGGGCTTCCCTGCAGGGATCAAATGGTCGCTTATGGCGCCAAATGATAACTCAGGCCCTCGTTACCTTATCTGTAATGCCGATGAAATGGAACCAGGTACCTTTAAAGACCGTCTGTTGATGGAAAAACTTCCTCATCAGTTGATCGAAGGTATGTTGATTGCTGCTTATACATTAGAAGCAACACAGGGTTATATCTTCATCCGTGGTGAATACGTCGAAGCGGCTCAATACTTAAATGAAGCATTGGACCAAATTCGTGCCAAAGGTTACTTGGGTGAAAACATCTTAGGTACAGGTTGGAACTTCGAGTTACACGTGCATACCGGTGCGGGGCGTTATATCTGTGGTGAAGAAACTGCATTGATTAACTCGCTTGAAGGTCGCCGTGCGAACCCTCGTACTAAACCGCCATTCCCACAAGTTGCAGGTGCTTGGGGTCGTCCTACGATTGTAAACAACGTAGAGACTTACAACAACTTACCCGCAATTATGCTTCGTGGCCCTGAATGGTATATCGGTTTATCTGAAGGTAAGTCGAAAGATCCAGGTACTAAAATTTATGGCGCTTCAGGCAAAGTAAAATTCCCAGGTCTTTGGGAACTTCCATTTGGTACAACTGCGCGTGAAGTGATTGAAGATCATGCGGGTGGTATGCGTGATGGTTTAAAACTCAAAGCATGGTTACCGGGTGGTGCTTCTACAGACTTCCTTGCTGCTGAACACATTGACCTTCCTATGGATGCGGAAAACATCATGAAAGCAGGTTCACGTCTAGGTACGTGTTTGCTCATGGTAGTAGATGAAACCCAATGTATGGTTTCAGCAACACGTAACCTAGAAGAATTCTTTGCACGCGAATCATGTGGTTTCTGTACGCCTTGCCGTGATGGCTTGCCTTGGGCTGTGAAAGCGCTGAAAGCACTCGAAGATGGCACAGGTAAGAAAGAAGATATCGATCACTTACAAGAACTGACTCGTAAGCTTTGGATTGGTAAAACTTTCTGTGCCCATGCACCGGGTGCAATGGAGCCGCTTATGGGCGCACTCAAATATTTCCGTGGCGAATTTGAAGCGAAGGTTGTGAATGCCGCCGCTCAAACCAGCAACGTAGAACAAGCTTAAGGAATTCGACTATGGCTACAATTCATGTCGATGGCAAATCGTATGAAGTCAACGGCTCGGAAAACTTGCTACAAGCATGTTTGAGTCTTGGCATTGATATCCCATACTTTTGTTGGCATCCATCCTTAGGTTCTGTCGGTTCTTGCCGTCAATGTGCCGTGACCCAATACGCGAATCCGGAAGATACGCGTGGTCGTTTGGTCATGTCATGTATGACGCCTGCTGCTGACAATACCTACATCTCGATTGAAGACAAAGAAGCAAAAGATTTCCGTGCTTCGATTGTTGAATTCTTGATGACTAACCACCCGCACGACTGTCCGGTCTGTGAAGAAGGTGGTCACTGTCATTTACAAGATATGACTGTAATGACGCAGCATGACCGTCGTCGCTACCGTTTCACTAAACGTACGCATTACAACCAGGAGCTAGGCTCATTCATTTCTCACGAAATGAACCGTTGTATCGCGTGTTACCGTTGTGTGCGTTACTACAAAGACTACGCAGGTGGTACGGACTTCGGCGTGTATGCCAACGCATCACGTGTCTACTTTGGCCGTCCAGAATCAGGTACTTTAGAATCTGAATTCTCGGGTAACTTGACTGAAGTTTGTCCAACAGGTGTATTCACCGACAAAACCCACTCTGCTCGCTACAACCGTAAGTGGGACATGCAGTATGCGCCAAGCGTATGCCAAGGCTGTTCTTCGGGCTGTAACATTTCTCCGGGTGAGCGTTATGGTGAACTGCGCCGCGTAGAAAACCGTTTCAACGGTGAAGTTAACCAATACTTCCTGTGTGATAAAGGTCGTTTTGGTACGGGTTATGTGAACCGTGAAGATCGTCCACGTCAACCACAATTCCGCTCTGGTGCAAATGTGACTACAGTTTCTGTAGACCAAGCATTGGATACCGTAATTGAAAATATCCAAGGCAAAAAAGTATTGGGTATCGGTTCACCACGTGCGTCACTTGAATCAAACTTCGCGCTTCGCGAACTTGTAGGTCAAGACAACTTCTCAACAGGTATGTCTCAAAAAGAGCAAAAACTTGTTGAGCTTGCAGCTTCTATCATGCAAACCGAAGGTGTTTATAACCCAGGTATGCGTGAAATCGAAAGCTACGATGCTGTGTTGATTTTGGGTGAAGATCTGACTCAAACTGCGCCTCGTATGGCTCTATCTGTTCGCCAAGCTGCGAAAAATAAAGCCAAAGAAATGGCTGCAGAGCGCCGTACGCAAGAGTGGTTGGCTGAACCTGTACAACGTATTGCTCAAGATGCCAAATCTCCGATTTACATCCTTGCTGCCACTCAAACACGTTTAGCTGATGTTGCTACCGGTGAAGTTGTTGCATCACCTAACGACATTGCACGTTTAGGTTTTGCGGTCGCTGCTGCTGTGAAAGGTGAAGTGATCTTAGGTTTGGATGACGATGCAAAAGCATTTGCACAAACCATTGCTGACACTTTAAAAGCTGCGAAAAAACCATTAATCATCTCTGGTACAAGCTTACAAGACGCATCAATCATGGAGGCTGCTGCACAAGTTGCACAGAACCTTGGTAATGCGGGCTTAACATTGACTGTTCCTGAAGTGAACTCAATGGGCTTAGCGATCTTTGGTGGTCAAAGCTTAGAACAAGCATTTGCACAAGATTACGATACCGTGATCGTGGTGGAAAATGACCTTTATCGTCGTTTACCAGCTGCTCAGGTAAATGCTGCACTTTCAGCGAAAGAAGTGATCGTACTTGACCATTCTGAAACTGAAACTGTGAAAAAAGCCAACATCGTACTTTCTGCTGCTTCATTTGCTGAAGGTGATGGTACTGTTGTCTCTCAAGAAGGCCGTGCACAACGTTTCTACCAAGTGTATGACCCAAGCTACTACAAACCTGAACTTGCGATCAAAGAATCTTGGCGTTGGTTACATGCCATTGAAACTGGCGTGAAAGGCAAAGCGATTTCTTGGACACTTCTTGATGATGTTATCGAGTCAGTAGCGAAAAACGTTCCTGCACTTGAAGCGATTCAAGATGTCGCACCAGATGCTGGCTTCCGTGTACATGGTCTGAAAGTGGCACGTGAACCACGTCGTTACTCAGGTCGTACTGCGATGCGCGCACCACTTTCTATTCATGAACCAAAACAACCAGTCGATAAAGACTCTGCGTTGACGTTCTCTATGGAAGGTTATGTAGGTAACCAAACTCCAGCTTCACTTGTACCATTTGCTTGGTCTGCAGGTTGGAACTCACCACAAGCTTGGAACAAATTCCAAGACAACGTGGGTGGTCACTTAAAAGGTGGCGATGCAGGCGTTCGTTTATTCGATCGTTTAGCGAAACGTCCAGCACGTACATTCGTTGCACCAGCACCTGTTGCGGTTAATGGTGAAAGCTTCCGTCTTGTACCGATGCATCACATCTTCGCTTCTGGTGAATTTACAGTGAAAACACCTGCGATGGAATCACGTATTCCTGAAGCAATGTTTGCTGTGGGTGAACAAGATGCAGCACGCTTAAATGTTCAAGATGGTCAACGTATCGCTGTGAAAGCAGGGGATGTTGAAATCGTCCTTCCAGTTCAAGTGATTGAATACTTACCTACAGGTTATATCGGTTACCCAGTGGGTCTAGCACCTACAGTATCGCTTGCAGAACCTGTTTCAGTCGCGGTAGGAGTGTAATTCATGGAACAAGAATTAATCCGTCAAACGCCGCTGTGGGCTGAAAACTGGCCAATCGCCTATTCAGTTCTTCAAGCAATTGTGATCTTACTGGTAGTGGTATTGATCGCTGCGTTGATGTCTTTTATTGAACGTCGTTTACTCGGCTTGTGGCAAGACCGTTACGGTCCAAACCGTGTAGGTCCGGGCGGTATGTTCCAGATCGTTGCCGACATGCTGAAAATCATGTTCAAAGAAGACTGGACACCAAAATTTGCTGACAAATTGACTTTCCGTATGGCTCCAGCAGTTGCGATGGCAACTGCGGTGCTATCGTTCATGGTTATTCCTGTTTCACCTTATCTAGGTGTTTCAGACATGAGCATCGGTCTATTGTTCTTTATGGCAATGGCTGGTATTGCGGTATATGCAGTATTGTTCGGTGGTTGGTCATCAAATAACAAATACGCATTACTTGGTGGTTTACGTTCTGCTGCTCAAACCATTTCTTATGAAGTGTTCTTGGGTATTTCACTGATGGGTGTGGTTGCGATTGCAGGCTCATTCAATATGCGTGAAATTGTTGAAGCTCAACGTGATGTTTGGTTTGTTATTCCTCAGTTCTTAGGTTTCTTGATCTTCGTGGTTGCGGGTGTTGCGGTAACTCACCGTCATCCATTTGACCAACCAGAAGCAGAACAAGAATTGGCGGAAGGTTACCATGTCGAATACGGCGGTATGAAATGGGGTATGTTCTTCGTTGCGGAATACGTCAACGTAGTACTGATCTCTGCATTAATCGTGACTTTATTCTTCGGTGGTTGGTTAGCGCCTTTCAACCTAGATATTCCATTCATTCCAGCTGCGTTCTGGTTCATTATTAAAACAGCATTCTTTGTAATGATGTTTGTCTTGGCTCGTGGTTCTTTAATGCGTCCACGTTATGACCAAGTCATGAACTTTGGTTGGAAAATTTGCTTGCCATTGGCGTTGGTTAACCTTCTGGTAACTGGTGCTGTGATTCTGATGAATCAGGCCTAAGACAGCAGGGAGAATAAAATGTTTAAATTTCTAGCTGGATTTGGGTCAATTGTACGTTCGTTGTGGATGGTATTCTCACACGCGACACGTAAACGTGACACCATTTTATATCCAGAGGTTAAAGCGGAAGACATCGTACCACCACGTTTCCGTGGTCGTATCGTGTTAACGCGTGACCCTGATGGTGAAGAGCGCTGCGTTGCATGTAACCTTTGTGCGGTTGCATGTCCAGTCGGCTGTATTTCACTACAAAAAGCTGAAAAAGAAGATGGTCGTTGGTATCCGGAATTTTTCCGTATCAACTTCTCACGTTGTATTTTCTGCGGTATGTGTGAAGAAGCATGTCCTACGACTGCGATTCAAATGACACCTGACTTTGAGTTAGGTGAGTATGTTCGTCAGGACTTAGTATATGAGAAAGAAAACCTTCTTATCTCAGGTCCTGGTAAATACCCAGACTATAACTTCTACCGCGTAACAGGTATGGCTGTTGCTGGTAAAGATAAAGGTCAGGCTCAACGCGAAAGCACACCAGTTGATGTACGGAGTCTATTACCATGATGTGGCCATTTTATTTGATGGCGCTTGTGGCCATCGTCTCTACCGTTCGTGTTGTAACTAACACGAACCCAGTACACGCTTTATTAAGCTTGATTATCTCTTTACTTGCAGTTGCAGGTATTTTCATGATCGTGGGTGCGCCGTTTGCCGGTGCCCTCGAAATTATCGTTTACGCTGGCGCAATCATGGTGCTATTCGTATTCGTCGTGATGATGCTGAATCTTGGTCAAAATACAGTTGAACAAGAAAGCAAATGGCTGACTTCTTCAGCGTGGGCATATCCTGCGTTGATGAGCTTCCTGATGGGTCTAATCCTTGTTTGGATGTTGAAGTCAGACTACACAACTGCTGGCACTATCATGGGTGCTCAAGTTGTCGGTCCGAAAGAAGTGGGTACTTCACTCTTTACTCAGTACTTATTGCTGGTTGAAGTTGCTGCGATGTTATTGCTTGGCGCACTTGTCGCTGCATTCCATCTTGGCAAACGTGAGCCAGGTGCAGAAGAGGACAAAGAATAATGGGCAACATCCCTTTAGAACATGGTTTGATCGTTGCAACCATTCTTTTTGCACTGGGTTTTTACGGTGTGATGGTTCGACGCAACCTACTATTTATTTTAATGAGCCTTGAAATCATGATGAACGCTGCTGCTTTAGCGTTCGTTTTGGCAGGAAGCGCATGGGCACAGCCAGATGGTCAAGTGATGTTTATCTTGATCTTAACGCTTGCTGCAGCAGAGGCGTGTATCGGTCTTGCGATCGTCCTTCAGTTCTATCATCGCTTCCATCATCTGGATGTGGATGCTGCTAGTGAGATGCGCGGATGAGTTATTTATATTTAACAGTACTTTTCCCGCTAATTGGTTTTATCCTGTTGGCGGCAGGTCGTAAAAACCTTCCTGAATCAGTTGCTGCAATTATTGGTGCAGGTTCAGTTGGTCTTTCAGCTTTATTTGCATTAATTGCCGGTATCGACTTTGTTAATAATGGTTCAGTTGCAACAACTCAGCATCTTTGGACTTGGTTCAGTGCAGGTAACTTAGCACCGGGCTTCACGCTTCATTTAGATGGCTTATCATTATTGATGATGGGCATGATCACAGGTGTGGGTTTCTTAATTCACATCTTTGCAACATGGTACATGCGTGGCGAAGAAGACTTTGCACGTTTCTTCTCATATTTCAACCTATTCGTAGCAAGCATGCTGCTTTTAGTGTTGGGTGACAACTTAGCGTTGTTATTCCTCGGTTGGGAAGGTGTAGGTCTATGTTCATACCTATTGATTGGTTACTACTACCAAACACCTGCAAACGGTTTTGCTGCAATTAAAGCATTCACTGTGACACGTGTGGGTGACGTATTCTTACTGATTGCATTGTTCTTGATCTACCAACAATTCGGCACTTTAAACATTGCAGAAGTTGTGGCTGCTGCGCCAACAGTTTTGGCTCAGAGTTCTTCGATTGCAATTTGGACTGCATTGATGTTGTTCTTGGGTGCTGCAGGTAAATCTGCTCAGATCCCATTACAAACATGGTTGGCAGATGCGATGGCTGGTCCTACACCAGTATCTGCATTGATCCACGCAGCAACAATGGTAACGGCGGGTGTTTACCTATGTAGCCGTATGTTCAGCGTGTTTGAACAAGCGCCAGAAGTGATGATGTTCATCTCAATCACGGGTGCAGTGACATTGTTAGTAGCAGGCTTTGCTGCATTGGTACAAACAGACATCAAACGTATTCTTGCTTACTCTACTATGAGTCAGTTGGGTTATATGTTTATGGCTGTAGGTGCTGAAGCTTACCAAGCTGGTCTATTCCACATGCTGACTCACGCATTCTTCAAGGCATTATTATTCTTGTCTTCTGGTGCAGTGATTTTGGCTTACCATCATGAACAAAACATCTTCAAGATGGGTGGTCTATTCCACAAAAACAAATTCTTGTTTGCTTGTTTCGCGATTGGTGGCGGTGCATTGGCTGCGATTCCATTCATCACGATCGGCTTCTTCTCGAAAGATGCGATTCTTGGTGCGGTATGGGTGAAAGGTCAAGCGATTGCAGTTTATGACTGCTTGTACTGGACTGGTGTAGCAGGTGCGTTCTTAACTTCAATTTATACATTCCGTCTTATTTGGGTTGTATTCTTTGGTAAAGAAAACACGCCTTACCACGAAATCAAAGGTGTTACTTACTGGGGTCCATTGGCGATTCTTGCAGTGCTTTCAACTGGTTTAGCTTATGTATTAAAAGCACCAGTAACGAATATTTTAAATGCTGCACAAATCCCAGCGTTTAATATTCCAGAAGCGCTAGAACATGGTATGCATAGCGCTGAATACACAGCTGTTGGTATTGCACTTGCAGGTCTTGTAGTCGGTGTTGTTTTATTTGCATTTGCTTATGGTGCAGTAAAATCGTTCGCGAAAACTTCACTGGGCGCGGGTCTTGCAAATATCTGTCGTAATGCACTTGGTTTCGATGCTTTGTACAACATTGTTTTCGTTAAGCCTTATTTGCTAATGGCTAAAATCTTTGGTCGTGATCCAATTGACGGCTTATGGCTTGTATTGCCTGCACTTGTTAAAGGCGGTAATAGCTTTACAAGTTCACGTCAAACAGGTTCATTGCGTGAATACGCATCTAGTATGGCATTCGGTACGTTTGCATTACTATTGATCCTGGTCGTGATTCAGGTCGTGGGGAAATAAAATGGAAACTCCAAACAATTTAATTCTACCCGCTCTGATCCTTATTCCGTTCATTGCAGGTTTTGTATGCTGGCTTGTCGATAAACTCGACAAGCACTTACCACGCTATATTGCCTTAATTGGTATGCTATTAACGTTGGTGTTAACCGTCGTTTTATGGCAAAGCGGTACTTATAACTACGAGTTGGGTACACAAGCTCCACAGTGGGCTGCTCAATTTAACCTACCATGGATTACCACTTTAGGGATTAACATTCACCTTGCGGTGGATGGTCTTTCACTGCTTATGGTGGGTTTAACTGCATTACTGGGTGTACTTGCAGTTGGCTGTTCATGGGGTGAGATTCAAAAGAACGTTGGTTTCTTCCACTTAAACCTACTTTGGTCTTTAGGTGGTGTGATCGGTGTATTCTTAGCGATTGACATGTTCCTATTCTTCTTCTTCTGGGAGATGATGCTGGTACCAATCTACTTCTTGATCGCACTTTGGGGTCATAAAGGAGCAGAAGGTAAGTCACGCGTTTACGCTGCAACTAAATTCTTTATCTATACTCAGGTTGCGGGTCTGATCATGTTGATCGGTATCTTGGGTCTAGTGGTTGTTGGCTTCCAACTTCACGGTCAAATCAGCTTTAACTATGACTTCTTGATGAGTGTTGCACACACTGTTGAGGCAAAAGCTCCAGCACTTGCGTATGCATTCATGATCTGTATGTTCATTGGTTTTGCGGTAAAACTTCCAGTTTTCCCATTACACGGCTGGTTACCAGATGCACATGCACAAGCACCTACAGCGGGTTCTGTCGACCTTGCAGGTATCTTGATTAAAACTGCGGCTTATGGTCTTTTACGTTTCGTTATTCCATTCTTCCCGGTAGCATCTGCTCAGTTTGCTGACATCGCGATCATTCTTGGTCTAATCGGTATTTTCTACGGTGCATGGTGTGCATTCCAACAAACAGACATGAAACGTCTGCTTGCGTACACATCTATTTCGCACATGGGCTTCGTACTTCTTGCTTTGTATGCAGGTAACATCCTGACATTCCAAGGCTTGATGATTATGATGCTGGCTCACGGTCTATCTTCTGCTGCATTGTTCATTATGTGTGGTCAGGTTTACGAACGTCTGCATACACGTGACATGCGTTTGATGGGCGGTATTCGTGGTCAGTTCCAATACCTTTCATTCTTCTTAATGTTCTTTGTTGCGGCACTTGTAGGTATTCCGGGTCTAGGTAACTTCATCGGTGAATTCCTGATCTTGATGGGTTCTTATGACAAGTTCCCTGTGTATACAATCCTTGCTGCAGTAAGCTTAGTATTTGCCGGTCTTTACGGTTTAATCCTGATCCACAAAGCGTTGTTTGGTACACCAAACGAAGAACAAAAACAGCATTACGCAAATCCGTTGAAAGACTTAAATGCGCGTGAAGTTGTGATTCTTTTAATCTGTGCTCTTGGTCTAGTATGGCTTGGTCTATTCCCACAAAGCTTCCTTGATATTTCAAATTCAAGCATGGCGTGGATTGCAAATAGCTATATTCCAGTTCAAGAAGTCGTTGATGTTGTGCAGCAGATTGCTGTACAACCTGAAAATGTGGAGATGCAATAAGCCATGGACTTCACAATGTCATTTTCTGAGCTTATGCCATTAGCTCCTGTGATGATCGTGGCTTTAACTGCGATCATCGTGATGTTGCTAATTGCAATCAAGCGTAACCACAATTTAGTTGCAACGACTTCCGTTATTGGTCTGAACCTTGCAGCCTTTTATATTATTTTTGTTTTCGTTGCAGGGCAGTATGCACCTGCAAACGTAATGAATTTGTTCATCGTAGATCCATTTACGATGTTGTACCAATTCGTGATTTTGATTGCAGCACTTGCTTGCTGCACATTGTCACATGCGTATATCGAAACCTATAAAGATAACCGTGAAGAACTTTATATCTTGATGCTGTGCTCTGTAACAGGTGCATTGTTAATGGTTGCAAGTTCTCACTATGCGTCATTCTTTATCAGCCTTGAGTTAATGTCGATTCCTGTATACGGCCTATTGGCTTATACACACCAACGTTCACAGTCGCTTGAAGCGGGTGTGAAATACTTGGTGCTTTCAGCAACCGCTTCTGCGATGTTGTTGATGGGTATGGCTTATGTATATGCGTATACAGGTACAATGGCATTCGTTGCTGAACCAGGCAAAATGTTCACAACTTTCAGCCAACCGGGTGTAGTCCTTGGTCTTGCACTGATTGTATTTGCTGTTGCATTTAAATTGTCTCTTGCGCCATTCCACAAATGGACACCAGACGTGTATGCAGGTGCGCCAGCGCCAATCGCGACATTCTTAGCGACTGTGGCTAAAGTGGCAATGATCGGTCTATTCGTTCGTTACTTCTTGGCTTCTGGCTTAATCCTTTCTGACAGCTTCATCACGATCGTGACCATCATTGCAGTATTGTCTATCCTTGCGGGTAACTTACTAGCAGTACGTCAAGTGAACTTGAAACGTATCCTTGCATACTCTTCAATCGCTCACTTTGGTTACTTACTTGTTGCGATTGTCAGTGCACGTAATACTGACTTTGTTCAAGTACAAGGCTTTGCAACATTCAGCAGCGTCAACGTTTATGTGATTACTTATGTATTAACAACGATTGGTGCGTTCGGTGTTGTGACACTGATGTCTAGCCCTTACAACAACAAAGACGAAGCAGGTAGTCTTGCTGAGTACCGTGGTTTGTTCTGGCGTCGTCCAGTGTTGACTGCAACACTCACTGTCATGATGTTATCTCTTGCAGGTATCCCATTAACAGCGGGCTTTATTGGTAAGTTCCTTGTGATCAAAACAGCAGTTGCTGGTGGTTCATGGTTCTTAGCTGCAATGGTGATCCTTGGTTCAGGTATCGGTTTGTACTACTACCTACGTGTGATGGTTGTGATGTACATGACTCCACCAGAAAACCCACGTATCGACGCTGTCGATCATTGGGGTCAAAAAGTGGGTGGTATTATGGTGCTTGGCGCAGCTGCACTTGTGTTGTTGATCGGTGTATATCCAGATCCAATCATTGCAGTTTCTCAAGTGGCATACTTTGCGATCTCACCTGAATTACAACAGTTCATTTTTAGCTTAATTCAAAGTGGTTTTAACTAATGAATTAAGCAATTAATTTGCTTATTACAAAAAAGCCTCCTGTAAAGGAGGCTTTTTTATTTTTATCATTTGTTAAATAGCTTTATAATGGTTGAAATTTTATCTTAACCTTTTAGGTGTTCTCCCGTGGCTATCCATGAAATCCGTCATCCTTTAATCCGACATAAACTCGGCTTACTTCGTCGTGCAGATATTAGTACTAAAAACTTCCGTGAGCTTGCTCAAGAAGTGACTATGCTTCTGACTTATGAAGCAACGAAAGATTTACCAATGGTCGATCATGAAATTGATGGTTGGAATGGTAAAGTAACTGTAGATCGTATTGCCGGTAAAAAAATAACAGTTGTACCGATTTTACGTGCAGGTATTGGTATGTTGGATGGTTTCTTAAACCTGATTCCAAGTGCGAAAGTATCTGTATTGGGTTTAGAGCGTGATGAAGAAACTTTAGAAGCGCGTACTTACTACAAAAAATTAGTACCAGACGTACAAAACCGTTTAGCGATGATTATTGACCCAATGCTTGCAACGGGTTCATCGCTCGTTGCTGCTATTGACGTTCTAAAAGCCAGTGGTTGTAAAGATATTCGTGTCATGGTGCTTGTTGCCGCTCCAGAAGGCATTAAACGTGTAAATGAAGCTCACCCAGATGTGATCATTTACACAGCATCTGTAGACCAAGGTTTAAATGAAAACGGTTATATCGTTCCTGGTCTTGGCGATGCAGGCGATAAAATTTTCGGTTCAGTTCAAAAAGACTAATTTTTGCATCATGAACAGAAAAGGGGCTTTTATAGCCTCTTTTTTATATACTAAAGACATTGGCATAAATGGAATAGGGTACTTTTATGAAGTCCGAACAATATAAAGGTAAAGTGAAGCAGTACAATCCTGAAAAGGGCTTTGGCTTTCTTTCATGTGAAGAAGGTGATGTATTTTTCCATATCTCTGACTTTCCCGCAGATGGTGTCGAGCCAAAACGTAATGATCGTGTGAAATTTAATGTGGTGAAAAATGGTGATCGTTATAAAGCCATAAACATTGAGCGTGAAGAAGACAAATCTGCAAAAGCTAAAAAATCTAAAGTAGTGGCAAATAACCAGTCAATTACTTCAGCTTTGCTTTCGAATTTGCGTAAATAATGTGATTGTAAGATTTCATGGAAATCTTTGAAATTGAAAAAGAGGTCTATAGGGCCTCTTTTTTTATTATCATAAGAGTATTAAAAGAAAAGATGAGAGACAATTTTTATGTTTAAAGAGGGGAAAATCAAAAGCTATAACGTTGAGCGCGGCTTTGGATTTATACAACAAGATCAAGCACAGGATTTATTTTTTCATATTCGTGATTTTCCTAGCCGACACATCGAACCACGTGTTGGAGAAAATCTCAAATACAGGATTGAAGCAGATCAAGGTAAATTTAAAGCGGTAAATATCATCCGTTTAGATTTGAAAAAAGAGCAGTCCACTCATGAACAGATAAATCCGTCATTTGAATCAAGGTCGGATCGAGTGAATGACCAAGCTACTCCTCACGATACAGTCAAAGGCACAGTTGGGGGCAGTAAAATCTTCAGCATGATTGGACTCATTGTAATTGTAGTATTAGCTGTGGCTGTTTATGGGAAATATCAGCAGTACCAAGAACAGAAGCAGCTACATTTACAACAGCTCATGCAAGAAAATGAAAACATCGTAAAAGAACAACGTAAAGCTCAGGGGGATTTACCCGATCGGGTGCTGTCTGTGCAAGGTGAAAAAAACCTATACGGCACAGCTTCAACACAGGCTCAGTCTGTTGTTCGAGACACTGTGCCAGCTCATGCTTCAAGTGATACGCCAAGGGCAGTAGAAAAAGCTCAGTTTAGTTGTGATGGACGACAGCATTGCAGTCAAATGCGCTCAAGAGATGAAGCTCAGTGGTTTATTAAGAATTGTCCAAACACGAAGATGGATGGTGATAATGACGGTATTGCTTGTGAGAATGATTCTAGGTGGTAATGGAAGCATTCACAAAAAAAGCGCCATTAGGCGCTTTTTTTATTTAGACAGATTTTTCACAAAATTGCATAAAGGCTTTGAGACCCGGTCCTTGGTATTTCTGACGATGTACCAACATGAATAATGGACGGGCTAGTTGCCAGAACGGCGTATCTAAAACCACCAATTGACCTTTTTCACGTAAAGGCTCAATCGCAAGTTTAGAAATACATGACATACCAAGACCACCTGCCACGATTTTTAGAATGGCTTCGTTATGACCCAAGGTTAAACGTATATTGGCATCTGGCAGGTCTTTTAAAATTGCGTTGTCAAATACTTCACGTGTGCCTGAACCTTCTTCACGTAAGATCCATTCCACGTTATCAAAGTCAGCTGCAGTGAGTGCACGATCCAACTTCGCTAAAGGGTGCTCTGGTGAACAGCACACGGCAAGTTCATCGTCACGCCAGTGAATACATTGTAGCTGTGGCAGATGGCATGAACCTTCAATTAAGGCCAAATCCAACTGAAATTGGTTTACCGCTTCAATCATTTGGCGGGTATTGCCGACTTGAAGTTGTAAATGTGCTTGAGGCTGAATTTGTAAGAAATCTGCCATGAGGTCTGGCATCAAGTAGTCACTGATGGTTAGGGTCGCACCTAAACGCAGATCAATACTTTGTAGTTCGCCTTTGGCTGCTTGTTCAAAAGCTTCGCAGCGCCCTAAAATTTCCAAAGCTTGTGGCAATAAAAAACGACCCAAGTCATTCAATTGCAAGCGTTTACCAAGTCGGTCAAACAGTGGAGCACCGAGACCATCTTCGAGGTCTGCCAATGCCATACTTGCTGCACTTTGAGTAAGTTTGACAGCATCACTGGCTTTGGTAACGGTACCTTCTTGAGCGACTGCTACAAAAACAGCCAACTGGCGTAAAGTCATGCGCATGAATCAGGCCTTAACATTTAAAAAATATTAATAAATTATGCTGTCATGCTAACATGAGCACAGTCTGTCACGCCACGTTCAAATCATGTCAATTGAAAAATTTAGCTTAGAAAAGGTTTTATCTGTACACCGTTGGACCAATACTTTGTTCAGTTTTACCATGACACGCCCTGCACATTTTAAATTTACCGCTGGTCAGTTCGCACGAATTGGTTTGAAAGTGGGCGATGAATTGGTGGTTCGTGCCTATTCTGTGGTGTCGTCACCTTTTGATGAAACTTTAGAATTTTTCTCTATCGTCGTTCCTGACGGTGCGTTTACTTCAAATTTGCAGCATCTACAAGTGGGCGATGAGCTGTATTTAGAAAAAGTGCCTTATGGCTTCCTCACCTTAGCGCGTTATCAGTTGCCATTGCCAAAGGACTTATGGCTGTTGGGAACAGGAACAGGTCTGGCACCATTTTTATCGATGCTACAAGACTTTGAAACATGGTCTAAATACGAAAAAATTAATCTAGTCTACAGTGTGCGCACCGTATCAGAACTGGCTTATGTCGAGCGGATTCAAGAAATCGCGGAAACCTTTGGTGAAGGGCATACGGGCTTCAAATTTATTCCTATTGTGACACGTGATCCAAATGCACCGTTGCATGACCGTTTACCAGTTTTAATTGAAAATGGCGAGTTAGAACAGGCGGCGGGCTTAGCGTTTAATGTTGATACGACGCATGTCATGCTGTGTGGTAATCCACAAATGGTTGATGACACCAAGGCGGCCTTAAAAGCGCGTGGTTTGACCATGAACCGTCGTGGTGAAGGCAATATTGCTGTAGAAAACTATTGGTAATCTGCCATGAAAAAAATCTCATCGAAGGTTGAGCTTTTTTATTTTCGGAAATTAAATAACTGATGTTATGCATGCAAAAGTAATTTTGCATTTTTAAAATGATTGTTAAGCCAATTCGACGGAGTCTTACATCAAGAGAATGAATAAAGGGATTAGCCTTCGGCTGGAGGTACTCTTACGAAGCACGCTTCTCATTAGGCAAAATGAGAAGCGAAGCTTCGCAAGGAAACCATCTTGCTGAGCAGTGCTCCTCACCGCAAAACTCGTTCACTAGTGTCTAATTATCAAAAGTATCGAAAAAATATTTTTGATTAGAAGAAGTCCTATCTCAAACACTTGCGGATGACGTTACCGCGTATCGTACTTTTATTTGAATCAAATTACGCTTCTGATGTTACTTCGTAACATCAGTTAAATAAACGTTTTGTTGTTAATGTAGAATTTTATTTAAGAACTGCTGCGCTCGTTCACCACGAGGGGCATTAAAGAATTGATCTTTACTACAGTCTTCCACAATTTTTCCTTGATCCATAAAGATCACACGGTCCGCAACCTGACGCGCGAAGCCCATCTCATGGGTTACACACATCATGGTCATACCTTCTTTGGCAAGACCCACCATCACATCAAGCACTTCGTTAATCATCTCTGGATCAAGTGCCGAAGTCGGTTCATCAAACAGCATGGCAATCGGGTCCATACTGAGCGCACGTGCAATGGCAACACGTTGTTGCTGTCCACCTGATAACTGTGCAGGGAATTTAGCGGCATGCGCACTTAAACCCACACGGTCTAAATAAGCCAAACCTTTTTTCTTGGCTTCGGCTTCTGATCGACCCAAGACTTTAACCTGCGCAATGGTCAGGTTTTCGGTAATGGATAAATGTGGAAACAATTCAAAGTGCTGGAACACCATGCCGACACGACTACGCAATTTATTTAAATCGGTTTTTGGGTCATTAATGGAAATACCGTCGACTAAAATCGTACCGGCCTGAAAAGGCTCAAGTCCATTAACGGTTTTAATGAGCGTTGATTTACCTGAACCTGAAGGTCCACACACGACAACCACTTCACCTTGTTTAATTTGAGTCGTGCAATCGGTAAGCACTTGAAAATCTTTATACCATTTACTGACATTTTGGAGGTCAATCATCGTTTTTTGATCGGTCATACACTTAACCTCCGTTGTAATTTTTTAACTGCATAGGTAGCGATCATACTAATAGTGAAATACACCAAACCAGCAAACAGAATGTATTGAGTTAACAATGACATGAGGTCGCCTCGAACATAGTTGGTGCGGAAAAAGTCTAACAGTCCGATGGCATAAACCATGGTTGAATCTTGGAACAGAATGATGGTTTGTTGTAAGAGAAGTGGCGTCATTTTGCGAAAAGATTGCGGCAAAATAATTAAGCGCATTGCTTGGCTATAACTCATACCGAGAGCATAAGCTGCAGATGTTTGACCTTTAGGAATTGATTGAATCCCGGCACGGACAATCTCTGAAAAGTAAGCCGCTTCAAATAGCATGAAGGCCACGATACTTGAAACGAGGGCAGTATCAATCGTTAGATAGTTACCCGTGATCCCTGTGTAGATAAAGGGTACGGCAAAGTAGAACCACATCAGCACCAAGAGCAAAGGAATAGAACGAAAGAGGTTCACATAGCCTTTAGCAAAAATATTAAAAGCCTTAATCGAGGACAGGCGCATCAACGCCAACAATGTCCCAATAAAGACACCACCAATGGTTGCCGTGATCACCACTTTGAGTGTGATGCTGAAACCATGCCATAGCGCAGGGCCAGACGCTTGGAGGTCTTGAATAAAAGAACTGAGCCATTCCATTATTTATCTCCTGCAATTAAGCCAGGAACGCGTAGGCGTTTTTCCAGAAAATTCATGAAACCAATTAAACAGATATTGATCACGATGAAAATAATGGTGACGTAGGTATAAATTTCGATGGTGTTTTGCGTGTATTCACTGATGGTTTTCATCTGTGAAATGACTTCTGCAACACCGACTAAAGAGGCGACTGAGGTGTTTTTGACACAGTTGGTCAACTCAGAGCTGAGAGGTGGCAAAATCGTGCGGAATGACTGCGGTAAGATCACATAGCGGTAAAGTTGAGCCGTGCTAAATCCCATAGCATAACCTGCATTGGTTTGCCCCAAAGGAAGCGCTTCAATACCTGTCCTGACTTGCTCACAGACCCGTGCAGCTGTAAATAAACCCAAACCGACACTTGCAGAAATTAAGGCGGTTGTATTTGCCCCAAGGTCATTCATCCACCAGCTTTTAATCGCAGCAGGGAGGAAGTTGGGTACAACATAGAACCATATAAACAGTTGAATCAATAAGGGTACATTTCTGAAAATAGTCACGTAGGCAGTACCTATACCACGTGCTACAGGACTCGGTAGGGTACGCATAATACCCAAGATGCTGCCGAGTACCATCGCAATGCTCCATGCCACCAAAGCGATGACAAACAGCCAGCCGATCCCAATTAAAATCCAATTCAGGTAGGTTGAATCACCTACACCTGTAGATTGGAACAGCACACCCCAATTCCAGCTATAATTCATAGGAACTCCCTATAATGAGCTTAAGCCAAAATCCGTTTGGCTTAAGCATCTTTAGAATGTTTAGGGAAAGTTATTCGTCACGGTCATGTGGATTGTTAATCAATGATTTTAATTGATCAGACATCGGGAAATTCAAATTGATATTTTTTGGTGGAATTGGCGTTTGGAACCATTTTTTATACATGTCATTGATTTCACCAGAGCTATAGGTCGCTTTGATTGCATCATCAACCACTTGTTTAAAACCAGTATCGCCTTTACGCAGCATACAACCATAGATTTCATGAATCGGCGCTGTACCCACGATTTCCCATTTATTTGGATCTTTGGCTTTCGATTTTTCACCCGCCAGCAAAATATCATCCATCATAAATGCCGCTGCACGACCATTTTGTAGCATGAGGAAAGACTCAGCATGGTCTTTGGCAGAAATGACTTCACCAATACCTAATTCTTTTTCATGTTGACGAATATAACGCTCAGATGTCGTTCCTGCCGTGGTGACTAACTTTTTGCCTTTTAGGTCAGCAAAATCTTTAATCCCAGAGTCTTTTGCGGTAAGTAAGCGTGAACCGACCTCAAAGAAACCTGTTGAGAAATCTACTTGTTGTTGGCGTTCTTTATTGTTGGTGGTAGAACCACACTCTAAGTCGACGGTGCCATTAGAAACCAATGGAATACGGTTTTGGCTAGTCACTAAGTTATAACGGACTTTTAATTCGGGAAGATTTAATTGCTTTTTAACCGCCTCAACGACTTTTAATTGAAGATCGTGTGCATAACCTACAGGTTGGTTTGGATTATCTGCGATATATGAAAATGGAATCGATGAATCGCGATAGCCTAATACAATCGTGCCGGATTTTTTGATCTTATCTAAAGTCCCTGAGTCAGAAACAGCAGCTTCACTTCCTGCAGCTTTATCCGTTGTAGGTGCTTTATTGTCACTACATGCGCTAAGCCCTAAAGTGAGCGCACTTGCACAGAACAAAGTTGCTAAATGTTTTTTTGACGTCATCGTTAAAACTCCTTTTACCCTGAATTTAATATCCACTTTTTATGATCTTGTTTCTCGTTAGATTTTATTGCTTTGTTATTAAGAATGTTTCAACAATAAAAAAGAGATCATTTTCTACATCTTAGGTGATATATCGAGCAAGGCTCAAGCAAAATTTATTGCCGAATTGTTACTAAGAAATGGGATAAGTTATGAACATTTTTTATAAGAAGGTTTGCTATAAGCCATTAAATATAAAATAATTTAATTTTATTGTGAAATAAATAATTAAAATAAAAGGGCATAAAAAAACCTCCAAATGGAGGTTTTCGGGATTAAACTTTAGTTTAATCTCCGTATTAATGCACAAACATATCCATAAATTCACGAATTTCTTGAATCGCTGTGTCTACGTCAGCAGTCAACCAAGTCGGTTCAAAAAAGCCAGCATAATGCTCCAGTCGATCTTGGGGAACAACTAAGCGAATCGGACATTCTTCTTCGAGCAAGCGCCAAGGAATAATAGGCACTTCATTATCTAAAAAAGCCGCAATATTTCGAATATCAATCACCATCGCATTGATGCATTCAGGGAATGGCATCACTGAAAACTCTTCAGTACGTCGGCGAAAATATTCCAAATCACCCCATTTCAACACATAACTCGGCTTACTAAATTCAATAATGCCAATAAGATGTTGATCGCGAGTGTAATGAAGGGAACATTGATGAGTGACGTCAGTGTCAAGATCAAGCGTTACACCTTGTTGATGGTACGCCATAGATTTGATAACAGGTGAAAAAATAAGGTGCATGATTATAGCTCATTTAATCCATCAAAAGCAGATAATTCCATCTGGCTCAAAAAAGCATTTATTCTTTAAGATATAATCCTATAAAAATGCTTTAAATTTAAATATAGCACTTAAATCTTTGCCCAATATTTTCACTCTTATATATTGATTTATCTTCAAAAATAACTGACCTAGCTCCAAAGGAAAGTATATTTATTAAACTTATCATTCAAGTTACACGTTTTCACTGATTGTAATTGTTCTTCACACAATACAGGATATTGTATTGCTAGTATAAAAATTCAACTATGAACAACAAAATTGCGAGGGGAATATGACACACGATTTTAATAAACCACCCCATACCACCAGTACGGAAGAAACAACACAAAAAAAACGTATCCCTGTGTACATACTGATCTTAGTGGGTATCTTTTTAATCGCATTATTATTTTATATGTTTGCAGATATGAAACCTTCTGCTTCGGATGCACCGCCTGATCATCCTGCACCCAATGCACAAACTGCAACAGCCAATGATACGACTAGCGGTACACCGGGGGATGAAGCTGTTGCTAATGATTCAAATACTGCAACTGCGACAGATCGTTGATAATAATTGATGATAAACATGAGTCAGAGTTACATGAGTGCTATATCTGAACCTTAAGTATCTCTTCAGAGTGACATAAATAAAGCCTTGGTTGTTCCAAGGCTTTTTTACATTCAATTGTGAGCTTTTGTTGGAGTTATGCATACTTTGGTTGATTAAAAAATATGCAAAAACTAAGGTGGAAAAGAAAGCTTAAGTTCAAAGCACTAATGCTGTGTGATATCGCGGCATACGTAAAAATGCACATAACAACAGATCATGTATAACAATGAGGGCGAACGTATGAATGATTATCTGGGTGGTCCGCGTGGCCGTTTTGATGCCATGTATTATTGGGAACAGTTTCATCCCATTTTAAGTGCAGTAGCAATTCTCCTGATAGGTTGGGTCATTGCCTTATTGATTGCTGCTGGCGTCAAAAAAGTTTTGCAAAAATTAGGTACAAATCAAAAACTTTCAAATGCAACTGGGCACCGTTCCAATGTTGAAAATATAGTCTCCAGAGTTGTGTTCTGGATTATTTTGATCATTGCCGTCATTGGTGCACTCAATGTGCTGAATTTGACCAGTGTCAGCGGCCCATTCAGTAATATGATTCAGCAGTTCTTGTTATTTATTCCACAGCTTTTGGCTGCGGTAGCTGTAGGTTTTATTGGTTGGATCGTGGCAAGTTTGGTCAAAGTCGGTTCAAAGAAACTGCTGGATAAAACCCAACTCGATGAAAAACTCAGTTCCGAGGTTGGCGTCAGCCCAATCAGTCAAAATATTAGTGAAATTGTTTATTGGCTGATATTACTACTCTTCCTACCGATTGTTTTGTCGATCTTGGGTTTAAACGGTCTCTTGTTCCCAATCCAAAATATGGTCACTGAAGTTGTTTCTTATCTTCCCAATATCTTTATTGCCGGTGTCATCGTCTTTGTGGGTTATATCTTGGCGAAGATTGTACGAGGCATCGTGGAAGGCTTGGTGAACAGTTTGAGTTTGCAGCAGCAAGTCGAAAAAGTGGGCATGTTTAAAAACGCAAAACTTGCTCAAGTTTTGGGTAATTTTGTCTTTGCTATAGTCATTATCACTGCATTAATTGTGGCTTTCGAAGCACTTGGTATCGAGGCGATTTCTCAGCCGGCAACGGCCATGTTACATGAGATCATGTATGCGATACCGAATATTATTGCCGCAGGTTTAATCTTAATCTTGGCTTATGTGGTATCACGTTTTGTGGCACGTCTAGTGGTAGATGTGATCTCGGGTACTGGTGTCGATGCTGTACCTGAAAAATTAGACATTCAACGCTTTTTGGGCAATACCAAAGTGTCGGATGTGGTTGGTTGCCTGATCGTATTTTTCACCATGCTGTTTGCGGTATCTGAAGCCGCTAACCGTTTAGGCTTTGAACAAATCAGTGCCTTGATTGCGATGTTTATCCAGTTCGGTGCAAGTATTTTACTTGGTGCTGTGATCTTGGTGGTGGGCTTCTGGCTTGCCAATATTGTGGCAAATGTGGTGCAACGAGGGGAATACAACAGTTCACGTTGGTTAGGTAATTTGGTTCGTGTGCTGATTATGGGCTTGGTTGTAGCCATGGGCTTACGTGCCATGGGTATTGCTGACTCGATCGTAAATTTGGCCTTTGGTTTAACCCTCGGCGCGGTCGCAGTTGCTTTCGCTTTGGCCTTTGGTTTAGGCGGTCGCAATCCGGCGGAACGATTGTTATCAGATCTTATCGATAAAGCGAAACGCGAAGCCAATGAACCGAATCCAGTACAGGAACAGGCGAAGGCAAAAACCACATTTAATACGACTACATCGTCTGCAGCGAGTCCAACGCCATCAACATCTGTGATGACTTCTGAAGTGAAAACCGATGATGGCTATCCAAACATTCAACAGGCTGCTCCCGGCGTCAGTGAAAAAGAAACTGCGACGCCAGATCAGTTGGATGTAAACCCAAGTGATCAACCACAAAATAATCCATTTGGATCGACAGGCGAGGCTGAAAAACAGGTCGATGCACCTTCGGCACCTTTAACCCCGCCAAAACCAGATGATCCAAATTAAACTATTCTGTCTTTAAAAAAATCGGCCACGCTTAAGTGGTCGATTTTAATGCTCTATAAGGAATATTGTATGGCAAAAGCACCGAATAAATTTTTAGCCCCAGTGATTATTGCAGGGATCACGGTGGGTTTCTTGGCAAGCGCACGACGCTTTATTTTTGCAAAACCAAAACGCACTAATTTGGAGCAGGCAGAACAATCACCGCCAAACAGTGAAAAAAATTATACCAATCAGTCCAAAAATAATGATTGAAATTTACTCGAAAATTGGTATTTTAAGTAATAGTGATATATGGAATATTACTTAAAATATAAAAAATTAGGATTCATATTGCTGTCATGAATGACACTTATGATCCGTGCAAAGGAATGGCAAAATGGGGGTAATTTCAATGCTCAATACTTTAGTATCGACACTCAAACAAACCGCAAGCGTGCAACCACAACATATTTCAGTTGCCGTTGAAAAAATGGATATGACAATTCAACGAACTTCGTCGTCGTCAATATCATTATTTAAAACCGACTATCTTGAATAAGTCAGATCGGGCAAGAAAAAGGGCTGAATGAATCAGCCCTTTTTTTATGCAGAGATCTTCTGCAGGTTATATTTAATTAATTCTATGTCGAGATCAGACGTATTCAGAAGCTGCATGCGCAGAAGCCCATGCCCATTGGAAGTTGTATCCACCTAAATGACCTGTTACATCAAGTACTTCGCCAATAAAGTACAAACCTTTCTGTTTTTTACTTTCCATGGTTTTTGATGAGACTTCAGTGGTATCCACACCACCCAGTGTAACTTCAGCAGTACGGTAACCTTCAGTGCCTGATGGTTTTACTTCAAAGCTTTCTAAACGGCTTGCAATGTTTTCTAGTTTTTCATCACTGATATTGCCAATGGCTAATTCAGCTTGTTCAGGCCAAATCAGATTTTGTAATTCCACAACCACGCTTTTCGGTAAGTGTTCATTAAACAGTGTGCGCAGTAACACTTTTGGTTGACTAGATTTCTTAGATTTGAGGAAATCTAAAACATCTAAAGCTGGCAGGAAATTGATGTTAAAGCGTTGACCGACATCCCAGTAGTTTGAAAGTTGTAAAGAGCTTGGACCACTTAAACCACGGTGAGTAAAGAGTAAAGCCTCAGTAAAACTATTTAACTCATTCGATAACGTCGCTTCAACAGCATTGCCGCTCAAGCGAGTGGTGACTTCTTTAAAACTATCGGAGAAAGTGAAGGGTACTAAGCCTGCACGAGTGGGGTAGACAAAATGACCAAATTGTTTGGCAATCTCATAGCCAATTCCTGAACCACCTAACGTTGGAATGGACAGACCACCACTGGCAATAACCACCGATTCTGCTTCAAAATAGCCTAGATTGGTTGCCACTTGAAAGCCTTGTTCAGGCAAGGCATTGACTGCTTTTACTTCACAGTTGGTTTTAATATCGACCAAACCAGTTTTGTCACATTCTGCCAATAGCATGGCGAGAATTTCTTTTGCACCATTTTGGGTAAATAACTGCCCATGTTTGCGCTCTTCGTACTCAATGCCATATTCGCAGACCATACCAATGAAGTTCCAGTTGGTATAGCGAGTTAATGCCGAAATAACAAAGTGCGGATTATGTGAAATATAATTTTCTGGTTCGACATACAAATTGGTGAAATTGCATTTACCACCGCCAGACATTAGGATTTTTTTGCCAACTTTATTAGCTTTTTCAACCACCAAAACTTTGCGTCCACGCTGCGCCGCTTTATATGCCGTCATTAAGCCTGATGCACCAGCACCTAAAACAAAGACATCATATTGATTTTGCGACATGGTAAGTTTCCGCGTGGAAGAAAGGACGCAGGATTATACGCTTTTTAGCGCTTCGGTTGAACCTTTCAAGCGACCTTGTAGGCCACCAGTATGGATCACTAAAACACGCTGATGGTTTTTAATCTGACCCCGCTCAATCATGCTGAAAATACCTCGCAGCATTTTAGCCGTATAAACCTGTTCTAATGGAATCGCAAAGCGTTGTTCAAAGTCATGCATAAACTGTAAAAGTTCCGGCGTTGTTTTGGCATAGCCACCACAGCAAAATTCATCACTGATGCTCCAATTGGTTTTCTGTGTCAACTGAGCAACATCGTCGCAAAGAAAATTGCCTTTGAGCGCTGAAAAACCAAGAACAAGTTGATGTTCCGCACTGGCTTCGATCAAGCCCGTTATGGTTCCACCTGTACCGACTGCACAGCAGATGAGATCAAAATTTTGTTGATTTTCATGGCTTAAGATTTCCGTACAGCCACGGATAGCCAATGCATTGGTTCCACCTTCAGGAATGACATAGTATTCGGGATATTGCTGTCGTAATTGCGCTAAAGCGTCTGCTTGTTTCTGTTCTCGATACTGTTGGCGTGTGACAAAACTGAACTGCATACCAAACTGTTCGGCGGTGGCTAAAGTAGGATTTCGGGCTTGATGTTGTAATTCTTCCCCACGGATGATGCCTAGACTGCCGAAACCAAATAAATATGCAGCATATGCAGTGGCTGCAATGTGATTTGAATAAGCACCACCAAAGCTAAGCACCTGTTTAAACCCTAATTTCTGCGCCTCAATAAAATTATATTTGAGTTTATAAAATTTATTGCCTGATATTTGTGGGTGTACCAAGTCCAAACGCTTAATACACAAATCAACCCCTTGATATTGAATAGTCTGCTCAGGAATGGCGTGGGCGATAGATTCAAACATGTTGGTGATCGTTATCTTGGTGGTTAGAGTTCAAATAGGTAGGCATTGTAAAACGGGAGGTGCAGAAGATAAAATCCTTTGCATCTTAGTCAGTTCAACTCTGCTTATAGCACTTCACTGTCGATATCTGCTAACTAGCAACATCAACGGAGGTGACGACAGACATACCGGGTCTTAAGTTTTCCAAACCTTGTTGATTGGGATCAATTGCAATTTTCACGGCGATGCGTTGCACGACTTTAGTGAAATTTCCTGTGGCATTGTCAGGTTTCAATACACTAAATTCAGAACCAGCCGCAGGGGAGATTTGCTCAACTTTGCCGTAAAATTTTTGATGTTTCATGCCATCGACGCTGAACCACGCTTTTTGACCAATATGCATATCTGCAATTTGCGTTTCTTTAAAGTTGGCAGTCACCCAGCGCTGCTGTGGAATTAAATACATCAGTTGAGAGCCTGCCGCAACATATTGACCAATCCGTGGGCTGACTTCGCCAAGTTGACCATCCATAGGTGCCACAATCGTGCTGTAGTCTTTAGTGGTCACTGCCTGATCAAATTGTGCTTTGGCACTATTCACTTGCGCTTTAAGCCCTGTCGCTGCAACTTGTGCAGTTTTGAATGATTCTTTGGCAACTAGTAAATTGGCTTCTGCTTGATGAAGTTGGGCCAAACTATTTTTAGCGTCTGCAATCGTTTTATCTTGTTCTGATTTCGATGCAGCGCCAGTATTGCCGAGTTGTTGGTAGCGCGTCATTTGTGCAAGAGCTAATTCATAGGCCGCACGTGATTGGTCCACTTTCGCTTCGGCTGCCGTAATATCTGCTCTGCGTTGTTCAATGGCCTGGCTTTGATTGGCAAGTGAGTTCTGTGCTTGTTCCACCCCAGATTCAGCCTGTGTGACTTTTTGATCATAGGTCGTTGCATCGATATGCATAAGCACTTGACCTTTTTTCACATGATCAAAATCCGTCACCAAAACATCTTTCACATAACCATTAATTTGTGATGAAAGCACCGTGGTTTTGCCTTTGACATAGCTATTTTCAGTCGACTCGATACTGTTATGAAATGGACCAATCCGCCACGCCCATAAGATCAGCGCAATTCCCAACAAGAGGATGATCAACATGAAAATCAGGGTATGCTGCGGCGTAGAAATAATCTTGCTCGATGGCGCAGGCATAGCAGTTGCTGTTTGTGGTTGCTGCGGTGCTGCTTGCTCAGTGGGTTTATGGTCTTCGGTCATGGTGTTCTCAATATCAATTAGGTCATTTGGCTGTGGCTTATGTTGTTTAAGTCGGGAAAATTTTAGCTACTATCCGTGCGTTGCTGTTGGCGTAATTGATATTTATTTTTGCCAATCAGCAATAAACCCCAAAGCAACAATAAAACGGCGAAGATACCATTTAAAAAAATCACATCGTTATAGGCTCGAACTTGGGCTTCTCGAGTGATGGTTTGATTAAGGCTACGTATGGCTTGTTGTTGGTCTAAATTGGGGTCTAAAGAATATTGATGCGCACTTTGCGCCAATTGTTGTAGGCGCTGTTCGACTAAAGGGGAGGTTTGCGATAAATCGTTATAAATCTGTGCCTGATAGGTTTGGGTACGCATTTGCTGATAGGTCGAAAAGAACGATGATCCGACCAGTCCCCCAAAGGTCTGTGTCGCAGAAAACAGTACGATAAACGTCACCATGTGCGATGGGCCTTTTTGCAAAGCACTGACAATGCCTGTAAGCAAAAGTGGGCCAATAAACATGCCACTAGCAAAGCCCACCAAAAACTGACTCCAATAAAAATCATGCGGTCGAACATCACTGGTCAGGTGGTAATCCAGCGCACAGGCAAAGAGCACGAGACCTGCTGCACCGAGTAGATGAAGCACGATTTTTTCTTTGGAAAAGGTCAGGGCACTAAACACTGTTCCTAAGACAATCCCGATCAGCACGACGGTATAAAAGGAAACAAATTGGTCGGGTCCCATGCCCATGGTTTTCAAAAAATTCACGGCTGCATAGCTTTGTTCTGACATGAGAAAGCGAATGGCAAAGGCACCGATAATAAAACTTACGGTCGACGATGTTCCGAGCCAGCGTGTGACAATCAGGGGATTGACCCGAAAATGTTCATAGGTCAGACCGACAACTAAAAGAATCAAAGCGGCGATGAGTAAATAGGCCAACCATTCAGCCTCAAACCACCAAAGAATCGGGCCTTGAGTTAGCACGATACATAGCAAAGCAAAGCCGGGTGCTAATAATGCAAAGGTGAATAAATCTTGCTTTTCAAACACCTCGATTCTTAAACTTCGTGGCAATTTAAGAGAGACCACCATCGCCAAACAACATAAGGCTAGACCTAATTCAAAGGTGTAAAAAATAGACCAATCATTTACATCGACCAAATAGGGAGACATGATCCATGCCAGCGGAATCCCCAACTGCTGAAAGCCCAAGGCTAGATAAAGCCCACGACCAAAATGAGCACGTTTAAACGCTTGCATGATGTAATACATCCCAAGCGAACTGAGGGGAGCTGCAAGTAAGCCACTGATCACCCGTGCAAAAATTGCCATTTCATAGGTATGGACGAATAAATGCAGCAGCATTACCGCGATAAATAATACCAAGCCAATTTCTGAAAATAGCCTAAGTCCATATTGTTGGCGGGCTTTAAATAAGATTAGGTTGGAGCTGACATTGGCCATAACAAATGCTGCAGGAATCCATGCCGCTTCTGAAGGCGTTAAGCCATATTCACCTTGTAGAAGGGGTAAATTTGCAGTGATAAATCCATTACTTAAACTCCCCGAGATCGCAACAAATAAACCGATAAAGAAGTATAAAAAACGCTTATAGGTGGGATGTGCAATGGCAGCGGGAGATCCGGGCAAAGTCGGTTTTTCTTCGGGTGTCCAATCCGGAGCAGGTTCTAATAAACGCGGTGATTTGGACATGACGTGTTACCCGCAAATACCATGTAGTAAAAATTCCACGGCACGTTTGGCGAGTTTTTCCTGATCTGCTTCGGTATGGCCTTGCAAAGCTGCACGTAAAATGGAGGTGACCATGGCATAGTCCGCCGGTTTAAAGTCTGCTCGGCAGCGACCATTTTGAATAGCCTGATCAATCATCGGTTGCAATATGGCATCACGTCGTTGGTATATTTCAACCATGGCGGCATCATCCCGATCGATCACACGCCAATATTCCATTAAAGCCGTGAGATAGGGAATATTATAAATATGGTCTTGAATGAGGCGAATAAATCCATCATCGAACTGTGCATAATTAAGCGCACGCTGTTCAAGTCGGTTCAAGGCAGCTTGCATTAAGGCGAGTACCAACTCACGACGGTCATTAAAATTACGATAAAACGTCGCACGTCCAACTTGAGCCTGATCCATTATGAGTTGTAGAGGAGCATTGATTCCGTGAATACGGAATACCTCAATCGCAGCTTCTAAAAGGATTTCACGATTTTGTGCAGCGAGTTGTTGACGTGTGGACATTATTCTTTGGCATCATCATTTTAAATTTATCTAGATATTAAACGGACAAAAGTGTCCGAAGTAAAATCGTATTCGATAGCAGTTTTGTAACTTGTCTTCTATGTAGTTAAATAAAATGAATCAATTATTTATTTTTAAAAGGAAATATTTTTCTATCGGCATCAGTTTGCATCCGCATTGGAAAGACCGTCGAGACATAATTCCTGACAATTGACCCTAAATCGGCAGATAAATAAGGTGAATATCTGCACAAAAATGCTATGCTGAATTTATAAGCAAGATAATTATAAAAATGGAGGGCATTCAATGAGCAAATTAAGTCGGGCTGTGTTGCCTATGCTATGCCTGTGCAGTTTTTGGATGGTGGGTTGTGATACGACAGACGAATTGCATCGTCCTCAGAATGAACATCGCACCATGATCATTGGCGGTGTCCCTGTGAATGACCATGACTATAAATTGCCCCGTGAAGATGTTGCACTCAATGAAGCCGCTGCGGATGACGACTAGCAGATAGTTCCGTCAAAAAATAGGGTGGACATACTGTCAGTACACGGTAGTGAGACGTGACATGTAAAGAGTCACAGATGCAGTGTGCTACGTCAGATGTGTGAACATTTTGAAGTAGACGTCTTACTTCTGCAGTTTAGTTTGTTGGATTAAAGCCTTACAAACATTTAAAAAGGCTCTGTACTCGCCCAGTATGCCCGAACTGGAATGAACCGTGGTTCAGATGCTTAAATCAGGTCAATCTATCAGGTCTATTTGCCAATTGGATGCCTGAATTTCTAAGTTATTTTGTCTAAGTTGCTGACTAATATTGTCGGCCTGTTTTTGTAAATCTGCCACTGCAATGGTTTTAATCCAACGGATTTCACTCGAGCTATAACGACCATTTTCACGGCGTGAGCTGTCAATCGCTTGTTGCAAGATACGATGCTGTTGGGTCAATAAATCACGTTCATTGAGCACTGAAAGCACGGAGCGTCCAGAACTGGTTTTAGCCTGTGCATTGGTGGCGTGAATCTTTTCAATTAAGCCATAAAGTTCTGTATTTACGGCAAATGCTTCTTGAATTAAAGCGTTCGGTTCTTCGCTAGGTGCATCACCTTCTTGAATGAGCACGTTGTTATTGATTCGTTGTTGCAGCGAGGCCAATTTAGTTTGTAAGTCACTGCGTAAAAGTAGGGCTTCGGCTAATTTCATTGTCTTGATATTAATTTGTACTTTTAGCGATCATGCGATGGATTAATGCGGTATTCAAGTTATTTATAGTGAAAAATTTGGTCAATTGAAATATACACTGCAAATTATAGGGAGAAATTCAGATATTCTATCTGTAAAATTGCCACGAATTTAAGTGAAAACGGTGTGATAGTGGAATCATTTTGGATATTAGGCTCGATTGCGGCAGCACTATTACTTGGTGCCATGAGCCCGGGGCCAACGTCAATTTATGTGGCGAAAAATTCCATTGCGATTTCACGTAAACACGGTTTATTTACTGCACTTGGTACAGGTTTGGGCGCTGCAATATTTGGGCTTTTAGCGGTATTGGGTTTGCAGGCATTTTTGTTGGCTGTACCTTCTGCTTATTTGGCTTTAAAAATTTGTGGTGGTTTATATCTGCTTTGGATGGCATTTAAAATTATAAAACATGCCAAAGAACCGATTGGAGCAGGAGATGATGTTAGTTCGCAAATGTCATTGCGCCGTGCATTTACCACTGGTTTAATTACTCAGTTGTCGAATCCGAAAATTGCAATTGTGTTAGCCAGTATTTTTACGGCACTTTTACCGAAAGAGATTCCAACGTATTTTTACTTTGTACTGCCAGTTTTGTGTTTCTTTATCGATGCAGGGTGGTGCTCATTGGTCGCTGTGGCTTTATCGGCAGAAAAACCACGCAAAGTTTATTTGAAGTTTAAAGCGGGTTTTGATCGGGCAGCTGGGGCAGTGATGACAGTGCTTGGGTTAAAGCTGATTTTTGGGATGAAGTGATTGAACGAAACAAAAAAGCCTCTACGAATAGAGGCTTTTTTTATTGGGTTTATTTTTAAATTTACCATGAAATTCTCTCTCCTTTTAGGAGGTGAGAAGCACTGCTTCGTAAGGCGTGATGTTTATGCTTTTTACCTTACTTTTAAAGGATCAAAAGTAACATAACTCCTTTGTTCGTTAGGATTCACCTCCATGTGCCGCTAACGAACGATCGACTTCCATGTCGCAAATCACCTAATTGAATACTGTTTTAGCTTTCAAAAAAATCTAGAAAAGAGCTAGGTAGTGGTGATAAAACCAAGAAAAAGCCTCTACAGAGTAGAGGCTTTTTCTGTTCTAAGAAATCGTTTCTTTTATTTAAGATTAAACTTAGGTGAAATTAGAAAATAATATCCATCATTCTTGTAATGAATTAGATATTGGATTCATAGCTTTTTTCCATTCGATCCAAGTACAAACTAAACAAACAGGTAGGATAAGCACAAATTCAACAAATAAAAAAAACTTAGATCCTGCACCTACTGCTAAATCAATAACTAAGATTATTGGCGACCACATCAAGCCTATAACCAAGCCGTATAAAGTTGCGCGAGAGAAACTAGCTGAACCAATTTTAACTGCATAAAAATGTTCGAATAACAACTTACTAACTAGCGCAGGTAGTAATCCTATTAAATATCCAAAGGGTAAGATAAATACGAATGCTAGTAGCATTGGAAAAATAATATGTGGAGTGATTAATCCATGTAAAAAGCGACTAGGGTCATCAAGAAATATAAGTAAATGAAATGAGAGCGTAAAAAGTAAAGTTCCAAGCAGTGAACCAATTGCGATGAATGCAGAATTATCATGAATAAAATTTTTAAAGAGTTTCATATAATTTTTATTGATTGATTTTTAAGTGTTATAGCATAAAAAAGCCCCTACATCGTAGAGGCTTTTTCTTATCTTAATCTAAAAAATTAAGAAACTTTATCACCCGGTTTAGCACCAGTTTCAGGTGAAATCACCCAAACACCTTCGCCATTACCCGCAGCTAAAACCATACCGTTAGAAATACCAAAACGCATCTTACGTGGTGCAAGGTTCGCCACCATCACCACCAATTTGCCTTTAAGGTCTTCAGGTTGGTAGAACTCACGAATACCGCTAAACACGTTACGTGGCTCAGCTTCGCCGACATTTAAGGTCAATTGAAGCAGTTTGTCTGAACCTTCAACGTGAGCAGCTTCTAAAACTTCCGCTACACGTAAGTCAACTTTCATAAAGTCTTCGATACCGATAATTTCAGCTTCGCCAACTTTAAGCTCAGGTTTCTTTTCAGCTTTCTTCTCTTTTTTCTTCTCAGCTTTTGGTGCTTCCGCAGGTGCAGCTAAAGAGTCTTTAGAAGCATCAACCATAGCAGCAACAGCTTTTGGATCTACACGCTGCATTAATGGTTGGAATTGAGCAATTTGATGATCCACCAAAATCGTTTTACCAGACGCAAAGTCGAAAGATTCTAATTTTAAGAAGCTTTGAACTTCTGCTGCCAATGTAGGAAGTACTGGTGCAAGATACACAGCCAATTGACGGAACAAGTTGATGCCGACAGAACATACGTCATGAACTTGTTGTTCTTCGCCTTCAATTTTCGCTAAAGCCCAAGGCTTTTTCTCGTCGATATATTGGTTGGCTTTGTCCGCAAGCGCCATGATTTCACGGATGGCTGCAGAGAACTCACGTGCTTCATATTGAGCAGCGATTGAAGCGCCTGCATCAATAAAGCTTTGTACCAATTCAGGCTCTGCACACGTTGCAGAAAGTTTGTTATCAAATTTAGTATTGATGAATTTCGCACAACGACTTGCGATGTTGACCACTTTACCCACTAAGTCAGAGTTTACTTTCTGAACGAAATCATCAAGGTTCAAGTCAGAATCTTCAACTTTGTCAGAAAGCTTAGATGCAAAGTAGTAACGTAAATATTCAGGGTTTAAATGCTCTAAGTATGTTTCCGCTTTAATGAACGTACCGCGAGATTTAGACATCTTCTGACCATTTACAGTCAAGAAACCGTTGACGAATAAGCTTGTTGGGGTGCGGTAGTTTGCACCTTCAAGCATTGCAGGCCAGAACAACGCGTGGAAGTAAACGATGTCTTTACCAATGAAGTGATAGACTTCATTTTTAGAATCTTTTTTCCAGTAGTCGTCAAAGCTTAGGTCAGGACGTTTAGTCTTGATGTAGTTTTCAAAGCTCGACATATAGCCAATTGGCGCGTCTACCCAAACGTAGAAGTATTTGTTTGGCGCATCAGGAATTTCAAAACCGAAATAAGGCGCATCACGGGAAATATCCCAATCTGACAAGCCTGCTTCAAACCATTCATCCAGTTTGTTGGCAATCGACACAGGTAAACGACCTTCGTCACGTGTCCATTTTTGCAGGTATTCACCAAAGTTCGGTAGCTTAAAGAAGTAGTGATCTGAAGATTTCTCTACAGGTGTCGCACCGCTCAAAGTCGATTTTGGATTGAGTAATTCAGTTGCGTTGTATGTTGTACCACACACTTCACATGAGTCGCCGTATTGGTCTTCCGCTTTACATTTCGGGCATGTGCCTTTAATGAAACGGTCAGACAAGAACATTGCTTTTTCAGGGTCAAACAATTGCGTCACAGGGCGTACAGCAATGTTGTCCGCTTCACGGTTCTTAATGTAAATCTCTGAAGCGCGTGCTTGGTTTTCAGGGCTATTAGTTGAGTCGTAATGGTCAAAGTCAACTCTAAAGCCAGCAAAGTCACGTTCATGTTCTTTTTGCACATTGGCAATTTGCTGTTCAGGCGAAATACCATTGGCTTCCGCACGTAGCATAATCGCTGTGCCGTGAGCATCATCCGCACATACATAAGTCACGTTATGACCCATTGCACGCATGGCACGAACCCAAATATCAGCTTGGATATAACCGAGTAAATGACCCATATGAATTGGGCCATTCGCGTATGGAAGGGCGTTAGTAACTAAAATATTACGCACGGATATGACTCTCTCATTCGTATTTATGCAATGGGCTGTAATTTTACATGAGATAGCCAGTACTTGCACAAGGGAATAGGTGAAATCTTTGCAAAAGTAAAAAAATCTATATTGCTGACACAATTACAGTGATAATAGGGCATAACTGTGATGCTTAAGAGTAAGAAGCCCATGTATGAAGATGACTATGATGACGATCAGCCAATCACTCGTATTCCTCAAAATGAACAGCGTCATAAATTGGGGTATCACATTATTAAAGATGCGCAGCAATATTTAGAACAGATTTCTGCAGATGAGCATGCCTTACTGATTCAAACCCTGCGTCATTTGGCACAAGATGAGCCTTACTTCGAGGTATTGGCCGATGAGCTTGATCAACCTATAGAAATGAAAGTGGCAAATGACGCCTTAAACTTGTTGTACTTTTGGCAATTGCTGCATCAACATGAAGATCAAAAACAGTTTCATTTACTCGATGCGATTAACACCGAGTTTTTTCAGACAGAAATGTTGAAAGCCTTTGATGCTTTGAATATTGGTGAACATAAAGCACAGCGCCGTCAGGTACTTCTAGATGCGTTTAAACTGTATAAATTAGACATCCATACAGGCTGTGTCCCTGTGTTATATGCACAGCTTGAAGGTATTTTGACGGACGTCTTGATTCAAACCGGTTTCTTAAATCAAAACGGCACTAAATTTGTCGATGTCTATAAAATTGTACCGGGGCTTAAAGGCAGTGAAATTAAAAGTCTGTGGCACAAATCTAAAATTGCCAATGAGTTGAATCCGTATTTTGCCGAATTAGCTGCTTATCAAATGGATAGCAGTTCAACAATTGCGATGACCCGCCATAATATTTTGCATGGTACCGATGTCGCGCATTTTAATCAGGGACGGAGTTTCATCCTGTTTATTTGGCTGTTTTCCGCAGTGAGCTTTATGAGTACGGTCAGCAAATAAGTTTAATTTCAAGAGATCAATGCATCGGAATGGCGTTGGTCTCTTTGCACAACATCATCCTTTAAAATTAAAAGCTTCGAGTAAAATCGACCATGGATATTTGCATCAAGCCATTGTGAAAATAGGCAATCACATGGCGTTTTCCTGTGGTTGATTTGTTTCTAAATGCGTCTATTTCAGGTATCTGCTTCAAATCGCGTTATAACTATTGTTAGACAATAACAGAGAAGAGGCGAGAACGATGACAACTGAAAATAAAATTGATCAATTGAAAGATAAAGCGTCAGAGTTGGGTGATGATCTAAAGCTCAAAGCCAAAGAGGCTCAACTTGAAGGTGAAAAAGCACTCGATGGTACAAAGCATAAAGTTGAAGAACTCAAGCTTGAGGGTGAAAAAACCTTAAATGACGCCAAACATGAACATGCAGAACAGCATGCTGAAACCAAAGACCGTCTAGAGCAGTTAAAAGCAGAAGCGAGTCATAAATTTGATGAAGCCAAAGTCAAAGCTTCCGAACTTAAACATGAGGCTGTCGAAAAATTTGATGAACTCAAAGTGCAGGCGACAGAGAAATTTGACGAGTTAAAAAAGAAAGCCACTGACACACTGAATAAGTTTAAAAAAGATGACCAAGCTTAAATTAGGTCTGATGAAAAAAGCCGTTCTATAAAGAGCGGCTTTTTTAGGTTTTATTGTTTTAATCCATCCAAATTTTCAGTCTTAATATTTTTGACTTGATCATCGACTACGGTAATCACGTAGCGCATATTGGCAATTTCGTAGGTGTAATCTACCGCCAATTTTGCAGGCAGATTTTTCTCTTGCAGCGGATAGGACACCATTTTCATCGGAGAGGCTTGCATACGCGAGCGCATGAGATCGAGGCTATCACCAATCGCTACAGTTTGTCGGTCAGGTGTTTGAATGGCTTCAGTCATAACTTCTGCATGGGCTGCTGAAGTCAGGAGCATCAAGGCACATAAAGCCGTTTTATACATATTCTTCTTATACACAGTCTTCTGATACATCGTCATCCCCATTTTAAAAACTAAAAAGCACAAAATGTGCCTTTAGATTGCACATCCATCGCTATGATTATTCTGTTGAAACGATTGAAATATAAACTGAAATTACGCTGTAAAAGTATGGTTGATATGTAATTTAAAATTTAATGGCTTTGGTTTAGCCGCATAGATCAACTATAAGGGCATTTTAAGTGGCACACGCTTGAAAACTTGCTTGAAAGCTGACTAAATTACTCACTGATGTTACGCAGTAACATCAGACGCACCGTTTGCTTCAAATAAAAGAATGATACGCGGTAAGGTCATCCGCAAGTGTTTGAGACAGGACTCCTTCTAATCAAAAATGGTTTTGCGATACTTTGAATAATTTGACGCTAGTGAACGAGTTTTGCGGATGACAATGGTTTTGGGTACTTTTGCCAAAACAAAAGTACCTCCAGCCGAAGGCTAATCTCTTTATTCAAACCCTAGATATAAGACTCCGTTGAATAGACTTAAAAATCATTTTTAAAATGCGAAATTACTTTTAGGTGCGTAACATCAGTTACTCAACTTTATAAGCTTATAGGGATAAGTCATTCATCTCCCTCTTACTCTGGGGCAGATGAACAGGTAAACTATCGCTATTATCTTTTGATGTTCCTGTTTGGAGACAACATAATGTCGTGGCTTTCTTCTCTAAAATCTGTGTTTTCACCCTCCCAAGAGGTGAAAGAGGAGGAAATCCAACAGGTTTTACAAAACTATGTACTTCCCAATTCAAATAATGCCTTAAAAGACCGTATTACTCAGGTGAATGTGCAAGGTCAGATCTTACAGATCACGATTAATACCTTTCCTTCAGAAGCCGATGACTTACAAAAAATCCATGATGATTTGGCTGATGCGTTAGAAAAATGCGGCATTAACGAGCTGAATATGCATGTGATTCAACAAAAAACAGGGCATAAATCTGAAGGTGGTTGTGGTCATCATCATGCAGAAGGCGAAAGCTGTTCTAGCCAAGAAAAAGCTGAGAGTTCAGCAGCAAAAAGTCAGTTACCTCCAGTTGTGGATGCGTCTGCGAAAACACCCGAAGCACCTGCCGAAGTTGATCCGAATAACCCACCGATTCAAAAAGCCGCTCCACAACAGCGTGATGTACCGAAACACCCACGCATTCAAAATGTCATTTTGGTGTCATCTGGTAAAGGTGGTGTGGGTAAGTCAACCACCACAGTGAATTTGGCGCTTGCATTACAACAACTGGGTTTAAAAGTTGGGGTATTGGATGCAGACATCTATGGTCCAAGTATTCCAACGATGCTTGGCAACGCAGGCCGTACGCCGATGATTGAAGCTGAGCAATTTGTTCCCATCGAAGCCTATGGTATGGCTGTACTTTCAATTGGTCACTTAACTGGGGATAACAATACGCCAGTGGCTTGGCGTGGGCCGAAAGCGACGGGGGCGTTAATGCAGCTCTTTAACCAAACTTTATGGCCTGATCTGGATGTATTGGTCATTGATATGCCACCAGGCACAGGTGATATTCAGTTAACGCTTGCACAGCGTATACCAGTGACAGGTGCTGTGATTGTGACGACACCACAAAACGTTGCATTAATGGATGCGACCAAAGGTATTGAGTTGTTTAACCGTGTACACATCCCTGTGATGGGCGTGGTTGAAAATATGTCGACGCATATCTGTTCGAACTGTGGACATGAAGAGCAAATCTTTGGCACAGGTGGTGGCGACCAACTTTCAGCCCAATACGACATTCCACTCTTAGGCCGTTTACCGCTGAACGTACAAATTCGTGAAAATGCCGATGCAGGGAAACCGTCCGTGATTGCTGGTGATGATGCTGCTGAAAGCTATATGGCGATTGCGCAAAAAATTGCAGATGCATTGCCTCAAGCTGAAAAAGATAAAAACCGTATTTTCTAAGGGTGAACTGAAATTTAAGTTGATCGTATTAAAATCTGGCCTCGTGCCAGATTTTTTATAACGTGGTATTGGGAGTGTTTGAAAATTATGAGTACTGAACTTTAGACATTCAACGATGTCTATGAATTACACATCTAAAAAACGATTTGCACAATTTCTTATTTTTCCTGCGATTATAAGCCGTATGCCAAGGATAAAATTCTTGAGGCATATCAAAGGATGTCGCGTTTGTACTTAGTTTTTACAAAATAGCTTTCACGATATTTCTATTATTTTGGCTAGGATCAATTCTTTGAACGGCAGTAACTGTACAAACGCATTGTGTCTTAGATTTTTGCCAAATGTCCTCTGTTACAAGGGGCTTAGCATTGAAAAAATATAGAGGAACAAATAATTTTAAATATTATTTGAAGTCATTAAAACCCACCCATCAAATGAGGGTACGCCTTAGTCTAAGAAATTAAAAAGCCCGGTAATTACCGGGCTTTTTAATTGGTTTTTTAGGAGGAAAGAGACGGGTTTGCTTTACGTTTAGCAGTGATAATATTCACCGTAATTGCGATGATGACCATGAGAATGCCTACAATATCTGTAATGGTTTCTGGAATAATCATACACAGCGCACCCACACCTAAAAAAATACGCCAGAACCAGTTGAGATAAGTCTTGAAATAACCTTCAACTGCGGAGCCTAAAGCGAGAATTCCTATCACTGAAGTGACAGTAATACTCACTATAGTTGTCCATGCAGGAAAGGCAAATTCTCGAGCATTGACTGCAACATTGGTGGTATCAATCATCAGCATGGCAGGGTTATAAACGAATAAAAATGGAACAATAAAACCAGCAAGAGATAGTTTTAAGGCCTGAAACCCAGTGCGCATTGGATCACCGCCTGCAATTCCTGCGCCCGCAAAGGCGGCAAGGGCAACTGGTGGGGTGATGTTTGCAAATAAACCAAAATAGAACACAAACATATGCGCGACTAATACAGGGATATCAAAGTTTGCGAGTGCTGGTGCTGCCATGGTGGCAGTAATGATATAGGCCGGAATAGATGGAAGCCCCATGCCTAAAATCATCGATGCAATCATGGTTAAAAATAAAGTGAGAAAGAGACTACCTGCACCTAAACTCATAATTGAAGAAGTCATTACTGAACCAAAACTTGTCAGACTTACTACGCCGATAATAATACCAACGACAGCACAAGCAGCCATCACAGATAATGATTGTTTGGCTCCATCAACGAGCGCATCTAAAATATCTTTTACACCCATTCGTGTTGATTTTCTTAAAGCTGCTACAAAGATGGTCAGGACGATGGTGTAGACAGCAGCATAGCTCACAGGAATATTTTGAAATAAGAAAAAGACCAGTGCCAAAATTGGAATAAGTAAATGTCCACGCTCTTTTAGAACTTCTTTTACTTTAGGTAAATCAGCTTTAGGTACGCCTTTCAGATCATCTTTACCCGCACGGAAATGAACTTGAGCCATGACGCCAAGGTAATACAATAAGGCAGGTAATAATGCGGCTAGTGCAATCGTGCCATAACTCACGCCAGTTGTTTCGGCCATAATGAAGGCACTCGCACCCATGACTGGCGGCAAAATTTGTCCACCGACGGATGCACTGGCTTCAACGGCACCAGCAAAATTCTTGTGATAACCAATTTTTTTCATCAATGGAATGGTAAATGAGCCTGTGCCAACAACATTGGCAACAGCAGTTCCATTAATACTGCCCATAAATCCACTTGAAATTACAGCAACTTTGGCAGGACCACCTTGTTTATGACCCGCCAATGCCATGGCAAGATCATTGAACAATTTCCCCATACCTGATTTTGCAAGAAAAGCACCAAAAAGGATAAATAAGAAAATAAAAGTGACGGATGCACCAATTGCCGAAGAATATAAGCCTTCGGTTTTTAAATACATATGTCCGAAAATGTCGCTGATGGTATAAGGGCGAGTAATTAATCGATCTGGCAACCAATCAAAGTGACTGATAAATGTATAGGTCAGGAAAATTAAACTTAAAATGGGCAGCATCCACCCCATGACCCGGCGAGTTGCTTCTATGACTAATACCACACTCATAATTGCAAACGCGATATCTAAGGTATTTGGAATACCACCTCGAGTGGTCATAATAGATTGATATTCTTTCCATAAATATAAAAAACTGAAGATGGAAAGCAAAGCCAAGAACCAATCGAGAAGTGAAATATGCTGCCGGGAGCTTGCTTGACGAGCTGGATAGAGTAAGAAAATGAGTGCTAGGCCAATAGCGACATGGGCTGCACGCTGTATTAACTCAGGTAAAGGATTAAACGTAATAAATAAATGAAATAATGAATAAAAGATCGCTACAAATGCAACAAAGTAGGTAACAGATTTGCTCATATTGATTCGAGTAACAGATTCCCGATCAAATTTTTCTAATATGGCTTGTTGTTGTTTCTCATCGAGTTGTTCTAATACAACTTTATCTTCTTTGGAATTCATAGGCATTCTCCAATCCACCAAGACTTCCATTTGGGTTGATATTGAACCGAGATGTTGACCAAACTATAGTCTGGGTAACTTTGAAAAATAGACCAAATTTTTTGGTCAGCGAGGATCGTGCCTTGCATATTTCTAGAAATCACCCAGTTGATTTCATCTATATTTTGATTGACCCGCATTCTAATCACACCATTTTTTTGAAACTCAATGGGATAATTTGAGGGTGTACCTGCACCAAATGAAATCAAATCGGTGTGGCGCAGTAAAAACTTATTCTTTTGACGCTGATATTGTTCAGACCAAGCCGTCTTTTCTACTGAATGCTTCCACTGTAAATCAAATTGATCAGTTGAAATTTTGCATATATCAGTTTCAACTCTAACCTGCGTATACAGTGTTGGATAGCTAGCATAGATTAAGAAGAACAATATAAAAAATGCAGTATAAACTGCATTTTTTTGAAGCTTATTATTTTTTAGCCACTTCATCATAGTAGCGTTTCGCGCCTGGATGTAGAGGCGCTACAAGGCCTTGTTGAGCACCTTCAAGCGTGATTTCTGTTGCTGCTTGGTGTGAAGTTGCCAATTGAGGCAAACTGTCAAAGAAAGTTTTTGTTAGTTTGTAGACATCATCATCCGATATATCTGTGCGAACAACTAATGCATTTTTAATTGCGGCAGTTTGAATGTCCGCAGTATTGCCATATGTGCCTTTTGGAATAATCATCGGTAAGAAATAACTTTGATCTTTAGCTATTTCTTTGACTTTATCTGCATTGATTGAAACTAACTGTAGATCAAAGCTTTGTTGAAGTTCCATGAGTGATGAATTTGGAATGCCACTAGTCAGGAATGCTGCATCAAGCTTGCCACCTTTTAAAGCATCAGCGGCTTCAGCATAGCCTAAATAATCAACTTTAATATCTTTATAGGTGATTCCAAAACCATTCAACAGTGTACGTGCATTTACTTCTACACCTGAATTTTGTGCACCTACAGCGATACGTTTACCTTTCAAATCTTCGATATTTTTGATCCCTGATTTTTTAGAGGTTACGATTTGTACGTAGTTGGGATAAAGCGCTGCGACTTGGCTGATATTCTCAACTTTACCATTTGCGAAACTTCCTGTTCCGTTCAGTGCTTCTGTTAAGCTGTCACTCATAACAAATGCCATTTCAACTTTATTCTGTTTGAGAAGGTTTAAGTTTTCGACTGATGCACCTGTAGTCTGAGTCTTAGAATTTACACCAAAAGTTTTGTTATAAATTTCTGCAAGACTCGTCCCAATCACATTGTAAGGTCCTGATGCTCCGCCAGTTGCAATGGTTACGAACTTAGTTTGAAGTTGGTTAGATGTAGCTGTTTCTGTGCTTTTTCCTTCCGTGGTATTTTTTGAAGTAGATTGATCATTTGAGCAAGCAGTAATACATGCCAAAGTGACCGAGAGTAACGTGAGTTTTGTCCATTGGTTCATAGAAACGTCCTTTTACACATAAATTTTGAATATTGATTTGATGAATTTTAGTTTTAATTTCCACTACTCAATTGAACATAACTTAATCAATTATTTTTGAAAAGTATTTTTTTTGATTTTTAGTTTCCAATAAATAATGGCTATGCGTAAGAATGGCATGGGGCGGTATTGTTTATTTTAATAATATTTTGTTACGTGTAATAACTGTAGGGTATGTATGGGGTTTATGTGAATTTTCTATTAATAAATATAAGTTCAAACTATTTCTTTGAATTGTAAAGTGCTCTGAATGACTGTTCAGCTAAGGTTCTGTTTTTTCTATTTAAGTTGCTGAATTCATAAAATTAAATAAGGAGTTCTCTATAAGCGATATCTATTTTTATTTTGCTAATACGAAACAACTGAATTAACCTTCGCGGATTAAGTTTGAGGTCAAAGTATGATTTCATGGTTTTTTATTGGTCTAGTTATCAGTATTTTGTTAACGCCGGGACCAACCAATACGTTACTCGCATCTTCGGGTATTCAAGTTGGGCTACGTAAATCATTCCGACTCATTCCAGCGGAAGCCTTTGGTTATCTTATTTCGATTAGCCTATGGGGTTTTCTCATCGGTAAAATTTCCGTATATCTACCTTTATTGCCGACCATTTTGAAATTGTTTAGTGCTGGCTATATTCTATTTTTGGCTATGCGATTATGGCGTACAGCAACTGTTGCTGAAAATTTTAATCAAAAGGGCATTCGTGCACGCGAACTTTTTGTTGCGACTTTATTAAACCCTAAAGCATTATTATTCGCTTCAGCGATTTTTCCTGCATTGGCTTGGCAAAATGCGCAGTATTATGTAGCTCACATGCTGATTTTCTTGCTGTTGATCGTTCCAATAGCATTCTTTTGGACTTTCCTCGGTTCAGTTTTGGCGTCGAATAAAATTAGTTGGCTCAATCAAGCCAATTTACAACGAACAGCGTCATTGGTCTTGGTTAGTTTTTCGATTCCACTGAGTTATTCTGCGATTTTAAAACTCTAAATTGATTTGAAAATGACTAAATCCGCTTAGTTCGGCAAAGCTTATTTTCATTAAGTCGGATTTCAGTTAAAGTACCACGCAATAATTGATTTAAGTTTTTGGATAGAGATAAATGGCTATTAAGTCTGATCGTTGGATTCGCGAAATGAGCGAAAAACACGGCATGATTGAACCGTATGCAGAAAACCAAGTCCGTTATGATGAAAATGGCGAAAAGCTTATTTCGTATGGCGTGTCGAGCTATGGTTATGACGTGCGCTGTGCTCGTGAATTTAAAGTCTTTACCAATGTTCATTCAGCAATTGTTGACCCTAAAAACTTTGACGATAAAAGCTTTATTGATATTGAATCAGATGTTTGTATCATTCCGCCGAACTCGTTTGCACTAGCACGGACAGTCGAATATTTCCGTATTCCACGTAATGTGTTAACCGTTTGTTTAGGTAAATCAACCTATGCGCGCTGCGGTATTATTGTCAATGTGACGCCTCTTGAACCAGAGTGGGAAGGTCACGTGACTTTAGAATTTTCGAATACAACCAACTTACCTGCACGTATATACGCGGGTGAAGGTGTCGCACAAATGTTGTTCTTCGAATCAGATGAAGTGTGTGAAACCTCTTATAAAGACCGTGGTGGTAAATACCAAGGTCAAACCGGTGTGACATTACCGAAAGCTTAATCCTTCGGATTGAGTTTAAAAAAGCGGGCGAATTAGCCCGCTTTTTTGTTGGGTCATTCATCGGAAAATAGACCATTCGGTGGGGAAGTTTTTGCAATTGAGTAATTATTCAGCATAATAAAAAGTTAAGTGACTGGTCTATCACAAGTCTCCATTTAAGGAATAAATGGACAATAACATCAAAGCCAGTTCTCAGGAATAAATATAAGAGAGATGCAGAGCATCTGATAAAAGGAAGGTCGAGATGACTCAATTCACCCAGGCTAAGTTATTCCGCCAGAGTTGCTTAGCAGCCGCAGTCAGCATTTTTGCTGCACCATCTGTTTATGCGCTTCAAGATTTATCAGATGAAGCACTTTCAGCCACAACGGGTGAAGGTGTTGCACTCACTTTAGAGAATTTCAAAATGGTCTTTCAAGGGCCAAATGACCGTTCTACGGCTTCTAGTTATGCGTCTGGTATGGTTGATCCTGGGAAAAACGATACAGGTTTTATTCGGATTATTCCTACAGGTGAAAACTATGAACAATTAGGGCAGCGTGCTTACGATAAAATCTACAAAGCAGCTTATGTTGATGCTTATCAGCAAGGCCGAGTTACGGGCTATAACGGTGTTTATGACTCAACTTTTATAAGTTCTAAAAGCACTTATGAGACCAATAATGCTACACGAGTAACCAATGAAACCATCGCAACATATTCAACAGAATATCGTGGCCGATTAGTACAGTCTTATCTTGAATCACCAACGATGAAGGCATATTACGATCAGCGTTATGCAGATTATTATAATGGTTCATCGGCTGGCTTACCTTTTGAAAACGATGGCACAACGAAAGAATCAATTACTCCAGGACTAAAAGAAAAGTCACAAACTGCTGCTTTAAAAAATACCTATGAAATGATTGAGTTACTATACGGTAACAATAGTACGGGTAATTTGCCGACCACTTCGACTTTTTATAAAAATTATGTCTCAGGAAAAATTACACGTTCAAATATTATAGATACAACAAAAAATGCTCAGTTGAATGCCAAAGCTGCAGAAACCCTCAATCAGTTGGCAACGGACTATGCTAAGCTTGAAGCTCAAAAGGCAAGCGATGCAGCATTAGCAACCGTGAAGAAAAATGCTGAAATTACAGCAAAACAAATTGCTTCGACTGCGACCGTATCGAGTCTCAGATCGAAAGCAGATGTCTTTATATATGGTTTAGCCTTATCAAACAGTAAAGATAAAAATGGCAAAAGTTCATTAGCAACACGCTATACAGACCAAGGATTTAATTGGGGGACCGCTGAAAATCCGTGGCTTTTCCATGCGGGAAATCAAGATGTTGAACAATTTGCGAAAGATAATAAGGGGAATGTTGGTTACTTAGCGATTGAGGCACCATTAAAGAAAATTGCGGCAGATGATGCATCTAACAACATCAAGCTTGGTTTGTGGATGGATGTATTTTCACGGTCTTTGAATTCAAGCAATGTCGTCGATCCGATTACCGGTGCGCCGACCAGTGGCTTAGATAAAGATTATCGATTACGGACTCAAATTGTTGCGAATGGTTTGAGTTTTAATGGTTCACAAGTTCGCATTTTTCAAACACTTAAATCAACAAATACCAACTATAACCAAACTTTAGGTTTAGCCAGTTTAATTCGTATTAATACCAATGATCGTGCTGAGTCACTGAGTATCAATGATGGTGATTTGGATGCTCGCGGTATGCGTATCAGTACAGCTGCACGCTCCGAACTGGATGATGGTACTGCAGCGACACCAGCGATGGATCGATCTGCAGCTCCAATCTTTCATGAAACTGAAGGTCTATATTTATATAGCCCAAATATCAATTTAGTTTTAGGAAATATGTATCAGCCCTTTATTGTGGGTTCAGAAGGTCGAAATATTATACTGGAAGTAACTCGTATTCCAAATGTACCTTCTATTTACAGTAAAATTTATACCTACTATACGGATATCCCGGGTAATACCACGGGTACATCGGGTTTAACCGCTGCTGACTTTAAAGGTTCAACCTGTAACGTCTATAGTTGTGGTACGGAGTTAAAAGCAAACTCTTCAGATGCGACAGCACTATATCAAGGGCGTAATGCAACACACAGTAGTATTGCAATCGGTACAGTAGAGCGCTTGCCTGGTAATCTGCTGAATGCAAAAAGTACGGATACTGCGACAGGTGTAGTGTTTAAAGGTGTTAATAGACAAAGCACGAACTTAGGATCTGTTGCCATAGATGGCGTTTTGATTCAGCACTTAAAAATAAGAACAACAGGGCTGTAGGAGAAATTATATGTATAAAATTTTATGCGCTGTTGTTTGTGCTGCACTGACACAAACTCATGCAGGTTTAGTGTCTATGGATAATAGCGAACTTACCGCTGCAACAGGTCAAGGCGGTGCAGATCTCAGTTGGACACTTTCCTTAAACCATCAATATGCCAATGATATGTCAAAAAACAACATATCAATCATGGATGCGAATGGAAAAACGACTCAAGCTTTTTATGGATATCAATGTTCATCCAATGAGTTTTGTCGCTTAGCACTTGCGCCCAATAATCATGTGGATGCAAATGGTAATAAGAAATGGTTGGTGTTTAAACAGTTTCAAGGAACGTTACAGATCGATCAATTTTCACTAGATGGTGTGACGATTATCAATCGTGAAGGCAATCCACAAACGGCTATGCAGTTGACATTTTATGATGATAAGCCATTAAAAATTAGAAATTTAGGTTTTGCTACGTTGGCGGTGGAAACAGGGACGACAGGTAAGGAAGGTTATGAAAATACCAGTACTTATACGACCTATACCGAAAAGAAAGCTGATGGAACAACTTCAACTTTAGCAGTGCCTGATTTTGATCGTGGTTCAGAACAAGGATTTATGGGTGTTAATGTGCATGGCAACATGCACATGAGTGGAAAGTTAAACATCTTCAGTTTTAACTGCACTGGAAATGGTGCAGGTCGCTGTTAATCAGCTGTGACTGAATATAAGGATATAGTGATGAAAAAAATAACAACTTTAACGGCACTCGCAACCAGTATTTTACTTGCTCAACACGCCTATGCTTTTGAAGCGATGACCGATGAAAGCTTGGGTGCAGTTACTGGCCAAGATGGTATTTCGATTACCCATGAAGTTTCTAGAGTCAAAGTTGATCAGTTAAATTGGGTTGACCCAACTGACCAAAATAAGATGAAAATGGGTTTGCACAATGTACAAATAGATGGCGTTGGGCAAAGCACCATTACATCAAAATTAGATTTTGATGTTGGGACTACGGATGCTGGTGTAGGCATGCGTATTGCCGCAAGTGTCAGCCCATTTACTGCTGTTGCGCAAAATATTATGCTGCTGTGTCAAGGCGCAACGTGCCAAACGCCTACGCAAAATTTAGGTTCACTTGCGATTGCAACATCTTCACCTTTAAAAGTATTACTTGAAACCAGTAATGGTCTATTTAACCGTAATGATACGGCGTATATGGAATTTCAATTGCAAAATGCCAGTATTAGTCATGGTATGAATGGACATAGCGTAACCTTAAAGGACTTTAACTTTAACTTTGCTGGTTCAGGTTATATGTATGTCGCAGCTGATGAAGGCATTGTTCTCACCACAAAATCCACAGGAAGCAAAGACCATACGGTCAATTTAGGGCGGGTAAAGGACATTTCAGATGTGCATAGTTCACGTAGCGATGCCACAAACCCCGGCGTTAATATCGATTTACGCTACGGTACCGATGGTGGTGCACAGCGCAATTTAATTCGTATGGGAGCATCGGGTGCTGTCACTAATGCACGAGTTGCCTTAAATGCCAATCAAGAAGGAATTAAAGATTTTGGTCTAGCAACGAAGGCTTCAGGATATGAGTCCGTTGGTTCAGGTGGTTTACATTTAGGTGTGCGCGCGGATTTCACTTCAAAAGATGATCCGAGTCTTGTTGCAGGTCAAGCACCGACAACCTTAGAAATTGGCCATACGGGTATTGGTAGTTATGCCATTGAATTTTCTAATTTAACGTCTTTAGTTGCTGATAAAAATGCCTATATTGATTTTGGCGATATTTATATCAATACCATTCAAGCAAAAAGCCTTGATTTTCTGGTAAATGATAAATTAAAAGCGACATTAGGTTTAACCAATAATGTTTTAACCCAAAACTTGTCAAATCAAACGACGGGTGGAAATTTTGCACTTGTGGCGATTCGTGGTATGGATTTTCAGTCCATCGCGCGTACAGCACGATTTATTTCTGATAACTCAATTGCTGCAATTGCAAGTAATGACAACAGTTGGGGGATTGGTATCCCGATTTATAATATGAATGCCAACGTTGCATTATCAGAGAAAAAATACAGTTATAAAAATGCGGCTGAAAAATCAGGTATTGGCTATAACCTTGTAATGAGCACAGATGGTTATGGTGTTGATAAAAAAACAGGAACACCAAGTACAACTTCCATTATTTTGATTGATGGTAAAAAAGGTATTAATGGTCAAGAAGTCAATTATTATGCAGGCTTACGAAACATCAATGCACTTATTCAATCTGATGGTGTGATTGGCTATGAAAATGATGGCATCTATGTACGTGCAGATAATTTATTGATTGCAGCCAATGCCGAGTTAGCGATTGGTCAACTTCCGGGTTCAACCTATAACTGTGCGACTACAGCTTCTGCCAAATGTGGGACCACAGTACCTTTAGATAATTTCTCTAAACGTGATGATGTGTTGACGAATATTGCGTTTAAACTCGATGGTAAGGGTGAGCTATTTATAGTGCCGGGTCTAAATGACAGTGCAGAAAATAACTATTTGTCTTTCCGTGGAAGCTTTGAATTTAAAGCATTAACTGATGCTGAAAAGAAAGATCAAAAAGTTATGGGAAGCTATTTAAGTTTGATGAATGAAGATGTAAATGCCAGCGGTGTCGTTTCAGCTTCAAGTATCAATATTAATAAAATGCAGGGCGATCTAGGCTTTGATGCTCGAATTAAAATGAAACAAGATTCGGTAGAGTTTGATAATCAGGTAAAATTCAATCCAACCAATAATATGTCTAAAGCGTTTCGTGCAGAAGTTTCGATGTTAACAAATGGCAATATGCAAAAGATGGCGGATATTGCCCTAACCGGTGGAACAATGCGAAGTACGATGGGGATTACTCCACGCTAGTAAGATTAAATCAATAACAAATAAATAAAATAACGAACAGGGAATTTGTTATGAAAAAGAAGTTAATCAGAGGTTTGATATTCTCGACATTTGCGATGAGTAGCTTATCTCATGCAATGATGGCTTTAGATGATGAAAGCTTATCAAAAGTTGATGGTCAAGCTTTACTCTCCATGGAATATACGCAGGGGTATAATTCTGTGGATGAGAGTGGACAAGCCGTTGACCAATCCAAAGTTGGCTTTTATAAACTTGGTTTGGAAGCTGAAATGGAGCTCAATGCCAATATTAAAAAGCTCCAATTGGGTTGTGGTGGTGCAAATGGCTCAGGTGCTTGTGATATTGATATTGATCATATTTCACTGAGTGGCTTGCCTGCAAATAGCAATTATACGTCGGATGAACGTGCGGCAACTTCAGCTTTGCTGACCAATCCTTTTATCGAAATTGCAATTAAAGATCCGAAATCAGCGGCAACACGTGAAGTGATGGGCTTTCGTTTGAGCGCTGAAAAAATTTCTGGATTAATGACATTAGGTACAGAAAATAGCAATACACCCAATGGTATCAATACCTTTAGTGGTTATATGAAAACAAAAGCGTCTGCGGGTGTTGCAACAACTGCCGAGCGTGTGATGGACTATGCTTCTACGCAGCAATACATTGAAGGGGCTGTTAAGGGGACATTATTTGGTGCTGAAGTTGATCTACCGCTTCACTACAAATCTGATAATTATTCTTTTAATTTAAAATCAACCACGGCTCCTTTTACGATTCCAGCCACTGTTGTAAGTGGGAATCGAATGACAGATGTACAGTTAAAGGGTACAGGAACTGTTGATCGTCTAGATTTTAGTGGTCCATTAGAAGCTCAAATCTCTTTACTCGGTTTAAACATTAATTTGAATAAAGATGTGACGGGGTATCTTACTGGGCTAAAAACCGATATTACGGTAAATCAAAGTTTAGGTTTGATTCACGCACTTTATCTAAATAACCCTGCTTCGCTATCTTTACAAGCTCAAAAAATACTCTGGCCTGGTGCTGCAGTCGCAGCAGAAAGAGGGTGGTGGCTGGCGATGGAAGATGAAGTCGATTTGGGCAGTATTACACCATCAGATAAAGTGGCGATTACGGATGAAGTATTGAAACAAACGATCGCCGGAATTAACCATGACCTAAGTACCAATGTTCGTAACTGTGGAGATTTACTCTTTGGTTGTGTTGCAGGTTCTTCTTTGGATGTTAAAGAGATTAAAAACCCGTCATTAATTGATTTCCCATTAACCAATTTAAAACTGTCTGGACAGGAGTTTCGTTCTAACTGCTTCGGGGGGCTGAAATTCTGTTAAGGCTTAAAATATTTGATATAAAAAATCCCGCACCTAGCGGGATTTTTTATGTTTAGCGCAAATTATTTTGCAAGTTTCGCTAAAAGGTCTTCTTTACTGAGGTTGCTTGATTCTTCATCACGGCGACCTTTGTACTCAAATGTACCAGCATCCAAACCTTTCTCGCCAATGACAATACGGTGTGGAATACCTGTTAACTCGATATCAGAGAATTTAACACCAGGACGCTCATTACGATCATCAAGAAGCACATCATAACCAGCAGCAGTTAATTCTGCATACAGTGCTTCAGCTGCTTCCATTGTACGTGGTGACTTATGTGCATTCATTGGCACGATAGCAACTTCGAAAGGAGCAATTGCAGACGGCCAAATAATACCTTTGTCATCGAAGTTTTGTTCAATCGCAGAAGCAACAACACGAGTTACACCAATACCGTAGCAACCCATAGTCACAACGAGAGGTTTGCCATCTTCACCTAAAACTTTGCAGCCAAGCGCTTCAGAGTATTTTTGACCCAACTGGAAGATATGACCAACTTCGATACCACGTTTAATCAAGATTGTACCTCGACCATCTGGAGAAGGGTCACCTTCAACAACATTACGCAGGTCATAAACTTCGGTGTATTGTGCATCACGTTCCCAGTTTACACCTACAGCATGTTTATCAACTTGGTTCGCACCAGCAACAAAGTCTGAAAGTACAGACGCTGCACGGTCAACAATAACGGTAATGCCTTTTTCGGTTAAGCCTTGAGGGCCACAGAAACCAGCAGTTAAGCCTAAGTCAGCTAATTGTGCTTCAGTTGCAAAAGTTAATGGAGCAGCAATTAATGGGTGTTTTTCTGCTTTAATTTCATTCAGTTCATGGTCGCCACGTAGGAATAAGGCAACCACTGGTGCAGCTTTACCTTCTTCAGCAACACCTTGAACCAATAATGCTTTGACAGATTGAGTAGGGTCTGATTTAAGGAATTCAGAAACCTCAGCAATGGTTTTCTGATTTGGTGTATCAACAATTTCAAGTGCTTTAGTCGGAGCAGCACGTTCACCTACTAATACTGCTTCCGCCATTTCTACGTTAGCAGCATAATCTGACTCTGTAGAGAATGCGATGTCATCTTCGCCGCTAGACGCAAGGACGTGGAATTCGTGTGAACCAGAACCACCAATTGAACCTGTATCCGCTTGAACTGGACGGAAATTTAAACCTAAACGAGTGAAAATCTTGCAATAAGCTGCATACATCTTGTCATAGGTTTCTTGTAAAGAAGCTTGGTCAACATGGAAAGAATAGGCATCTTTCATGATGAATTCACGTGAACGCATCACACCGAAACGAGGGCGGATTTCGTCACGGAATTTAGTTTGTACTTGGTAGAAGTTTGCAGGCAATTGCTTATAGCTTTTCAATTCATTGCGAGCAAGATCTGTAATTACTTCTTCATGTGTAGGGCCAAGTACAAAGTCATTGTTATGACGGTCTTTAAAACGTAAAAGTTCTGGACCATATTGTACGAAACGACCTGATTCTTCCCATAAAGATGCGGGTTGAGTGACAGGCATCAGGACTTGAAGTGAACCAGCACGATCCATCTCTTCGCGGATAATCGCTTCAACTTTATTTAATACGCGAACGCCCATCGGCAGCCAAGTGTATAAACCTGAAGCCAATTTACGAATCATCCCGGCACGAAGCATAAGCTGATGTGAAATAACTTCAGCATCGTTTGGGGTTTCTCTTAACGTTGCAAATAAAAAGCGACTCGCGCGCATGGAAACTGTCCTAAAAAATTAAGCGTTAAAGTGGAGAGTATACAATAAAAAATGAGGTGAACATTTTCCAAAGTCACCTCATTTTAGATTTTGTCATTATGACATGATTTTTTTGGCCTGACGTGCAAGGAAGTTTCGGAAATCATCCAAATAGGTAAAAATCACCGGCACAACCACAAGTGTTAGTAGGGTAGAGGTAATCACCCCGCCAATCACGGCATGTGCCATTGGTGCACTTTGTTCACCGCCTTCACCTAAACCAAGTGCAAGCGGAACCATACCCATCACCATTGCACTAGTGGTCATTAAAATGGGACGTAAACGGGTTTTACCTGCTTCAATAATCGCCTCATAACGATCTACACCATGATCCATGGCTTTTTTAATAAAGTCGATGAGTAGAATTGCGTTCTTTGTCACCAAGCCCATGAGCATAATAATCCCGATAATGGAAAAGAGGTTCATGGTTGAATTAAATAAGAATAGGGCTAAGAAAACCCCAATCAATGATAAGGGCAATGAAGCCATAATGGCTGCAGGGTGAATGAAGCTATTAAATTGTGAACCCAAAACAATATAAATAAATACAATAGAGAGGGTAATCGCTGTCATTGCATAACCCGCGGACTCAGCCATATCTTTATTGGCACCTTGCGTGACAAAACTATAACCTGGTGGCAAGTCGAAGTTTTTCTCTATCTCATTGATTTCGGCACCAATATCACCCGCAGGACGTCCTGCTGTGTTGGCTTCAACCATCACTTCACGTGCCAGATCACGACGGTTAATTTGTGAAGCACCAAGTGTTTCTTCAAAGCTTGCCACACTTGCCAATGGAACTAAAATAGGTAAGCCTGCAGCATCGGTTTTTTGTGATGTGATGTACATGCTTTGAATGTCAGTTGGCAGTCGACGCTGATCTTCAGTGAGTCTTAAATTTACATCATAGGTTTCGCCTTTATCATCCTTCCACGTTGTTACATTATCACCCGCAAGAAGAGGGCGTAATACATTGGCGATTTGATTGACGGATAAACCTAAATCACTGGCTAAAACGCGATTGATATGTACACCTAAGGTCGGTTTAGGTTCTTTGAGTGAGCTTTCTAAGTCGACAATACCGTCGACTTTCGAAATTTCTTTCATGAAGCGGTCAGAAATGCGTTGTAACTCATCTAAGTCTGGTCCTTTAATCGAGATCATAACCGGCTTTTGGCCGCCAGATACTGTTTCATCAGCTGAGGCAATCGAGGTAATAGTAATACCTGCTATATGTTTTAAGCGGGTACGGAATTCATTGTTGAGATCCGTTAATGTTTGACTACGCTCCGTACGTGGTGAAACAGTGACACGAATGCTAGCATGGTTTTTACCCCGATCAGTGGCACTATTAATTGCACCATAAGTGGCTTTGACTTCTGGATGTTGGCGAATGATACGATCTACTTGCTTAAGCTTCGCCTGCGAATATTCAAGGGTTGCATCAACTGGTGTTTCAAATTTGATCCGAATTTCACCTTTGTCTGGTACGGGTACAAATTCAGTTCCGATCATTTTGGATAAAGCTAATGCGCCAAATAAAGACGCGACGGCGATTAAAAGGGTAATGAGCCTAAATTTTAAAGCAAGCTTGAGTAATTTTTCATAATGATGGCTTAGGTTGTCGAGCTTGCCCGAAATCCAGTTAAAAAAACGTTTAATTTTACCCGGCTTTTTATTTGGATCGTGGCGCTCTGCCCAGTGAGCAGACAACATGGGGTCAAGGGTGAAACTCACAAACATTGAAATCAGTACAGCGGTACTGACGGTTACACCAAATTGATAGAAGAAACGCCCAATAATGCCGCCCATAAATGCCACAGGTAAAAATACCGCGACAATAGTCAATGTTGTGGCCAATACGGCTAAACCAATTTCTTTCGTGCCGTCGAGTGCAGCGGTGACGTGGTCCTTGCCCATATCGGCATGGCGGACAATATTTTCGCGTACTACAATGGCATCATCAATCAGGAGACCGATACTCAGTGAGAGAGCTAGTAGGGTCATCATATTGATGGTAAAACCAAAAATCCAAACAAAGGTGAGGGTACCTAGTAGTGAAATCGGTAGGGTTAAACCTGTAATGGCTGTTGAACGAAATGAGCCGAGAAATAACAATACAATGAGTACCGCAAGTACTGCACCTTCAATAATCGTACGTGCCACGTCTTTAATGCTGCCACGAATACCTTTTGAAGAATCAACCACAATTTCTGCGGTCGTGCCTTGCGGCAATTGCTTTTGGATTTTACTTAAGGTTTTACGGGTATTATCAACCACCTCAATCACATTAGAGTCCGAACTTCTCAGAATGTCGACAGCGACGGCTGTTTTACCATTCAGATAAGCACTCGACTCCATTTCAGCTTGGCTATCTTCTATTTCGGCAATTTGTTTGAGATAAATCGGCGCGCCATTTTTATTGGCAACCACTAAATCACCGAATGAGTTTGGGTGAATAACGCGAGATTTAATTTCGACCACCAATTCTGAGTTCTTTTGTTTTAAAGTCCCCCCCGGAACTTCAATATTTTCAGATTTTAGGGTGTTTATAACTTGGTCTATCCCAATCCCGAAACTTTGTAATTTTTGCGGATTTACTTGAATACGAATTTGACGCTGTGCATCACCCAATAAATTGACCGTACCGACACCGGGAACCGTTCTAAGCTGGGGCACAATCCGTTGATTCAGATAGGAACTCAAATCACGTAAAGACATGTCCTTTGATTCAAAAACAATCGACATAATCGCACTGGCAGTAGGGTCGTAGCGTTCTACAATCGGGTCATCAATTTCATCACGAAATTGTGCGGTTACTGGTGCAATTTTATCTCGAATATCCTGTGCAGCTACAGAGGACGAGACATCTAGATTAAATTCGACAATAACCGTGGATAAACCTTCACTGGATTGAGAAATGACTTGCTTGAGGCCTGAAATGGTATTGATCTGATCTTCAAGTTTCTTGGTGATTTCAGATTCGACAGACTCAGGAGAAGCACCCGGATAGTTGGTGTAGACAACAACAAAAGGGAAGTCGACATCAGGAAACTCTTCAACACCCATACGTTGCCAAGAAGCGAGTCCTAGTACCATCAGACAAAACATCATCATGATGGTGAAAACAGGATATTTCACACTAATTCGGGTTAACCACATAACAACTGTCCTGCCTTATTCTTTTAATTTTGGCTGATACTTACATCTTGTTTGATATCTGAATCATTAAATTTAATTCGGCTGATCAGATCGCTATTTTGTAAGCCCTGAACAATCGCGGTGTTATTGCTATAACTCTGATTCAAAATTTGTACAGGTACTTTGGCAATTCTATTTTGACGAATGACCCAGACGTAAGGTTTATCTTTTAGACTTTGAATGGTGTCGAGTGGAATTTTTTGGCCTGAAATATTATCTGTACCTAAGATGTGACCTTCGACAAAAGCACCAATACTTAATGACGTAATGGTTTCATTTGGGGCTGCAAAAAACTCAATTTGACGACTGGCTTGATCGGCAATTGGTGAAATCCGGCTGATTTGTGCTGTGAGTAAATTGCTATTACCTTGGATGCTATATTCAATCTTTTGTCCAATTTTCAGTGCAGCTTGCTGATCACTTGGTAATTTGGCTTGAATTTCTAATTGGTCTGGATTGACAATTTCAAAAAGGGTTTGTCCGGCAGCAACCGTTTGTCCCGGTTCAACATCACGTTTGGTAATCACGCCTTGGATAGGGCTATAAATGGTACCATCTTGACTGGCTTTTCGCGCAATATCGACATTGGCTTGTTGAGCGCGAACATTTTCCATTTGAGCTTGGTAATCGACACGACTTTGTTCAAACTCTACTTTGGAAATAAAGCCTTGATTCAGCAAACGCTGTTTACGTTCCATCATCAGTTTGGCTTGATTGGCTTGAGCTTGCGTTGATGCAAGGTTTGCTTGAGATTGAGCAAGACGTGCGGCATTGTCTTGATTATTTAAACGCACCAACACTTGGCCTTTGTTGACACGTTGTCCGACTTCTGCATTAACATTGGTTGCAGTCGCAGTGACTTGGGCTTGAATACTGCTCTGATTGACCGCCCGAATGGTACCTGTAAAGGCTGTTTTTGAAATGGCGTTGCCTTGTTCGATCGTGACCAGATCTTGTTGAATCAATTCAATCTTATTTTCTGGTTTAACACTTTGCTGCGGATCTTCTTTTTGACATGCAGCCAAAGTCAGGCTTATGCAAAGCAGGCTAAGCTTTAAAAATGGGGATGATTGCTGTGCAGAGTGCATAATGGTCCTTATATCAGCGGTCTACAAAAGCAATTGAATAACAAGTTTATTCCATCGCTTTTAAACGCGTAATAATTCTGTCGTATTCAGCTTCTGTATTTCGATAGCGAGTTTGTAACGATTGAATGTATTCTTTTTTCGCTACCATATTTTTTTGATTATTATCCAACATTGTTTTTAATTTTGCCGGAACGGTTTCACCTTTTCGAAAATGTTCACGTTCTTGGCGAACAAATAATACACGATCATTTTGTAATTGTTTTAATTGTTCTTGTTCAAACACGATCTGTTTACGTATACCAGTCAGTGCATCACGCTTTTTGATGGCCGCAGTTCGGCTATTGGTATAGGCTTTTTTAAGTTTGATATCTGATGCTTGCTGACGTGCTTGGGCAGCACGCTGAGGAGCTTGTCTAACATCGGCTTCAGCATTGTAGGGGCGGTTACGTTTAATCACTTGCATATTTTGATCAAGTGCTTCATAACCATAGCGGATGTGATTTGGTGTCACATTGGTACTGATGTTTGCTACGCCTTTACTGTCATAGTAACGATACCAAGTCGCCTTTTGTGGTTGCTGCGTATTGGTTGGTGCAGCAAATAAAAGCGGGGTATAAGCCAACAAACAAGCCGTCAGAATGACTTTTTTTGAGAAATGTTTAAGGCCAATCAAGTGAATTTTTTTTGTAAGCGGACTCAACCTTGTACTCCCCAGTTTAAAGTTGACTAAATTACTTATTTTAAAGTAATAATCTTGCTATAATATGCTTAATTAAGACAATTAAATACTATTCCAAGTTAAAAAAAAATCGTTGGTCATCGGAAAGTGTGAAGCAGTTAATAAAAAAAAGAAATCTTGTGTGTTTGCGCAGAAAATGTTCATTGAAAACGCAAGTAAAGATATGTTAAAAATGTTCACAACTTGTAAATAATAATGCTGCTAACTTAATTGTTTGTACATCCTCAATGGGTAGGGTCAATAAATGGACGATAAATTCCAAAATCTAAAAGTCATGGTAATTGATGATTCAAAAACCATTCGTCGTACGGCCGAAACGCTGCTTCAGCGTGAAGGATGTGAAGTAGTCACTGCTGTAGATGGTTTTGAAGCACTTTCAAAAATTGCAGATGCGAATCCAGATATCGTATTTGTCGATATAATGATGCCACGTCTAGATGGCTATCAAACTTGTGCCCTGATTAAAAACTCTCAAAATTATCAAAATATTCCTGTGATTATGCTTTCAAGTAAAGATGGTTTATTTGATCAGGCGAAGGGTCGTGTTGTGGGTTCGGATGAATACTTGACTAAGCCATTCAGTAAAGATGAATTGCTGAATGCAATCCGTAATCACGTTACAGCATAATTAGATTTTTTATTTTTTGGGGAAAAAGCATGGCACGTATCCTAATCGTTGATGATTCACCAACAGAAACATTCCGTTTTAAAGAAATTTTAGGTAAACACGGATTTGAAGTGATTGAAGCTTCAAATGGGGCTGATGGGGTGACAATGGCTCAAGCTGAGTTACCTGATTTGGTCTTAATGGATGTGGTAATGCCGGGTGTGAATGGTTTCCAAGCAACACGTCAAATTGCACGTGGTGCGACCACCAAACATATCCCGATTGTCATTGTAAGTACCAAAGATCAGGCAACTGACCGTGTTTGGGGTAAACGCCAAGGTGCTTCTGATTATCTGACTAAACCTGTAGACGAAAAACAATTAATTGATGTGATTAAGCAACACCTCAATGCAGGATAAAGCTCTATGGCAGCAAATGGATTTATCGAATTACTTCGAATCGCAAAACGAGGAAACAAAAACTACGTTTCCACTGAAAATGAAGTAAACCGATGGTCAGGCATTGCTTTTGAGATGATGGGGCAATATTACGTTGCTCCTTTAGGTGAAGTAGCTGAAGTGATCTACCCACCAAAATATACGCCAGTTCCCAATACCCAACCTTGGGTGATGGGATTAGCCAATATTCGGGGACGCTTACTTTCTTTGTCTGACCTAGCACAATATATAACCGGTCATCGAAGTAGTTTTTCACCCACTCAAAAAGTTTTATGTATTAGTCATAATGACCATTATGTCGGTTTGGTAGTCGATCAAGTTTTGGGTATTCAACACTTTAATAAGAAAAGTTATTTTTCTAAACATAATGAGTTGGATCGAAATTTGCAGGAATATTGTCAGGGGTATTTCCACCAGCATAACCAGCAGTGGAATGTATTTCTCTTCAGTCGTTTACTGCAAAATCCAAAATACATGAACGCATCTATAAAATTTATAAATTAATTGTCGCGCACGAACGAAAGAAGGCGTAATCGGGGAGAAGCTGAATGGGCTTTAAACTTAAAAAGAAAAATACGGGTGAAAGCACCAGTGGTCGTAAAGGCGGTAATGCTTTTCTGGCAAAACTGCAATCACAGACAGATCAATTATCTCGAGTTTTTGGTGATAGTGAAAAATCCAAACCATTTATTTATGGTGCGATTGGTTCATTAGTACTGGCAACGATTATTTTATTATACCTATTCTATAGCGTTCCTCGCGGTAACCAATTAACGCAAAGTTTGGGTGAACTCCGTCTTCTTTCGCAAACAATTTCGCGTCAAGCAACTGAGGCAACTGCATCAGGTACTGAAGATGCAATGAAAAAATTAATTGCCTCTCAAGATTCGTTCAAAGAAAACTTAGAAACTGTAAAAGACATTCATGCAAATACAGATGCGCTGAAATCTGTAGATACGCAGTGGGCTGAGGTCTCAAAAAGTATTGACTTGATTACTTCGCAACAAAAAATCATTAATAAGTTATATGACACGAACATCGCGATTGGTGAAACCATTCCGGGGATTCAGGCGGAATATAACTTGATGGTCGACCAAATGGCACGTCAAGACATGCCTTCGAACCAGGTGGTGATTGCGAAAAACCAGGTATTCATTGCTGAACGTATTTTACGTTCGATCAGCTCGGTGCTTTCCGGTTCTGATAGTTCACGTGAGTCTGCGGATGACTTTAGTGCCGATACTGAAACCTTCGGTTTGTACTTAAATGCCCAATTGGATGGTAGTACAGAGCTTGGTGTACAACGTATTGAAAGCCCTGAATTACGTGAGTCACTTGAAGGCATTAAAGCTGAATATGACGATGTATTAAAATCAGCGGCTGCGACAATTTTGAAAAACTCAACGCAAATTGTGAACGTACGTAAAGCATCTTCACAAATTTTTGCTGAGTCAGACAAATTGTTGGACAACTTAAATCAATTGTCTTCTAGCACAGGCTTGAAAACCATTTTACCTGCGGTACTGTTGATTCTTGCTTTAACAGCCTTCTTGATCTGTGTGTTCAAACTTCTTTCTTTACGTGGTCAATCGGATAAATTCCGTGTAACCCGTCTTCAAGAAGAATATGACCGTAACCAGAACGCGATTTTACGTTTACTCGATGAAATTGCCGATCTTGCAGACGGTGACTTACGTTCGTATGCGACGGTATCTGAAGACTTTACGGGTGCGATTGCCGACTCGATTAACTTCGCAATCGACCAATTACGTGACCTTGTATCGCGTATTACAGAAACTTCTCAAGAAGTTGCGCAATATACCGCGAATACGCAGGGTATTACCAACCAGCTTGCAGAAGCATCTGAACATCAGGCGCAAGAGATTGCTGGTGCATCTGCAGCGATTAACGAAATGGCAATGTCGATTGACCAAGTATCTTCGAACGCTGAAGAATCAGCTGTCGTAGCAGAACGTTCTGTACAAATTGCTGCAAACGGCGCAGATGTCGTAAACCGTTCAATTGAAGGTATGGACACGATTCGTGAACAGATTCAGGAAACTTCAAAACGTATTAAACGTCTAGGTGAGTCTTCTCAAGAGATTGGTAACATTGTCGCATTGATTAACGATATTGCCGACCAAACAAACATCTTGGCATTAAACGCAGCAATTCAGGCGTCAATGGCGGGTGAAGCAGGTCGTGGTTTCGCCGTGGTAGCGGATGAGGTACAGCGTCTTGCGGAACGTTCAGCGTCTGCAACCAAACAGATTGAAGGTTTGGTAAAAACCATTCAAACGGATACTAACGAAGCCGTAATTTCAATGGAACAAACGACTTCGGAAGTTGTACGTGGTGCGAACTTGTCTAAAGATGCCGGCGTAGCACTAGATGAAATTCAGTCTGTATCGGGTAACTTGGCGAAACTGATTGCAAACATTTCGGATGCTGCAAAACTTCAGTCTGCTTCAGCAGGTCATATTGCGACAACGATGAACGTTGTACAAGAAATTACCTCGCAAACTACCAGTGCAACATTTGATACTGCACGTTCGGTATCTGAATTGGCGAATATGGCTGAATCATTACGTGAATCTGTATCTGACTTTAAACTCCCAGAGTAAGTCAGGCGCAAACCTGGAGTACCTTAGCTGCGGCTAGGGTACTGCACCGATTACAGATAACACATCGATAAGGTGAACTTAACGTCACAGTTAAGTCTTAGGTGATGGTTACAATTAAGTTTGAGCAACCTTCTTGGTGGCAAAACATAAGAAGCCTTAGCTATGAAAGAAATATTAAAAAATTTAGTTGAAACAACTACGCTTCCTGAAGATAGTTATCTTGATCAAGATGCAGAAATTTTAGAGATTTTTGTTGAAGAAATAGAAGAAATCTTTGAAGAACTGGCGGGTTTATTTACAACTTGGTTGGAAAATCCACAAGATAAAGAGACTTTAACGACGATTCGTCGTCATTTCCATACCCTGAAAGGTTCAGGTCGTATGGTCGGGGCAAAATCGGCGGGTGAAACTGCATGGGCAGTTGAAGATACGCTGAACCGTGTCATTGCGGGTTCAGTACAGTTAACGCCGACCGTTCAAAAGTTTGCACAAACAGTTTTAAATGTTTATCAATATAAGCTCTATCCACGGTTTAAAAATGTTGCCGAATTGGATGTTGACTTACGTCCATTGGTTTTAATGGGGCAACAATTACAACAAAATATTAGCCTTGAGCCTGCACTCGAAGAATTATTAAAACTGGCAGATCAATTAAAATCTGAAGATGGTGTCACTGGTTTAGAACTGACTGATGTTGAAGCTACAGCACCTGTAGAAGTGCTTGAAAACACGATTGATGCGGTTGTTGAATCAGAACCTGCTCCTGAACAAGTGGATGCAGATGCATCTCTGGTCGAAGAGACAGTGAGCATTTTTATTGAAGAAGCTGAAGAACATCTACAAACGATTGATCAGTTCCTCCAATCTGATGACAGTAAATCACAAGATTATAATGGTTTGATTCGCGCGCTACACACCTTGCGTGGTAGTTCGTCGATGGCGCAGATCGAAGAGATTTTTGAAGCCAGTTCAAAAGTTGAAAACTTATTCAAAACCTTATTGCAAGACGAAATCATATCGAGCTCGAAAGAAACTGCTTTATTGATTCAATATGCTGAATTTGTTCGTGATTATTTACACGTGCTGCGTTCAGGGGATAAGGCAAATCTTGCATCTATTTATGAAACCTTCAAAGCAGCTTGGGACGATTATGGTTTTGCTAGCCAAGATCAATTGGCGCCTGAAGATAATCCGCAAGGTTTGGTTTCTAAACTAATCGAATTAAATATTGATCAGTTATTAGATGCTGAATTTGAGTTTGATAAACGTGCTCTTGCTGAATTCCCAGACTATATTCAACAGCTCAGTCAACAAGCTTTAGAGTTGATTGAACATACGGATAATCGTGCGTCTGTTGGAATCCATGATTTCACAACTCAACTGCGTGCAGCATATCAGTCTTTAGTTGAAAAGCCTGAATTACTCCATGCTGATTATGGCTATGAGTTATTTGCGCAAGCACATCAAGAGTTTATTCACTTATTTGACACTTTAGCTGCGGGTCAGCGTGTAGTGTTAAGTGAAGAGGTTCAGCGTTTCTTAAATGAGCTGACTGCATTTGTTCAACAAGACATTGAAGCAGTTGCAGCGACGACAACACCAGAAGCCCATGTAGTTGCTGAACCTGTTGCCACAGTAGAAGATAAAGCCGCTGTTGCAAATACAACAGCAGTAGACTTTGCACAATTAAGTCAGCGTATTCAACTTGATCATCAACAGATGCAAGCGGCGGATGCGAATAATGACTTTGATGAAGATCTTTTAGGGATCTTTATTGAAGAGGCAGAAGAATTATTGGTGGGGATTGATCAAGACCTCAGTACTTGGACACGTGATCAGACCAATACTTCAGCTTTGAATAATTTAATGCGTTATTTGCATACCCTAAAAGGTGGTGCAAATATGATTGCCGCGTCTCATGTGGGTTTAATTTCGCATGAATTGGAATCGATTTATGAGCGCATTATTCGTCAGCAAATTTCGATTACCCCTGCGTTAATTCAAATTATTCGTTTGGTGCAGGATGATATTTCAGATCGTATTCAAACCATTCGTGACCAAGGGATCGACTACCCAGCGAATAATGTGATCGATATTCTCAAGAATATTCAGTCAATTGTGGCAGGAGAGCGTTCAGAACCTGTTGCATTGGCTTCGGCTCCTATTTCAGCTGAAACTCTACAAGCTACAGTAGAGCCAGATGTGTCGGTGTCAGAGCCGATGGATGCTGCTGAAGACACTGCAGAAGCAGTGGTTGAAGCTCAAACGACTGCTCACACTGAGTCCGCTGTTGAACATCTTGAACATGCGGTTGCTGAACATGTTGAGCATCCAGATGATGATCTACGTTCAGTCATGGAAGAAACCTTCCTTGAAGAGTCTGAGGAAATTCTTGAACAAGCCGTTCAATTATTAAATCAATGGACTGAACAACGTAGTGACCGTAACGTATTGCTTCAATTACAACGTGCTGCCCACAGTATTAAGGGTGGCGCGCGTATGGTTGAAAATGAACCTGTTGCCGCAATTGCGTATCAACTTGAGACGACGTTTGAGCATTTTGCGGTTCATCATTTCAACTCAAATGCATATGACGGCTTACTCAAAACGACGTTGGCATGGTTAAAAGAAGCAATCTTCAACCATGACTATAGTAATTTTGACAGCATCAAATTGAGCTTAGAATCCATTCAGTATGTGGATGTTACGGTTCAACTGCCAAACCGTGTTGCAGAATTAGAACAAGGTATTGTCAGTAAAGGCTTTGAATTTATTCAAGGTGATGGTGTTGAACCTCCATCTATGTTGGGTGAATGGTCTGAAGCTAATTCTTCTGATAACAGTAATGAGATGATTCGTATCTCGGCTGATCTCGTCGAGAAGATGATTGATTTATCAGGCGAAAACTCGATTAACCGTTCACGTATTGAGATGGACTTAGGTCAGCTAGGCAATACCTTGAATGAAATGGAGTTAGCAATTAAGCGACTTGCTGACCAGTTACGTCGAATGGATGGTGAGCTTGAGTCACAAATTATTGCCAAACATGGTTCTGAAAATTCACGCTATGCGGATTTCGACCCATTGGAGATGGACCAATATTCATCGATTAACCAATTGTCAAAATCTCTAGCCGAATCTGCGTCGGATTTGGTTGACTTTAAGAGTACTTTGGCAGAAAAAATCCGTGATGCGGAAGGTTTGTTATTACAACAATCACGTATTCAGTCAGAAATTCAAGAAAGTCTGATGCGTACCCGTTTGGTGCCATTTGATCGTTTGTTACCACGTTTACAACGTATTGTGCGTCAAACCTCTTCGACCTTGAACCGTCCTGCAGAATTGATTGTTCAAAATACAGAAGGTGAATTGGACCGTACGATCTTAGAGCGTTTGGTGACACCATTTGAACATATGCTGCGTAATGCGGTCGACCATGGTTTAGAAGATACTGCTGACCGTTTGGCTTTAAAAAAGCCAGAAGTAGGTAGCATCGTCTTGAACATTAGTCGTCAGGGTACTGATGTACTGGTGTCTTTCAGTGATGATGGTAAAGGGATTGATGAAACCAAAATTAAAGACAAAGCCTTAAAACTTGGTTTAATCAAAGCGGATCAGTTCCTCGATAAACAAGAAATCTTGCAATTGATCTTCCATCCAGGTTTCTCAACGGCACAATCGGTAACGCAAATTTCGGGTCGTGGTGTTGGTCTGGATGTGGTGCAAAGTGAAATTAAAGCCTTGGGTGGTCATGTTTCCGTTGAGTCTGAGTTAGGTAAAGGGACGACCTTTACCATTCGTGTACCAACCACAGTAGCGGTCAGCGATGCCTTGATGGTGAAAGCGGGCGATCAGCAATATGCGATTTCATTAGCGCAAATTGAACGTATTGTCCGTATTGCACCTACGGCACTCGAAACTTACTTCAATAGTAAGGATGACGTGTTTAAAATTGACAACACCAATTACAAACTACGTTATCTATCAGAGTTTGTGGGTAATCAGCCAATTCCACGTTTAAATAATGTCGGCCATTCATTGCCTGTACTACTAATTAAAGGCAACAGTGGTCAAACCATTGCTTTATTGGTCGATCAGCTGGTGGGTTCACGTTCTCAAATCGTGGTGAAACCAATTGGTCAACAATTTACCAGTGTGGCCGCGATTGCAGGTGCCACGATTCTAGGTGATGGTCATGTATGTTTGATTTTGGATGGGCAAAATATTGCACGTCAAATTCAAACCACGCAGCGTGTTAAACATTCAGCTGAGCAACGTGATATGGGCCGTCAATCCAATGCGCGTCGTTTAGTGATGATTGTCGATGACTCGGTAACTGTACGTAAGGTGACTTCGCGCTTACTTGAACGTCAAGGTTATGACATCGTGACTGCGAAAGATGGTGTTGATGCGATTGAACAGCTTGAAAATGTTCGTCCAGACTTGATGTTACTCGATATTGAAATGCCACGTATGGATGGTTTCGAAGTGACCAACTTAGTTCGTCACCACGACATTCACCGTGACTTGCCAATCATTATGATTACATCGCGTACAGGTGAAAAACATCGTGAGCGTGCATTTAGCTTAGGTGTGACTCACTATATGGGTAAACCATTCCAAGAAGCTGAATTGCTTGCCAATATTGAAGCTTTAATTGCAGAAAAGCAGGGGTAATTTATGAGCCAAAACACTGTTTCTCAGGTTGTCAGCGATAAAATTGATCAGCAGGAACTGCAACATCTCATTACGGTTTCTACCGGTTTTATCGATGCGTATATCATCGATTGTCATGGTAAAGAGCCAATGTTGTTGCCACAAAATATTGTGCTTTCAGCGCTCGATAGTGCAACCAAGGTTCCTTTTGTTGAATGGCATGAATTGAAATTGCCTGTTTTCTCGGTCAATGATCCTGCAAAAAATCAGGGCGTGGCTTTGGTGATTGAAGGCGATGATGTTGGACAGCGTTTTGCACTGATGTGTAATGAAATGCCGAAAACCATTCGTCTGCGTATTTCTGAAGTGGTTGATGAAGAAAAAGCCGTGAAAGACGCCAATATTTTCCAATATGTACGCATGGCCGATCAGGTATTTCATATTCCAAATTTAGCCAATATTCAAAATAGCATTGGGCTTCAAGTGGCTTAGTATTTGTAAAAGCGAGATATAAAAAAGGAACTCAATGGAGTTCCTTTTTTTGACTATGTGGGGAATATTTAAGCCAACAGGTTTTCTAAAATCTTTTCGTAAATTTCAGAAAGTGGCTCCAACTCTGCCACATTAACGTGTTCATTGATTTGGTGAATCGTAGCATTTAAAACACCCAGTTCAAGCACCTGCGCACCTGTAGGCGCAATGAATCGACCATCAGAAGTTCCACCACTGGTCGAAAGTTCTGTTTCTGTCCCAGTAACTTCTCGAATGGCATCACGTGCGGCATTTACTAACTCACCTACTGGGGTGAGGAATGGCAAACCAGATAAGGTCCAAGAGATGTCATATTCAACGCCATGACGATCTAAAATTTCCAAAGTACGTGCTTTGAGTTCATCTGCCGTTACTTCTGTTGAATAACGGAAGTTAAAGAGTAAATTCATCGTGCCCGGAACAACGTTGGTTGCACCTGTGCCGGCATTGATATTGGAAATTTGAAAAGATGTTGCGGGGAAGTATTCGTTGCCATTATCCCACACGGTATCGCAAAGTTCAGCCAGTGCCTTTGATGCTGTATGGATTGGATTGACTGCTAGATGTGGGTAAGCAACGTGCCCTTGTTTACCCTTAACCGTTAAATTGGCATTTAGCGAACCACGACGACCATTTTTAACAATATCGCCAAGTGTGTTGGTGCTAGATGGTTCACCCACCAAACACCAAGTCATTTTTTCATTACGCGCTTCTAAAGTTTCAACAACTTTGACAGTCCCGTTGATCGAAGGACCCTCTTCGTCAGAGGTAATAAGAAATGCAATCGAACCTTTATGATTTGGATGCTTTGCAACAAAACGTTCTGAAGCAACAACCATAGCTGCCAACGCGGTTTTCATATCTGCGCTGCCACGACCATACAGTTTACCGTCGCGAATTTCAGGAAGAAATGGGTCAGAACCCCATGCATCCAAGTTACCCGTAGGTACTACATCCGTATGACCTGCAAAGCAAAATACTGGTGCTTCAGTCCCTTTACGTGCCCAAAGATTATCTACATCATCAAAACGCATATTTTCAATGTTAAAGCCAATTTTGGCTAAACGATCCGCCATAATGTTCTGGCAGGTATGGTCAATCGGTGTCACCGACGGTTGGCGAAGTAGTTCTAGGCTGAGATCAAGAGTTGCTGTTGAGGTCATGCTAAATACAGAAGTCAAAAATGTCGCAATATAATAGGCGAATCAACAAGCGAAGGGAAATTTAGACGTAAAAAAACCCTATTAAAAAATAGGGCTCTTTTATAAATTCTTGGGAAAGAAATTAATTGCGGCGAATTTCTTCCGAAGTTTTCTCAGCAGTATTGGTTACCGCATCTCCAGCTTTAGATACGTCTTTACCAACACCTTTTACTGTATTACAACCTGTCAGTACAAAAGCAACCATAAGTGATGCAGCTAAAATTTTTTTCATTGACTGTATTCTCCATTATGAAAGAATAATTTTTAGAGGGATAAATTATTCTGATGTGAGATTTAGATTAAAAAATAGCCGTATCAAACAGTAGGTGGTTTTTACGGTGGTTGAGTAAATAAATGTAAATTTCTACTAAATGGTGGATTGAGTCTTAAATCGTTTGCGGCAAAATCAAGCGTGGCTGTCTATACATATAATAGCTTTCCTCACTGTCTTTTTTATATAAACCATCTGTCCACCAATGTGCGGTTTTACTTGTCGGTTGCTGCTGCACGCAAATCCATTCATGTCGTTGTAGGCGATAGTAACCTTGACTCGTAGATGGAATGACATGTCCCCATTGACCTATTCTACGTGCAGGATTGACCCAGTTTGGTAATGTGCTGGTACGCTGAATAGGTAAATATAATTGACCCTTTAAAACGCAATAGCGCTGTTGAATCTGCTGCCCAAGTGCTTCATCAAATTGGAATTGTTTTTGGGTGAAATGATTGAGCTTTCGAGCCAAAGTATCACTACGATTTAAGCCATACCAATAGGGTAATTGAAAATCACGCTCGGCTAGATAATATTTTAAAGCCACTTCCCAGTGTTCAACTTCACCACTTTCGGTATTTTTTAAAACAAAATCGAGTTCACCTACTGTACGAGGGCCGTCAATTTTTTGAATGCTATGTCCGAGTAACTGGTAGGGATGGTATGGGTGATCGAGAAGCCAAAACCATATAAACATTTCGAAACGTAAACCAAGGCGAGTACTTTTTAATTTTTGTAAAAATTCTACTAATGCACTTGGGTGTTGTTCGAGTTGTTTTAAACGGGGAAGGTAGGCTTCAAAATATTTATGCCAAAGCTCGCTTGGATGAAAATGAAAGGGATAGCGGATTTCGAGTTCATTGGGAATTTGCTGCAGAATATTTGGGCTAGCAATACAGAAAGCTAATTGGCGAACTAAGGGCTGTTTAAATTGCAACCATGGCTCAAAATAAGACGACGTTGTCGGGGCTACAGCCATATTGAAACCTTTCGAATAATGCAGAATAACAACGGATAATTGTTAAAAACATCTTATACTGCCTGAATTGAAAGTTCAGGGTAGCGGTATGAAGACGTTGTTTTGGCGAAGCTTAGTGGTTGTCTTTGTCATTTTAGGCTTTATAGGGGCTTTATTGCCGGGAATGCCCACGACAGTCTTCTTAATATTAGCGGCATGGGCGGCTTCAAAAGGTTGGCCTCAAATGGATGCTTGGTTGTTGAATCATCCTAAATATGGGCCAACCTTACGCGCTTGGCGCGAAAATGGCACAGTCCCACGCAAAGCAAAATGGTTTGCATCGATCATGATGTTTGTGAGTGGTCTGATTATGCTTTTTACATCAGCACCGATTGCCGTCAAGATTTTCACTGACTTAACCATGTTGATTGTTGGCATTTGGTTATGGACACGACCAGAGCCAAATAAGATTAGAACTATTGAAACATCGCCGCAGACACAACCACAAGATAAAGATAAGCAGAAAGAGCAAGAGCATGTCTGAATATACCCAAGATCAAGCAGATATCCTGATTAACTTGAAAGATCAAACTTTAACTTTGCCGAAACTGAATAAGTTTTATCTAATTTCATCGGGTAAAAATGGCATTGGTGAGCAGGAAAATAGTGGAAAGACGCCACGAGGCTGGCATCAAGTGGCTGAAAAGTTTGGTGGACAACATCCTCAAAATGCAGTTTTTAAAGCACGTCAGTGGACCGGAGAGGTTTACGACGAGCAACTTGCTGCATCACACCCTGATCGGGATTGGATTTTATCTCGAATATTATGGCTCAGTGGTTTAGAACCCGGCTTTAATGCAGGTGAGGGCTGTGATACTTATCAGCGTTATATTTATATTCATGGCACACCAGATAGAGAGCCTATGGGTATACCGATGTCGCATGGTTGTATTCGCATGCGAAACAGCGATGTTGTAGAACTTTATCAATTGATTCCATTAAATGCGCTGGTTTACATCACTGAACATTGAACACGTCGTTAAAAGCACAAGCCATGAAAACAGAAGTTCATGACATCAAACCATGGGTTTGAAGAATTAAAGTGAGTTTGAAAGGCGTTTTTTTGTCAGGACTTTTGTCAGGACTAATGCTCGCAAACTAACAGAAAATCGTGTTTGAATGTATTTTGTGCACTGCGGTGTTTTAGAATGCAGTGTGTGTGGTGAATTAATCGTCGGTTCGCTGAATGATTAGTTATGAGTCCACGCGAAAAACTGTTTTTTATGTGAATGATGCAGAATATAAGTCCTATTTTTAGTAATAAATTTACAGGTTTATAGCTAAAAAATGTTCAAAAATACTGATTTTTCCGCAATATAACTTATTTTTTAATCACTCAAACAGAAAAAGTGGAAAAGAGTTAGAAAAGCGTTTGACAGACCGTGAGGATTCTCTATAATGCACCTCATCAAACGATGAACATGTTTTGAAAAGGGCGCTTAGCTCAGTTGGTAGAGCGTCTGCCTTACAAGCAGAATGTCGGCGGTTCGATCCCGTCAGCGCCCACCAAACCTTTTCAGCGTTAAGATATTTAGAGTGCAGCGGTAGTTCAGTTGGTTAGAATACCGGCCTGTCACGCCGGGGGTCGCGGGTTCGAGTCCCGTCCGCTGCGCCACTTTAAATCTTAATTCGTTTGAACCACAATAGCGACATTGTGTAAGTGCAGCGGTAGTTCAGTTGGTTAGAATACCGGCCTGTCACGCCGGGGGTCGCGGGTTCGAGTCCCGTCCGCTGCGCCATTTACATGATAGATCTTTTGAGGGCGCTTAGCTCAGTTGGTAGAGCGTCTGCCTTACAAGCAGAATGTCGGCGGTTCGATCCCGTCAGCGCCCACCATATTTTTTGCGATGCAGCGGTAGTTCAGTTGGTTAGAATACCGGCCTGTCACGCCGGGGGTCGCGGGTTCGAGTCCCGTCCGCTGCGCCATTTCAAAGAATATAATTTTTGTACCCTTTAAGGGCGCTTAGCTCAGTTGGTAGAGCGTCTGCCTTACAAGCAGAATGTCGGCGGTTCGATCCCGTCAGCGCCCACCATATCTTTTAAGATATAGGTTGTGTTTCGAAAGAAACTACGTGATGCAGCGGTAGTTCAGTTGGTTAGAATACCGGCCTGTCACGCCGGGGGTCGCGGGTTCGAGTCCCGTCCGCTGCGCCATTTATCTTAAAAATCTCTGTTCAAGAGAATGCCTTTAGAAAAATCTTTGATTTTTCTCTTGCGCTCAGACAAAGCTTCGCTTTGTTACTCTTCGCTCAGGGCGCTTAGCTCAGTTGGTAGAGCGTCTGCCTTACAAGCAGAATGTCGGCGGTTCGATCCCGTCAGCGCCCACCATATTCTTCTATAGAAACTTCTTTCCCCAAAAGCTTGCCTAAATTTTCTGATTTACATAGAATCCGCTCTATAATAATTTTAATATTGTATGTGATCTATGAGAAATCCATATCAGCGCAAGGCAGCGTCTAAAACTCAAACTACAAATTACAATCCTCAAGAAACCTATAAACAATTTATTGAAAATATGGTCGCTCAAGGTGGCGTGATTGCGTTATATCAAGATGGTTGGGCACTTTGTGCGACACCTACAGGTCAGCGTTCCTTCGCCATTTGGCAAAATCGTGGTTTGGCACATTTATTAATTAAAGACAATTGGTCCAATTATGAAATTCAGGAAATTTCATTAAAAGACTTTATCGAAAAAGTCATTCCGTTTTTACGCAGCGAGAGCACTACGGTATCTTTAGATTTAACCCCAGACGGGCAAAATATTTTGGTTGCGCCTGAAAAGATGCTGTTAGATATTAAAAATTATTTATATCAAGTCTATCAACAGCGCCCAGAAATCTTTGAAAACCTTAAAATTCCTTTGCCACGTAGCATTCGTTTAAATTAATTGTTTATTTACAGCATAAAAAAGCCCTTGTTTACTGATCAAACAAGGGCTTTTTTTTAATATTCGTTAAGTACAAAACCGCTCAAAAAAGCAAAATATTCACGTAGCCAAGAGTTGTAGCGGATGTACAGCGGTGTAGGCGCTGCAATGGTATACACCTGTGTATAGCCTAACTTTCGTGCAATTGCTTTTGCACGTGGAAGGTGAAAGTCACTACTGGCAATTGCTATGGGTGTATCAAGCGAAATTTGATGTTGTTTTAAAATCTTTTTACTATTGATCAGGTTGAGTTCTGTACTGGTACTTTTACTTTCTTCATATAGACGTGCCGCTGAAATGTCATAGTGTTGAAGTAAATAGCGCTTCATGACAGAGGATTCGGTCATTTTTTCATTAAAGCCTAAACCACCGGTCATGATCATGATGGCATTGGGCTGTTGCAAGGCATACGGTGCTGCGGCATCGAGACGCGCCTTTAAGGTCGGAGAGGGTTGACCATTTTCAATACCACTACCTAAAACGATGATAGCTTGGACGGAAGTAAATGGCTTAGATTGCTGGCTATTGAAGTGTAAATACGCAAAAAACAGTAAAAGGCTCAATAGCCAAAGCCAAAACAACCACCATGTAGCACGCCAGAGCCTTTTGAGTTTAGGGTATTGATCTAAAATATTGTGGATTTGGGTTGAAAATAGTCCGGATAAAATAAAAATACACCCAATGACTAAGGGTAAAAGGATGCCTAAATGAATTTTATCTAATGTAAGTAACCAAATGGCATCTACGCAGAGCAGCAAGCCTACACAAAGCAGTAGTATTCTTTTCATGCAAAAAATTAAAGCAGTATTCGTATTTGGCCTAAGTATAGCGTGAAAAAAACCAGACACGAGGTCTGGTTTTTAGTTGGGACTATTTATGAGTAAACATCTTATTAATAAACATCACGGCGGTAGCGCCCAGCTTGACGCAGTTCAGCAACAACGTCTTCACCTAATATATCAATCAGTGCGTGGTCAACGTCCGTTGCCATACCGTTGATACTACCGCAAACGTAGATCACGGCACCTTGTTCTACCCATGATTTTAATAAGGTCGCATGGTCACGTAGCTCATGATGCACATAGCGTTTCTCCGTTTGATCACGAGAGAAGGTGAGGTCTATGCGTTGAACTAAACCGGTGTTTTGCCATGCTTCAATGACGTCTTGATAAAAGAAATCATGTGCGCGTTGGCGCTCACCAAAAATCAGCCAGTTTTGCGTATAGTCTTGACGAACTCGTGTATGTAACAGGCTGAGTAAACCAGCAATACCTGTACCGTTACCAATACAAATCACAGGACGATTATCTGCAATCAGATGGAATGATTCATTGGTACGAATACGCAGTTGTAGTGTGCTATTGATCGCAGCATGTTGTGTTAACCAACCAGAGCCTAAACCAAGCTCACCATCCGCATTGGATTGCTGACGCACCACTAAGCGTAATACTTGCTGACTTGGAATACTGGCAATCGAGTATTCACGAGTTGGAAGCGGTGGAAGCTGTTCGAGCAAGTGATCAAGGTTGGCAAATGGTTCGACATCCGTATTTAGGTTACGATCCCATAATGCATCTTCAATACGTTGCTGAGTAGAATCAACCACTTGCTGACTCTGAATCTGATACTTTTGCATGAAGTTTGCAATACGTTCAGCACTATTACCCGGCTGAATCTCTGCAATATCACCCGCTTGCCAATTGGCTTCATGTTGCGGTTTTAACTCAATATTAAATGCAGGTGCACCTAAACTGTTCGGGTTGAGTAAATCACGTTTGGTCAATGTCCATGCATCAAAAGTTTTTTCAATTTGCATGTGCTGAAGTTCAAGTTTAGTCGCTTTGGCTAAAGCGCTATTCCATGCTTGAATGGCTTGGGTGTCGCCATTATTGACTTCAATCGTGTCAAACAGGGGCTTCGCCGCATTACTCTGCATCCAACGATGAATCGCATGACCAAAGCTACAGAAAGTATCAGGATATTCTTCTGAACCTAAAGCTAATACGGCAAACTGAACATGACTCAAATCGAGGCTTTGTGTCATCAGTTTACGTTCAAAGCTTGAAGCGAGGTCAGGTGCTTCGCCAGTGCCATAAGTACTTGCAACAAATAAAACCTGAGCGGCTTGCGTTAAGTCATCTGCTGAAAGTTGCTGAACAGCTTTCACTGTGACGGGCTGACGAGCCTCTTGTAAGCTTGTTGCTGTACGCCATGCCAATTGTTCAGACTGACCTGTTTGTGATGCATAGCAAATTAACCAAGGCTGTGCGTTTGGGTCGATGGCAACAGGTGCTAAGCTTTGACGAGCTTGCTGTGTCAGTTTTTTCTGTTTACGACGTTTGAGATAGAGCATCCATCCAGTGACAAAGAACAGCGGCATCATGAGGGATGCAATAACCACAAAGAACTGATAAATCGGTCCGAAGAAACTACCACGATGCACAGGTAACATGCTGGTCATGATTTTTTCATTTAATTTTTTATCTTCGTATAACTCGATATCGGTGAGAGCAGACGTTTTGTAGTTATAAGTCGCTTTGTTGCGAGCACGTTCATGTTGAGGGACGGCATCCACAAAGTTAATTTCTAATTCACCATTGGCTTTTTTCGGAATATTAAAAGTGACACTTGAGTATTCACGACCAATATTTTGATTAAAGCCATTCCAACTTTGGGTAAGGGCAATATTCACTTGTTCTGGTTTTAGACCACGTTTTTCTCCGCGACCTTTAGCACCATGTTTGTTTTCTTGAGCGCCGTGTTCAGAGGGACTCGACGTTGCAGGGTTTCTTTCAGAACGTGCTTGGTGTTCACCACGAGTTTGTCCTGCTTCAGTGGCTTGTTTTTCAGCGCTTTGCTTTTCGCCCGCATGTTCAGCAGGTTGTCCATTCGTTTTTGGACCTTCTTGCAATTGGGGCTGTGGACGTTCAACGCCCATGACTTTAAACATGCCATTACGCCACCAATCATAAGACCAGTACAGACCTGTACATGCCAAAATGAGATAAAAAACAATCACCCATGTGCCGACGACTGCATGTAAATCCCATAGGAAATTACGTCCTTTGAGCTTTGGTTTTACTGCAAGCCATTGTTTTACAGAATGTCTTTTTGGCCAACGCAGATATAAACCACTCAATACAAAATAAATCAGCATCAGTGTACATGCGCCGGTAATTTGTTTACCAACAGGGCCAACAGTTAAATTACGGTGTAGCTGCTGTACAAACTGGAAGAATTTTTGACCTTTGATTTCAGGTAAAACTTCGGCTGTATAGGGGTTAACCATCATGTTATAGCCACGACGAGCACCTTCTTTGACAATATTCACGGTACTTGAGGTGGTAGCATCTGAGGCAATAGAGATGCTGTTAATTTTCATGTCAGGATCAGACTGACTAAAGTGCTGATAAAGCTCAGCAGGGGTTAGTTTAGGCTGCTGTTGAGCCTGAACCACATAACTGTCCTGATTGATTGCTTTAAGTATTTGCTGTTCATAGGAATAAATGGCACCTGTAACCCCCATAAGCGAGAGTATTAAGCCGGCACTAATCCCCAAGAACCAGTGAATCTGGAAAAGGGTTTTCTTAAACATGATGAATTTAATATTGATAAAAGGTTGCTGAATTGCGACAAATTATAAACGATGATGTAGTAGAGAATGTGGAAAAAGTAAGTAATATTCATTCTCATTATTGTAATTATCAATAATTATTCAAAAATTAAACACATAAAAAAACCTCCAAAGAGAGGAGGCTTTTTATAAACAAATGTCTGTTAGGCTTAAATTGGTTTAGCAGGGCCTACAGTTTCATTTAAATGTTTACGAATGGTCGAAAATGGAAACTTCTTGCTATCCATACGTTTAGGCAAGATGTATGCGCCGTCTTGACCCTTCACTTTAAAGTTTAAAAGGATGAAGTCTTTAGTGTCATACCATTCATGAATGTCTTTCCAACCGACAGTCATCGTCCCCATGTTTGCGCCCATACGTTGCTGCATAGAGATCCCATGCGGCTGAACACCCATACGGATGCCTTTAATTTCTTGTACAGGGACTTCGTTCAGTTTGCGTTTCGCATACCACTCGATACCGAATTTACGCACAAGGAAGTAAATCACAACACAGACAATAGCTACCCAGCAAAATACTGTTGAATAGTTCTTAATAAAGATGAGGCCCAAGAGTGCCAGTGCAAGAATTGCACCCATAATCAGCCATGCTTTTTTGCCAATTTTGAAGTTACTGCGAGACAGAACAAGTTGAGCATAACGTTGTTCTTCTTCAGAAATTTCATAAGCCACTGGCTCTAGCGTGTAGGCGTATAAATTTTTTGCGGTCATAGTGAAAGTAACAGATTTAAAACTGTAAAAAGTTTAGCATTATTTATACCAATTCAGTGAGTATATTGTTCCAAAATCATCCAAATTATAGCGAAGCCAGTTCAGTCGATGCCTGATCATGCTCATGACTTAGATTTTGTTTCAATTGGCTAAATTGGTTCAAGACGTTAAACATCAAAGAAAGCTGTTGTAGCACAATCAAGGATTTTTGATCTTCCTCACTGTTTTGTGACAAACGCTGACGGATTTCTTGCAACATGTTTTGCGCAGATAAGTCTGGAACTTCGTCACGCAGCAATGCACCTTGAATGTCATCTGTGGCTTTATCCAATAAGGTTAAGACCTGTTGGTCTTGAATTTTTTCACGATGCGCACCTAAGGCCGCGATATAACTAATAAAGGTGTGATTGAGACACAAAAACTCAAAGGCTAAAGTTTTTTGAGTCGGATCGGTATCGGGTTCGGTGGCTAATGTGGAAATCAGTGATGCTACTTCTGCATCGGTATTATGTGCTGCACGACGGACCACACGATAATTCAAGCCGTTATTACGACCAGATTTGTATTGTTCAACCACTTCGGCCAAATAATCACACTGCGCTTGAATAGAGCGACTGATGGTCCGAGGTAGGCGACGAAACTTCCAGTCAGGGAAAATGAAACTCACACCAAACCATGCCAAGGCACAACCAATCAGTGTATCAATCATACGCGGCATTGCTGCGGCAAAACCCATTCCATCTAAGTTAAAGTTGATCAGCGCCAAAATGGTAATAAATGCAGTGGCTTGTGCATATTGCTTACTGCGTAATTCAAAAAACAGCACGCCACTTAAAATGAGTAGCAGTAACTGACCTTCGACAGAAGGAACAAAATATAAAATCGCATAACCTAAAATAATTCCGACCAAGGTGCCAATGATACGTAAATAGAGGCGGCGCTTGGTGGCGTTAAAGTTCGGCTGGCTGACAAACAGGGCAGTCAATAAAATCCAATAGCCATAACTGATATTGGTGACTTGGACAAAAATATAACCAATAAATAACACGGTCGATAAACGCACAGCATGACGGAACAGCACCGACTCAGGGCTCAAATGTTGTTTGAATCGAATGACGATGTCGTCCCAGCCTTTTAAATCATCATCTTTTAAACGATTTTCAATCAGGGCTTGTCGGTCAATATAACGCTCGGTTTCGACATTACGTAATTGCGCATCGATGCCTTTTAGGTTTTGGTATAAAGCAAATAAAGAGTTGATCCAAACTTCATCGTATTTTTGTTCTTCACGCAGCTTTTCGAGTGACAATTTCAGATTGTGGAACGCATGTTTAAAACGTTGATTATGATGATAAGGTTTTCGCTGTAAGATACTGATACTCAAATCTTTACAAGCTTTACCTTGAATCGAAAGCACGCGTTGAAAGCGAAATAAAATATCACTATGTTCAAAAATACGGGTCAATTTTTGATAATCAATATGCGCGGAATCGGCACGTTCATGAATGTCTTGCGCGACAAAATAATATTGCAGGCTACGACGCGTATCTTTTTGTCCACGGTCACCTTTTAAACGCGTTAATAAGGCTGTTTTCATATCGTTGAAAATGCCAATTAATTTGCCATTTTCTAGCGATAGCTCAATCAAACTTTGCTGATAACTTTCTGGTGTCATATCGACATCAAACAAGTTAGATTTTGCAAATAAGAAGTCACCTAGAGACGAATAGCTTTGGGCCAATTTGTCCTGAACTTGACGTACTGGAAACAGCAGAAAGCTCAAAGTCGAAAGCAGTCCATACCACATCGCACCGATGACCAATAAACCCGCTTGTGTGTACCAATTTTCAAAAAGTTCGACCCCAAGCATGGAATACACGGAGATCACCAGACAGCCATAAGAAATGGTGGCATAGCGACGACCCAATGAACCCAAAAGAATCCAACCGATACAAGACACAATCAGCCCCAAAGCAAATAAAATCGGATGCGGGAACAACAGATAAATGGATACCGCAGTAATAAAGAACCCGATATAGGTATAAATTTGATTGAGCACGCGGACTGAAAAGCGGTCATCGATATCACTTAGACCTGCGGCAACCACACCCAAGGTGAGGGGAATGGTCATCAATTGCTGATCTAAAAAATATGGGACAAAGGCTGTTCCTGCGAAGGCAATGACCATGCGCAAGTTATACATAAAGGTCGTGTTATAGGTTGCTTGTTTCAGTCGTGCGAGCCAGGCGTTCAAAATTTTTCCTTTGCTAAAGCGATGGGGCAGTAAGCGATGTGTATCGTGTGAATTTTCACATTGAAGCCAAGAAATAATACTATGTGCAGTGTAAACTTGTCTGCAAAACTTGCTTGCAATAAATGAATTATTCTTATGAAAAGCGTCGAATCACAAAAGGAATTTTCTCAACGCTGGATCGTCTTGTTGGCATTGCTGACTGCTTTAGGGCCACTTTCAATCGATATGTATTTGCCGGCTTTACCTCAAATGGCCGACGATTTTGGTGTCACAACCCAACAAGTGGCCAATAGTCTTCCAGCGTATTTCTTGGGTTTGGCGATTGGGGCAGTTAATTTATGGGCCAGTCAGCGACCGTATTGGGCGTAAAACACCGCTATATTTCGGTTTGGTTTTATATATTTGTGCCAGTTTTCTGTGTGTCTTTGCCAATAGTGAATGGAGCTTGATCGCTGCTCGTGTTTTGCAAGCCTTGGGGGGGTGTGTCGGTGTGGTGATTGCTCGTGCTGCAATTCGTGATCGCTTAAGTATGCAAGCTTCAGCTCAGGCCTTTGCGAGTATGATGATCGTGACAACAATTGCACCAATCATTGCACCTACTTTAGGCGCGTGGGTGTTACAGGTGTTTGAATGGCAATACATATTTGCGGTATTGGTGCTTGTCGGTATTTTTTGTCTTTTCTGCGTACATTTTTTCTTTCAGGAAACCCTACCTGTCGAGCGGCGCTTAAACTTAAGTTTAAAACAAGTCTTAGGTTTATATGGTGCGATTTTGCAAGACGAAACCTTCCGTAAACCGATGCTCACAGGCTGTTTTTCTGGCGCAATTTTATTTTGTTATATCAGTGGCTCATCTGCCATTTTAATGGATGGTTATGGTCTAAGCCAACAGCAATTTGCTTATGTATTTGGTGCGAATGCTTTAGGGATTATGGTGTTTTCGACCCTCAACAAGAAACTTGCAAATCGACTGGATGTTCGCCATCGTTTGCAATTGGGTAATGCACTTCAATTGTGTGGTGTGCTGATCTTATTGGCGGCAGGGTTATTTTATCTTTCCTCTATCATTGTTGTAATGTTTGGCATGTTCTTATGTGTTGCTTCAATTGGTTTTACTGGGCCAAATGCGATGGCATTGGCAATGTCTGAACAAGGCTCACGAGCTGGCACAGCCAGTGCAATCATGGGAAGTATGCAATTTGCCTGTGGTCTATTGGCTGGAGTGTTTTTGAACTTTTTATTATGGTCAGCGCTGATCAATATGGCCCTGATTATGTTGCTATTTATAGTTGTTGCAATGATTATTATGCGTAGTTTAAAAGCTTCAACGATAGATTGAACTGAATGCAGGTGATGACGTTTAGCAGGTCTTACTTAAACGTCAGTCATCAACGTACTAGTATTATTGATCAAATATCCACGTCACTCATTTATAAATGTTCATCATCCATAACTTTAGAAGAGGGCGCTATTTTCCCATTGTGAGGGCAGTATCTGTTTACTCGAAACTTATATCTAAACAATCATCCACTTGAAAATAATTAATGAAACTGCGCATCATTGTTGTCTTAATCTAAGGAAATAGAATAATTATTAAATAAGTATTATTCGCATTAAATACATTACGTTATGCTGGATAAATACATTGTGAATGTCTCTATCGGTAATATATCGGATTTTATAGTTTTTATTGCATACCTACAGGGTATGGGTTTTTACCTTTAAGGTATGAATATTGAGATTTTTTGCCATCTGAATCGGCTAAGTCCGAATTTTAACTAAATATTTCAGTCTATTTTCAGTAATGGATTCAGGTTTCTTGCTTTTTGCTTTCAAGTATTTCGTTATTGGGGGCTACAAGTTAAGGCTTTAATGCGACTAAAGCACGGATATGCAGCTTGAAATTTGTCCGCTCAAATAGCTGAATAACAAAGCACCCGGATTTAGGGTATACAACAATGACAGGACAATAGAGAGCTTAGGATGAAAACTCAAACTGTATTCCACCCAATGAAAACCCTTGTTGTTGCCATGAGTTTGGCAACGGTATCAATGGCTCATGCAGGCAGCAATACTTCTGAAATTGAACAATTACGTGCAGAAGTTGCAGAACTGAAAAGTTTGATTAAAGCGCAGCAGCAAGTTCAACAACAGCAACAAACAGAGATTCAGCAAGTTAAAGCGCGTCCTGTTGCACCACCACCGCAACCAGCTACTCCAGCTGCAAGCTTAAAATCTAAAACAGGTGCAGATGTAAGTCTTTACGGTTTTGTTCGTGGTGATGCGAACTACATTATTGAAGGTGCGGATAACGACTTTAACAACGTACATACGTCTAAAGAAGAAGCACGAGATAAACTTCGCGCAACTGCAAAAACCACACGTTTTGGTTTAGATTTTACAGCACCCGTCGGTGGTGATGATAAAGTGGGCGGTAAAATCGAGGTCGATTTCAATGGAAGTGGCGAAACTATTCGTCTACGTCATGGTTACTTAACCTTTAACAACTGGTTATTTGGTCAAACGACATCTAACTTCTTGTCTAACCATGCACCAGAAATGATTGATTTCAATACAAACTTGGGTGGGGGTACTACACGTATTCCTCAAGTTCGTTATAACTACAAGTTAGCTCCAGATACTCAATTATTTGTTTCTGCGGAAGAAGGGGATAGTAAAGGGACTGTTGCTGCAGATCCGACGTATCGCCTTCCAAACTTAACTGCCAAAGTGACTCAAGGTTTTGCTGCAGGGAAAGGTACCGCTTCAGCTCGTGCATTGGTTGAAAACTACAAATCTAAAACTGCGGATGATACAGAAACAGCTTGGGGTGTAGCAGCGGGTGCATCTTATGCAGTGACTGATCAATTGAAATTGAATGGTGATGTTTCGTATACAGAAGGCAACAGCAACTATTTATATGGTTCTAACTCGGCTTACTCTGTGGTAGATGGCAACATCGAGCAAAACAAATTCACTGCTGTACAAGTGGGTGCAACTTATAAGTTTAATGAAAAACTACGTTCGACTTTAGCTTACGGTGCGCTATTTGCGGATGATGGCAGCGCGTATGCGAAAGATGCATCTAACTCAAATGCAAACGAAGAAGCACAGCAAGCTTGGATTAACTTTATTTACGCACCTGTAAAACCAGTTGAACTTGGCTTGGAATATGTGAACGGTAAACGCAAAAACTTTGCGGGTGAATCTTATAACGATGACCGCGTGGGCTTAATGGCTAAATATAGCTTCTAAGCTAAATCATCGAAAAGAATCGATCAAAAAAGCCTGACTCAGTTCAGGCTTTTTTTGTTGAAACAGGAGATTTTTCAACGCAAATTAACCCATAGCACTAAGCAGATGGAATCACTAAATCGCCTGAGTCATGATGTCGTACTGGTTAAAGCAGTCGTTTAACCACGTCTTACATGGGCATCATGTTCAAATCTTTAATATTTTATATAGATAAAAAATGCGAATACATTTTAGTAAAAACAAACAGATATAACTTTAAATTATAGCAAATAAAACTTTTTGTAATTAAAATTAATGAAATTTCTCTGTTCTCCACGCATAATGTGCGACTTTTCTAATCAGCATTTGATTTTATGTATTTCATCTATGATGTGAATATTGTAGTAAGTGTTGGTTTAGTAAGCATGAACTGCTTTTATGGATTTGTTTTGTCGAATTGAGTTTTCACTTCTTTTAACTCAGGCATACATATTTGAATCAGATGATGAATATTTATGATTGGCAATGAATAGCTGGTAGCCTGATTTATTAGTTAAATTTACAAATTGGAATTGTATTTTAATTAATAAACGCTACTAATTTCTATTAATTGGACTAATAAATATTCTAACCATTTTGGACAAATTATTATGGAATTTAGCTTTAACGCATTTTATACCTTAATTGCGGCGGTGATCGTTCTTTTATTAGGACGTTTTCTGGTAAATAAAATCAGTTTTTTGAGGCGTTACAATATTCCTGAGCCCGTAGCTGGTGGTTTGGTTGCTGCAATAATTTCATTGGTTGTACATAGCATTTGGGGTTATAGCATTACTACGAGTAGTGAATTACAAACCAGTTTTATGCTAATTTTCTTCGCATCCATTGGTTTAAGCGCAAACTTTGCCAAATTGAAAGAAGGAGGAATTGGTCTTGTTATTTTTCTGGTAGCCGTTGCTTCTTTCATTGTTGTGCAGGATGTCGTTGGTATCAGTCTTGCCACTTTATTGGGTATTGATCCACTGATTGGTTTGATTGCAGGTTCAATTACGTTGACAGGTGGTCATGGTACAGCTGGTGCATGGGGTGAAATTCTTGAAGTTGAACACGGTATACAAGGTGCATTAGCTTTAGGTATGGCAAGTGCAACTTTTGGTTTAATCATTGGTGGTATTATTGGTGGACCATTAGCTAAGTTGCTAATTAATCGTTATCACCTAGCAACTCCGCGCACAAATGAGCAAATTGAGCGTAGTGATAACACACCACTAGCTGATATTAATTCAACAGAATATGTACCTTTTGAATATCCACATCGTGTTCGTTTAATTACCGCAGATAATGCAATTACGACTTTGGGCTTATTTGCTGGCTGTTTAGCATTTGCTGATTTTATGACGGCTTTCAGTAAAGGTACGATGTTTGAATTACCGACATTTGTATGGGCTTTAGCTGGTGGTGTCATTTTACGTAATGTATTAGAAGGTATTTTCCGCGTACAAATATTTGATCGTGCAATTGATGTATTTGGTAATGCTTCATTATCACTGTACTTAGCAATGGCACTATTATCGTTGAAACTATGGCAGCTATCAGATCTTGCAGGACCATTAGTTGTGATTTTGGGAGCCCAAACATTAACAATGGCACTATATGCTGCGTTTATCACTTTCCGTGTAATGGGCAAAAATTATGATGCTGCGGTTTTAGCGGCGGGTCATTGTGGTTTTGGTATGGGGGCAACACCTACAGCAGTCGCAAATATGCAAGCCATTACCAATATGTATGGTCCATCTCATAAGGCTTTCTTAATCGTTCCTTTATGTGGCGCATTTTTTGTTGATTTGATTAACGCAACAGTTATTCAATTAATTCTTAAATTCTTTGCTTAATTTAGAAAGGCTCTTCAAAAAAGAGCCTTTTATACTTTTGACCATTTAAAACTAGGGTTGAATATGAATGAACAATTAAACGAAACCCTGATGAGCTGGGTCAAAGTTTTTAATGATCCGCTTTGGGATTTCTTAGTCGTACTTTTAGTGGCGGTTGGTATTTTTTATACCTTAATCACTGGTGCAGTTCAGATTCGTCTATTTTTTCATAGTATTAAAGTGATGAAATCTAGCCGTAAAGAAGGCGATGATGAGCATGGGATTACACCATTCCAAGCCTTTGTGACTGGACTGGCAAGTCGTGTCGGTGTGGGTAATGTCGCAGGTGTTGCAATTGCTATTGCTATTGGTGGGCCTGGTGCAGTCTTTTGGATGTGGTTTACCGCATTTTTAGGCATGAGTTCTGCATTTGTGGAGTCTTCACTTGCACAGCTCTTTAAAGTGCGTGATACGCAAAATCAGCAATTCCGTGGTGGTCCAGCGTATTACATCACGCAAGGCTTGAAGCAAAAGTGGTTGGGCGTGGTTTTTGCCATCGCGCTGATTTCAACCTACGGTTTTGTCTTTAATGCGGTGCAAGCCAATGCGATTACAGGTGCGACCTCACATGCGTGGGGCTGGGATAAAGCCAATATCATTTTAGACTTAGGTGGTTTTGGTTTCGAAATCTCTTGGGTAGGTTTGTTCTTGGTGTTCATTACCGCGCTGATTATTTTTGGTGGTATTAAGCGTATTGCAAAAGTGGCAGAACGTTTTGTTCCATTTATGGCATTACTTTATTTGGCAGTCGCGCTCTATATCGCTTTTGCTAACTTTGCAATCTTGCCTGATATCTTCCAGTTAATATTCAGCAAAGCATTTGAGTTTGATGCTGCGGCTGGTGGTTTCTTCGGTGCTATGGTTTCTATGGCGATGATGCAAGGCATTAAGCGTGGATTATTCTCAAACGAAGCGGGTATGGGTTCTGCTCCGAATGCTGCGGCAGCATCAGATGTTAAACACCCGGTCAATCAAGGCCTAGTTCAGATGCTCGGTGTCTTTGTCGATACATTTGTGGTGTGTACCTGTACGGCGATCATTATTTTGGCATCTGGCTTGTATGAAAATGCAGGCTTTGAGGGTGTTGCTTTGACGCAAATGGCGCTTGAAAGCCAGATTGGCGCATGGGGAGATGACTTCCTTGCCATAATCTTGTTCTTATTCGCTTATTCTTCAGTAATCGGTAACTATGCTTATGCTGAAGGTAATGTGCAGTTTATCAATAACAATCCTAAGGTCATGTTTATATTCCGCGTAGTCGTCCTCATGATGGTGTACTTTGGCTCAATCATGAGTGTGCCACTGATTTGGAACTTAGCGGATCTCTTCATGGGCGTGATGGCGAGTATTAACCTCTTTGCGATTTTATTGCTGACGCCATTCTTATTGATGCTGATGAAAGACTACACCTCACAGTTAAAACGGGGTGTAAAAGAGCCAGTATTTAAAATGGATGAACATCCAAAATATAAGGATCGCGTTAATTCCGATATTTGGTAAAGTCAAAAATTAACTTTAAAAAGCTCCGTTATCGGGGCTTTTTTTGCTAGACAATGTTTTGGATCCTGATGTGGAAATTCTGCTAAACATTGAAATTTTGACAGCCAATGACTTTCTAGGTTGTATGTCAATATAATGTGCATCGGTCAGAGGCATTAACGAATAATAACAGTGACGTGAATGTGGACTGATTAGACTACTTTTTCTCTTCAAATCTCGAGTTGCATTTGGAACATCTCTCAATGAAAAGCATAACTGTTTTGATGACTGCATTCGCAATCAGCCTTGTAGGTTGTCAAAGTGTGGGCTCAAAAAAGGTCAGCGCTGAAACAACATCACAAATTCGAACTTATACAGCAGCACCTGCTCAAGTGGCGAATAACCGCATTGACTTTAAAAAAGTGAAAAAGCAGGAAAAGCGTCCGATTGTTGCTTTGGTTTTAGGGAGTGGTGGGGCACGTGGTTATGCACACATTGGCGCCATTCAAATACTTGAACAGCAGGGAATACACCCAGATTTTATTGTTGGAACCAGTGCGGGTAGCATTGTGGGTTCAATCTATGCTTCAGGTAAAAGTGCCAATGAGTTAAGAGATATCGCCTTAAATATGAAAGCCAATGATGTTCGAGAAATACGTTTGGACAAAAAAGGGTTTTTTGACGGTAAAAAAGTTGAAGATTATATCAATGAGCAAGTTGATGATGTGCCTTTAGAGTTGCTAAAAACCCCAATGTATGTGGTGGCAACCGAGTTAAAGGATGGCAAAAAAGTCGTGTTCAACTATGGTAATACGGGACAGGCCGTTCGTGCTTCGGTGTCGATTCCGAGCATGTTTATTCCAACGATTATTGAAGACACTGAATATGTCGATGGTGGCTTGGTCAGTCCAGTTCCTGTGGACGTTGCACGCGATTTAGGGGCAGATATTATTATTGCGGTGGATATTTTGGCACGACCGATTCATACCGAAACGTCGAATGTTTGGGGCTTGTTTAACCAAAATATCAATATTATGCAAAATCGTTTAGCTCAAGAAGAGCTGAAGCGAGCAGACATTGTGATTCAACCTGATTTACGTGAAAAAGCACATATATTTGATGTAAAAGGTCGTGAAGCGACGATGCTTGCAGGTGAAGAGGCAACTTTAGAAAAACTTGGAGAGATTTCTCGTGTTTATGCTGAACATCAATATAGCAAGGGACATCATATTCCTTATTTTGCAGCCAAAGACTAGGCTGTTACGATTCGCAAATTTAAATGCATCCTGTTCACCTAGCAGGGTGCATTTTTATTTCAGCAAAGCATTTTAATTTTTGCTCTCAGCTTTTCCCATGCTCAATAGTATCTAGTAATCATTAATATCTTGGATGTTGATTGGTTTTAGGTCTTAATCAAAAGATTTGCCAAATATAAAAATCGTAATAATACGAAAATATACAGTTAATTATTTGAAATTAATTAAAAAAATCATATTAATTGGTTTTACGTAGGTTTTAAGAGTATATACCTATATTAGCTTTTTATTCATGTGCTTACGTTTACCAATACTGTTGAAGTGTTTAGAATATCATCAGGTTATTAATACTTAAAACCAATAAATATTTTAAAGGTGGCTGTAGATGAAAACGCTTGATGTAGGACAAAAAGTAAAGCTTGCGATGATGGAAGATAACGTATTTATTGTCACTCATGTACATGTAGATAATTCTTACACGCTAGAAAGTACCAATGATGGTGGACAAAAAACTAGCTATGACAACGTATCTTTCGAGATGTTAAAAGTCTTAGAAGATTAAGTTTAATGCCGCGCTATGTTGAATCGATGAACAACGCGTTTTAATGAATATGTTTTAAATATAAAACACAGCATAGCTTGGATTAAAAAAAGTTGATAGATAGCGCGATAAATACTTGTTTATCGGGTGTATATCGTTATCGATATATATTTTACTGAATGATGGTATGATCACTATAAATAATAATGATGGTTTTTTTGCCGATTTGAACATTTAATTTGGATTAAAATCTATATAATAATCACATTAATCATTGTTATATCACGAGTCTAGAGAAACAAGATGTCCCCATTAGATCAAATTGCGAATGCACTAGACGACCAGTCAGAATTATCGATGTCAGTTTTAATGACTCCTGACATGGCGAATTTTTCGGGTAATGTGCATGGTGGAACGATTCTAAAATTGTTAGACCAAGTCGCGTATGCTTGTGCAAGTCGCTATTCTGGTAGCTACGTGGTGACACTATCAGTCGATAAAGTGAATTTTAAAGAACCAATTCACGTGGGTGAGTTAGTGACTTTCCTTGCAAGTGTGAACCATGTTGGTCGTACTTCAATGGAAATTGGTATTCGTGTTGAAGCGCAGAACATTCAAAAACGTACAGTACGTCATACCAATAGTTGCTATTTCACAATGGTCGCTGTTGATGATCAAGGTAAGCCGAAACAAATTCCAGCATTGAATCTAGATAATGACTGGAAACGTTGTCGTTTCGAAGCTGCGGAACAACGTAAAGTGGCACGTTTACAGGAAAATCATCATCCTTCTTGCAGTATTTATAAAAAGTCGACACAAAGCTAATCACTTTGGTGGCTGAATATTTGAAAAGATCGCTTAGGCGATCTTTTTTGTATTCTGAAATTCGTCTGGAGAGTGCAGTTGGGATTTGAGTTCCGAGTGTGCGACTAAAGTTTATTCTTCGAAGCTCAGTTAAAGATGGTCATTCAGTCCAATACTGTTTAATATAAAACGATACGTAGCGTTTCGTTTTTAAATTATGAGTGAAACTGAAAAAACTTCTCGGCGTAAGCAATGTATCTTACAGGCAGTCACAGATGCTTTAGCGGAAAGTGATTATCGAAGCATGACCATTGAAGATATTGCGGCTCGTGCAGGCGTGGGAAAATCGACGATTTACCGTTGGTGGAAGCATAAGTCCGATCTGGTTTTCGATGCTTTTAAAGCGCACACCGCGTCGGTGTTTGAACTCGATTTATCACAAAGTTTAGAGTTCAATCTAAATCAACAATTGCTCAAACTATCACGGGCTTTAAATCAGCACGTGGGTCGAGCATTGCTCGTGGTTTTGGCGGAGCATCGTGAAGCAGCGGGTGAGTTTTTTAAACAGTATTTGTTACCTCGACGAGAAGCGACACGTGAGCTGATCCAATTGGCCATTCAACGAGGCGAAATTCGCGCGGATTATCCTTTCGAACTCATGTTGGACATGTTGTATGGCCCGATTCATTATCAGATTATTTTCTTTAATACCCAGCCAGATGAAGACTATATCAAGCGACTGGTGCAGTTGGCGCTAAACCCGATTTTTACGCAGTCCCAAGCCACGCGTAGCAGCGAGACAATGACCTCATGACTACTCAACATCAGGCATCGCTATGGAACAAGTCTTTCGTTTTTTGTCTGTGTAATAACTTGTTTTTATTTAGCTATTACTTTGCGCTGCTGACCATATTGCCCATTTATATTATGAAAGAATTGGGTGGTTCGATTCAGCAAGCGGGTATGGCTTTAACGCTGTTTTTGGTGTCATCCATTGCGATTCGTCCCTTTTCCGGCATGATCATTGAACGTTTTGGTAAAGCCAATTCTGTACGTATTTCAGGCTTTATCTTTGTCGTTTTTGCGCTGAGTTATTTGTGGATTGACAGCATGTGGTCGTTGTTGGTCATTCGTTTTTTACATGGTTTTTGGTTCAGTATATTAACCACGGTCAATGTTCCCATCGTAAATGATTACATCCCAGATCATCGAAAGGGCGAAGGCATGGGCTACTTTGTCATGTCGACCAACTTAGGCGTGGTGATCGGGCCATTTTTAGCGCTGAGTATGATTCAATTCAGCAGTTTTAGTACCTTATTTGCAGTATTAGCCTTATTGGTTGCAGTGGGCTATATTTTTACGTGGTTGGTTCAAATACAAGAACACGTACAGCATAAATCAAGTGATCAAGCGAGCCAATCCGCAGCCATCCAATGGCGTGATGTGATAGAAACACGGGTACTTGCCATCAGTTTTGTGGCATTGCTGACCGCATTTGCATATTCGAGTGTGATGAGTTTTATCACCGCTTATGCAGAGTTGAAGCATTTACTCGCTTATACCAGTATCTTTTTTATTGTCTTTGCTGTGTCGATGTTGCTCGTCCGTCCTTGGGTTGGCAAAGTCTATGATCGTAAAGGCCCGAGTGCAGTCATCTATCCATCCTTTATTTGCTTTGCCATTGGTTTGGTGGTTGTGAGTTTTCTCACGAATCAATGGGTGCTTTGGATATCGGCAGTTTTTATGGGCATCGGCTACGGTTCAGTGTTCCCATGCCTGCAAACGGTCGCGATTCAAACGGTAGAAAAAGCCCGAATGGGACATGCGATATCCACCTTTTTTGCCTTGTTTGATATTGGCCTTGCTGTCGGTTCGGTCATTATGGGTGTGCTGATTGCATACTTTGGATTTCAGGCAACCTATTTATTTTGTGCGGTGATGGTGCTGTTCACTTTGTGGATGTATCGTCTATTCGTGGCAAACCAATTCAAACGCAGTGCTTTAGGAGCTGAATAATGGAATTACGACATCTACGATATTTTGTTGCGGTTGCCGAAGAGCTAAATTTTACCAAGGCTGCGCAGCGAATGTGTACTGTGCAACCTTCTTTAAGTCAGCAAATTAAAGACCTAGAACAGGAAGTTGGGGTGCAATTATTGATGCGAACCAACCGAAAAGTTGAACTGACTGCAGAAGGTCAGGCCTTTTTAAAAGAAGCGCGTTTGAGTTTAGAGCATGCTGAAAAAGCCATGATAGATGCGCGTCAAATTGCGAAGCTCAGTAAAGAACAACTGAATATCGGCTTTGTTCCTGTGGCTGAAATGAAGGTCTTTCCTTATATCATGCCAAATATTCGAGCTCAGTTTCCTGAGTTAAAAATTCATTTTCATAGTTTAATGGATGTCGATCAAATCAGTGCAGTGCGTAAAGGAGAGATTGATATTGCCTTTACCCGTTATGTCGAAGAAAGCCCTGATATAGAATCTGTTCAGATTTTTACTGAGCCTTTGGCGCTGATTGTACCGAAAAATTCGCCTGTTGCAGAACAGCGGCATATCAGCATTAAAAACATGAATAATCAGGATTTTATTATTAGCGATGAACACTCATCACCTGAGCTATACCGAATTATTCAAGATTTCTTTAAGCAAAATAAACTGAATGTGAACTTGGTACAGCACTCGACCAATATTTTGTTAAATGTCAATTTGGTCGGTATGGGCGTGGGATGGAGTTTGGTGCCGTCTTATGTCATTCCATTGCTCGGTGATAAAATATTGGTTAAAAGTACCGTTGAACCTTTGCCGACCATTGGTCTGTATGCGAGCTATCGAAAAGATCGTAAAAATGATGCGATCGAATTGATTTTAAAAGTCTTAAAAGAGCAGTTCTATATGGGCTTTTTCTAAGCCTTTAAATATTGCCCTAAGATTTAAATGAAAAAATCCCGAATTAAGCGCTTCGGGATTTTTTTAGTTATCGTATTTTTAATCATAGATTAAATGAAGAATGGAGCTTGTTCAGCTCATTCATTTAAACCATTTTTGTAAATAGGGTTTCATCACGCGGTAGGCAATCAAACCGATAATAATAATCAGATAGAGTGGCCAAATCGTAATGAGAACAACCAACAGGCTCAACACAAATTGCCAACCTTTTTGAATACCGTACCACGCTCTTTTCCAGAAACTATCGCCATTTAATTGAGCAATAGCATCAAGGTTAATATCGATATGTTCACGGACAGTGGCAGGTTCAGTAAAGCCAATTACAATCGTGCTATAGCTGACACGATCTTGAACTTCTAAGCGGGTCAGACGTGAGATTTCATTGATTTGTGCTGCTGCAACATGGTCGGGCACGACCTGTGTTTGCGACATTTTTTCTTCGAGTAGTTTTAGCTCATAGCGTTTTGCCGAATATTGCTGACGGTTCAAAAAATGCATTAGTGGTAACAGTTGATTGACGAAATGTGCAGCTTTTTCACTTGGCACACGAATGATCATTTCCGCGTTCGGATTTACTTTTTCAAAGATTTTAATTTTGCCGTCAGTAATCGGGTAGGATTGACTCTCTTGCACCACAAAGTCGATATTTTTCTGTTCAATAAAGCCGCCTAAACTTAGCGTCAGTTTTTCAATTTCTAAAGCAGTTTTAACCACATCTTTCGACTCAAAACTGACATTGGCTTCTCGTACCATTTTACGAGAGGCTTCGGCTGGGTTGACCTGCTCATTTAAAATAGTTTCAGGTTTCTGTGTTGTTGCAGGCGTGGTAGACGGCTCATTGGATGTGCTTTCCGCTGCTTGATCTTGCTGTGTACTGACTTGAGCAGGTTGTGCATCTGCGCTGGCTTCAGTTGCCATTTCTTCGGTTTTCTTGGAACAGCCTGAAATTAAAATCACCGTTAACATGACAATTAAATATTTATTTTTCATCGATGTAGAGCTCAATTGTTTGATTATCAGAAAGTCGGAGTAAATACTTTTTGCTTTAAATATAAATTCAAATTTAGCGTAATTATTAGTCGGGCGTATTGTATCGGAAAGTGTTTAAAGCACGGATGAACGCAACATAATTCTACATAAAGCCGCGTATAGTAATAGACAGAACAACAAGGATGAAAATAAGGATATCTACAATGAACCCAGCAATGAAACTCTACAGCAATCCACGCTCACGCAGTAATACTATTCTGCCTTTATTGAAAGAATTAGACATCGAGTCAGAAGTTGAGATTATTGAAGTGCCATATGAAGAGATGCACCAAGCGGCATATCTCAAGATTAATCCCATGGGCAAAGTTCCCTGCTTGGTCGATGGTATTGTCGTGATTAGTGAGACCGCAGCCATCTTTAGTTATTTAGCCGATAAATTCAGTGACAAAGGTTTGGCACCCGCCTTGGATGATCCCAAACGTGGTGAATATTTGAAATGGATGTTTTTCTGTCATGGTCCGCTGACTGAATACCTGGACATGAAAAATGTCGGCATTAGCACAGAGTTGATGGATGAGAAACGTGGCAGTTTGAGTTTTGGTAATGAAAAAATACTTTTAGATTTTATTAAAACAGGGCTTGCACAGGCTCAACCATATCTGTTGGGGGATAAAATTAGTGCAGCAGATTTGTATTTAGCTTATTGGATGGTGTATGCAATTTCATTCAAAATATTGCCATATTTGGATGAATTTAAACCTTTTATTCAGCTGATTCAGCAACGTGAATCGGTAAAAGATGTGCATTGGTTTCAGTCGGTTTAACTTGGATACTTATTTGATTAATGACTGAACGTAGTGTTGCTATATGTCTATTCATATAACTCTTTCTTTGAGAACTAAAAAGAAAGAGTTTTAAATATCAATCACGAAGATGCTAAAGCGATTTTAATTATTGCCTAGATAATGTATGGCATATATTGCGCTAAATTAAATAGACTCAATCGTTGTTGGTTCTATTTAAAAAATCATGGGATTCATCATCAGATAGAGGTGGGCCTAAATCTCTTTCAATTTTGGCATATATTTCAAGCAGTCTTTTTTGTTGTGGATCCATATCTAAGGCACGATGCTGCTGATATGTTAATTGATCATTAATCCAATAATAATGCTGAACCGCAGCCCCTGCGAAACTGGTTTTCAAATGGAGTTTGTAATAACCAGAAAATTTATGTTTCTTGGTATCTAGACAGAGATACGCGAAGGTAGACCAACCACTTTCGGGAAATTTAAGGCGAGCTCGGCAGGGCTTCTTTTCTAGTGTAAATGTAGGTGAATAGACTTGGCCTTTTAGAATGATATTTTTATCTTGACCAAAATATTGAGTTTGTAATGCAAATAAAGCAAGAATCACTGTGGTGAGAAAAAAGCTGGCAATGACTGAATAAAAAAATGAAATGTATAAATGGAAGGACAAAAAATTAGATTCTTCGTTTTTGTTCACATCTTTTTCTAAGCGTAATAAATAGCAATTCAAAGAAATAAGAAAACAGAGGCAAAAAACGAAAATAGGTAACCAACTATTGGCATGAAAATGATGTATCTCTACGAAAATGAGTGAACAGATAAAAATAAAACCTAACAAACTATAAATGAATAATTTCTGAAATCTTTTTTGCATTTTGCGAAGCTTATAATTATGTATTGAACGATTATAGCATCTGATGTTTATAGTGATTGTAGAAAAAAATCACCATGCTTTATGCATGGCGATTTTTAATTCTTGCAGATCTATTTAGATTATTAAGCATGCAATTTTGCAAAAAATTGTTGGCTCACGCTGTCTAAAGTTTGTGGAATTGCAATCGCTGCAACAAAACGGTCTGGGCGAAGAATCGTAACAGATTCAGTGGTTTTACCAAACCAACCACGAATATCGGTACCAATATCACCAATCGTAATCACATTGTCGTACTTGGTGCGATTTTCATTGCTAAGTTGAACAGCAGGCAATACTTGGATAAATTTAACGCCCAATTTTTGCCATTTTTTCATGGTCGCATCTGACAGACCCCATTTTGGATCGACGCCCCAAGCAATGATTGCAAAGTCGTTACCGATGACTTCATCAAGTAGGACTTTCTCACCAGATTCAAGTTGAACATGTGGTTGAATGAACATTTTACCCACAGGTGAGTCTTTAACGCCGTTATTGATCAACGCACCGTCGTTGTACTTTGGCATCGGCTTGAAGCGCATTTCCAATAGATATTGCTTGATCGGTTTGATGTAATTGAGCGCATACGCGATACCATCACGCACGAAACCTTGCCATTTTTTAGGTGGCGCAAGGACATGACCTGCCATTACAGAAAGATCAATCATCGCTTTGGCATGATCTTTACGTTCAACTTGGTATGTATCTAAAAGCGCAGGGCCAGCTTTGCCTTGTACAACCATTGCAACTTTCCACGCAAGGTTGAACGCATCACGCATACCACTGTTATAGCCTTGACCTTGCCATACTGGCATGATGTGCGCAGCATCGCCTGCAAGTAAAATACGGTCTACACGGAATTTATCTGCAATACGGGCATTGTGGGTATAAACGCGCTGACGAATCACTTCAATACCATCGGTCGTTGGAAGCACTTTCGACAATAGTTTGGCAATGTTTTCAGGTTTGCTTAATTCTTCTTGAGTCTCCCCAGGCATCACCATAAATTCGAAACGACGAATACCGTGTGGAAGCGCAGCAGATACATAAGGACGCACAGGGTCACAGCATAGGTAAATGTGTGGCGTTGCAAGTGGGTCATTATTGATGTCGATCACGATCCATTGGTTCGGTGCAGTTTTACCATCGAAGCCGATGTTGAGGGTACGACGTACCACTGAGTTACCACCATCACAAGCAATCAAATACTGCGCTTGAATTTTTTCAGCTTCACCGTTTTTATTTTGAATATTTAGCGTTACACCATTGGCATCTTGGCTAAAATCAGACAATTGACGAGAGAATAAAATATTTGTGGTTTCGTACTGTTTTAAACCTTCTAGCAGTACATTATCGACTTGTGGTTGAATAAAGGCATTACGACGTGAGAAACCAAATTCACGAGTGAGCGGTTGAATGTCTGCGAAACAACGACCTTTAGGTGTTAAGAAACGCATCGCGTGGTTCGGTGTTGTATGAGGTAACACTTGGTCCACTAAACCTAATGATTGGATGGTACGTAATGATTCATCATCAATACCAATCGCACGTGGGTAGTCAATCAGGCTGTCCAGTTGTTCAATCACAGTGACTTTGACACCTTGCTTACTTAAGTAGTTTGCAATGGTTAAGCCGACAGGACCTGCGCCCAGAATGGCAACTTCCGTTGTGTAATTTGCTTTATTGCTCATGCGTAAACATCCAATCACTTCACATATGCCACTATTAAGTTCTAAAGCGAGGCTTTCAACAAGCTAGGCATAAGTCGAAACGATGAATCGAATTGTCGTGTTTTTTGCAGGGTTTTATTTTAAGTGAATGATATATATTTATTTATATGAAAATCATCAATCATTTTGAATGATTTATCGATCATTAAAATCTATCAATCAGTGGCTTTGAGCATAAAAAAGCCGAACCATTTTTAAATGATCCGGCGACTTTAATTCATTTAGCACAACATTTTATTAGTGAGGGATAAATGTTGAGCAGCAGACTAAATGAATTTAGCGTGTGGAGTACGCTATTCGTCTATTACTGAGCAGATTGAGCTGGTGCAGAACCTTCAGCATTTGCTTCTGAAGCAGGTTGAGCAGCAGTACCTTCAGCAGCAGTTGTTTCAGTCGCTGGCTGTTCTTGAGTGCTAACCACTACTTTTTCTTGTTCAGGCGCTTCTTGTTTATCTTTGCTCGCAGCAAAACTTGTTGCAGCTGCAGCAGCTAGAGTAGAAGCAAGTAAAATTTGAGTTAATTTCATTTTGAGCATCCTTATATATTTTAGTAAGTCCTGAAAAGATCATCACGTCCATCAGGAGAGAACTCATGCTAAATCGAGAAAACCGAGTGATCAATGCGAGCAACAAAGTGAAACAGACTGGTTAACTGGATGAATACATAACCGTCCATCCTGTGTTTTAAATGTAAAAAAATATCGGAATCTTCATTTAACTTTGCAAGAAAAAATGACCAAATCGACTTCATGATTCATTCATTGTTTACATGATGATTACATCGATGTCGTAAATAAGCAGAATCCAGAAATTTCACTAAAATCCAAATGTAAGGATTCTTTTCGAGATAACCATTTTTTTAAATATAAGAGTTAACTTTGCCAATAAAGTGTGACCAGATATGTCATGCATTCATGCAAATGGAATAAACAGGCTGTTTAACAGCCAGATTATCATTCAATGCCTCGGATACTAGGCTGATCTATGCTTTAGGAAAATGAAGACGGAGAAATGAAGACTAGGCTTGCAGCATTTTTTTGAAATCATTATGGTAAAGGCCATCAATCATTGGCTATTTATTTGAGTGATTCACTTTTGAAATTAGTTTCTACCCACGGTGCGATTCCTGTTCATATTATTTCTGGCTTTTTAGGTGCGGGTAAAACCACAGTTTTACAGCAGCTATTAAAGCAAAAGCCAGCGGGCGAAACTTGGGCCGTACTGATGAATGAGTTTGGGCAAATTGGGGTCGATCAACAGATGTTGCCGCAAGATCAAGGTTATGCGGTGAAGGAACTATTGGGTGGTTGTCTATGTTGTAGCAGCCAACTGCCGATGCAAATTGCGTTGTCACGATTATTGTCAGAGGTGAAACCCGACCGACTGTTTATTGAGCCGACAGGTTTAGGTCATCCGGGACAACTTTTGGAGCAATTGACCGAGCCACATTGGCATCCGCATTTAGCCATGCGAGCATTGGTGACCGTGGTCGATGGCTCACGCTTACATGATCAAGAGTGGACGTCACAAAACCTGTATGCCGATCAACTCAAAGTGGCACAAATCGTTGTGGTGTCTCATGTCGATTGTATGAGTGATGCCGATCAAGCTGGTTTGGAACGACTCAAACAAGCATATTTACCGTATCAGCAGCAATGGATCAATGTTGTAAAAGGTGATTTAAAACTGGCAAATATTGATCTCGCCTATGTGGGAAGTCCGCGTAAAATTCAGCCTTTATTGGCGATACAAAAGCAAATGCTGGTCGATGTGCCCACAGAAATTAAACAGTTGCCTTATCATTATGTTGAATCAGCTCAGGGTTATAGTGTCGCAGGTTGGAAACTCCCAAAACGATGGACCTTCGATTTTTTTGAGCTGTTAGATTTACTCTGTGAGCAGCAAGATTGGCTACGGATCAAAGGTATTTTTCAGACCGACCAAGGGTGGAAAACCTTTAACTTTAATCCCGATCAGTTTAATTATCAGTCGAGCGATGAAAGTATCGATAATCGTGTCGAAATTATTTACCAAACTGAACGTGAATGGCTCGAATTTGAAGATCGCTTAATGCAGTGTCGTATCGATGCCGATAAAGCTGAGAAATAAGTAAATCAGCGCAGCAAAAGCTTGCTAAATCTTATATGCTAGGCGCCAAATTTGAGGACTTTACCATGGCGCTAAAAGCTACAATTTATAAAGCAGATTTGAACATTGCCAATTTGGATGTACACCAATATGGTGATTATCAATTGACGATGGCTTTGCATCCTTCTGAAACGATTGAACGTTTGATGGTGCGTGTCTTGGCATATGCACGCTATGCCAATGAAGCATTAGAATTTACCAAAGATCTTTTCGAAACAGACGAACCAGCGCTGTGGGAAAAAGATTTAACAGGTCAATTGGTGAAATGGATTGAAGTCGGTTGCCCTGACGAAGACAAAGTCAAAAAAGCCAGTGCTCGTTGCCCACAAGTCGCTGTGATTACTTATGGCTCATCAGTAGACGAATGGTATAAACGCAACAGCAAACTGAAAACCCTGAAGAATGTTGAAATTTGGCAATTATCTGAAGCGAGTACAGCTGCCATTCAAGAGTTATGCGAACGAACCATGTCTTTACAATTAAACGTAATGGATGGCGAATGGACTTTGATAGGTGATAAAGCTCAAGCTGTGATTGAATGGACACAATTGCAATAAGTTTATCATTTGATTTAACTTTTCATGATGGGTGTGAGTTTAGGCTTGCATCCTTGTCGCTATAACTATTTTTTCAGCTAATACGATTCTGTTAATTTAACTGTCGATTTAAAACTCAGTTGACCTAAAACCAAAATAAAAATTTAATTCGGGAAATTTTCTAGCCCCCCATTTATGTAATGCCTATGGATGAATCCTCTTTATTATCTTTGTAAATAGCGTTGTTCTTACCGCATAAACGTCTTCATTCAATGAACGTTCAAACTTTTAGAGCGCTTTAAATTTTTTATTCGTTTCTTCCCAATGCATCTTAGTGATAACGGAATACTCCTAAATGTTTCAAGACATGTGAGCTTTACTAGTAAATGTTTATTTGCATGCTGATCTAAATCATTGTGTTCTCAACTTTGAGTCGGTCCGTTCTAGCACATTCAAGGGCATCATGTTCAGACTGATTCTGTTTATAATAGGGCTTTATTTAGATTGCGGCATTTGAGGTTGAGAGCATGAGCACGGAATTAGAAATTATTGACTTAGTGGTAGGCGAAGGTAAAGAAGCGGTTAAAGGCGCTTTGATTACAACGCACTATACAGGTTGGTTAGAAGACGGTACAAAATTTGATTCATCACTAGATCGTGGTAATTATTTTGAAACAGTGATTGGTACTGGCCGTGTGATTAAAGGTTGGGATCAAGGCATCATGGGGATGAAAGTCGGTGGTAAACGTAAGTTAATCGTGCCATCACATTTAGCTTATGGTGAACGTAAAATGGGTAATGTAATTCCTGCCAATTCAAATCTTATTTTTGAGATTGAATTGTATGATGTAAAAACTCGCGATTAATACAGCGACTGTTTTAGATCAGTGACATGGAAGTTATTGATCAATTTGATAAAATAGTAGTTGTTATTTTTGTCTTTTACCGTAGATTAGAATAATAGCTCGAGTATAAACGCAGGAATCAAAGCCGTTGTCTTTACAGTTGCCTTGCACCAGATTGTTCTGGGTTCTTACCTTTATTATTTTTACATTGGCATTCACTGTATCGACTGCTCAAGCACAGTATGAAACTGCTCCTAAATCGTTTTATTTAAAACATCAAAACGAAGTTAACCAAATCTACTTCACGGAAGACACCAGTAGCCTCTTACAAGGCAAATGGTTGTTTTATCCAAATCAATTTTTAACTTCTCCGAGTTCGGTTCTAGTCGGTCAAACGGTCTATCTGCCTGCATCATTTAAAGACATCACAGGGGATAGTAAAGGCTTTGGGACATATACTGGACATTTCCAAATCCCCAAACAATTTATTGGTCGTCGTATCGCGGTATTGATTCCAAATCAGTACGGTGCGTATCGGGTCTTTTTAAATGGTGATGTGATCGTTCGTTTGGGTGAAGTTGGGCGAACTGAAGCAGAACAAAAAACGGAGAATGCACCACGAATTGCCTATTTTGTGGCACAAGATGAATATTTCACCTTAACCATTCAGGCTTCAAGTTTTAACAGTATGCACGGCGGGTTTGAAAACCCGATGCGTATTGGTATTGCTAAGACAGTAAACCGCCAATTCCAACAACAGATGATGAGTATTGGAATGGTGTCTGGTGCCGTCTTGGGTGTGGGACTATTTACAATCCTATTTTCAGTCTTTCGAGGTTTACGCGGTCGCAATAGCCGAAGTAATTTGGTGTTTGGCTTATTTATTGTCTTTTTAGCACTCCATAATTTATTTTCAGCACCTTATGCCTATACCACTTTTACCGATATTAATTGGTTGTGGGGCACGCGATTAGAATACTTATTTACCTATTTGGCATCGATTTTCTTTTTAAGTTATATCCACTTGCTCAGTCGTCGCTATTTATTTACCTTAAATTATCAGATCGCGATGTTGCTGTTGTCGTTGAATATTTCAGTGACTTTTGTTTCGACGCCTGAAATTTTTCAACCTTTGGCAACTTACAGTTTTGCCTATGTGATCGTTGTTCTAAGTAATTTTGCTTATGGTTTTTACCTAACACTGAAAAAGAAAGAGCCGTATTCAAAATTAAATTTAATCGCGGTTATTTTCCTGTGCATTACTTTTTTAAACGACTTTTTGCTGATGATGAATTTGATTGATTCCGTCAATTTATCGTTCATTTCAACCAGTTTGTATGCCTTGTTGATCATGTTTCAGCAATCGCATCATTATGCACAGCAGTCGATGCATACGGAGCAGTTAAATAATAGTCTGCTTGAGCTAAACAGTTCACTCGATCAGAAAGTCAAAGAGCGCACCTTACAGCTCCATGAGCTGAATAAAAAATTAGAGCTACAAATTCGTATTGATGCCTTAACGGGGGCATTCAACCGTCGTGCTTTGAATGCCGAAATTCAACGTTTATATTCAGAAGTCCGTTTTCATAGTCATCGAACATTGGTCTTTGCCATGTTAGATGTCGATTATTTTAAAAATTATAATGACCACTATGGACATCTCAAAGGCGATGAGGTGTTACAGCAGATCGTGAAAACCATGCAAAATACCCTGCCAAGTTCAGCCTATGTGGCTCGCTATGGGGGAGAAGAGTTTGCCATATTGATGCATGATGTTCCGTATGCGATTGCCCAAGAACAATTGCAATTGGTACTCGAAGCCATGCGTAATGAACAACTTGAACATGTTAATCGGGGGGATGACAAAAATTACGTCACACTGAGTTTGGGCATGGCATGGATGGATAAGCAAAATGACTTCGACAGTATCGAAGCCTTAATGAAGCATGCAGACCATTATTTATATATGGCTAAACAGGCAGGACGCGATCAACTTAAGCCTTGATACTCCGTTGTAAACGGCGAAAACTTTGCGGTGCTATCGCTAGTATCCTTTGCCAATACTTATTTAGATTGATCTCTTTTTAAATTCACCTATCATAATCATCCTATTTGAAAATCTATCTTTTTATGAGGTTTGCCTCTCTACTAACAGAGCTGTTTGACCAATTTGAGCGGAACATCGGCAGGCTCAAAATCCTGATGTGCGACAAAGCCATATTTTTGGTAAAAGGCGAGTGCTGTATGAGTACTTTCTAGACTGATCTCGGTAATATTCTTTTTTCGGACGCAGTGCATCATGTTTAACAATAACGCCTTACCAATGCCTTGGTACTGACGTTCAGGGCAGATATAGTTCAGTAGAATTTGTCCCTGATCACTGACTAAAATAAAGCCGACCACTCGATTGTCACTGACGTAGACCCAACTGTCGTTGTAAAGCATCCACATTAAGATATTTGATTGATTTGCCTCCTCAAGCCAAGTTTGAATCACACTTTCATTACGTTGATGGTCCTGGATACATGAACGAATGCTGTTGTGAATCACGTGAATAATTTCGGGTATATCCTGAATTTGTGCTTCGCGTATCATAATTTTTTCTTTTTATAGAAAACTCCAACAGCCTGTCATTTCAGAAGATATCGCCTTGTGCTTAAAGAGGCTTCTTGTTGCGTTTTATGTTTTTTTGCAGCCATTGCACCGTTGGGTTGGGTTTTTATTTCAAAATTGTTGCAAAATTTACAAATGTATATTTATAAATTAATCGTTAAATACGGATAAATAACCACATAAATGCATCTAACTATACTGTTTTAAAAGTAATAATAGATTTTTTAGAAATGTATACATACTCAATGATTTCAACAGGTGTAATAGTTTGAAATAAATTAGCAAAGAAAATTGGCAAGATTTCAGCTTTAAAATAATTTTGTATGAATTTTAAACGTTATTGTGCGTTATATTAGTCCATAAAAATATTCGATGATTCAAGATGTGCATGCGCGTCATCGGCAGTAGGTTGTTATTATGGTAATTTTTCTCATTGTGATGTGTATTCTGATTGCGTTGTCTGCAGCAGGAATCGTGGTCAAAAAAATAATAAAAACAGAAAAATATCGTCAAAAATATACGCGTTACCAAGCACCAAAAAAATCGAAAAGTATCTCTTTAGCATCGAATGATGATGCTATTCGTGACGTCGATCAAGTCATTGAAGTAGATGAATATGAACAGCAACTTTTTGATGATATTGCGGAAATTTTCTTTCAACAACAATACAAATTAGATTCGCTACAGGCAGCCGAACAGTTACAAGAAGTTTTTTTACGTCGCATGCCAGTCAATTGTAAAACTCAAATTCGCCAATTAGATCTGAATGAATGGTCGATTTATTGGAGTTTTTACAATCAATCGCTCGAGTATTATTTAGGCCGATACGGTGAGTTTTATACACATGTCGACCGTTTTGGCGAAGAACATAAAATTGAATATCGCTATCAAGACTCCGCAAGTTGAAGCAAAATGCGATCTTGGACTAAATCGAGATAACTCAAATCATCGGTTATTCGGGCCATTAAAATCGCGCCTTCATAATCCGCCAAGCTGACTTTGGCAAGTTGAGCGGCATGTTCGATGCTCATGCATCGCTGAAAAAACACTTCAAAGGCAAGTTGCCACTCGTGAAAGATGGACTGTAATTTTGCAAAAATCTCGGTAGGCAAATGTTGCCGCTCCATACTTAATATCCCGACTAAACAACCTAATCCACCTTGGCTAAAAAATTGTATGGCGAGTTGATGGATGTGCGAGAAAGCCTGTTGAGGTGAGGTAGTAGTTTGCTGTAATTGCTGAAAAATACTGTGCTGTAACTTTATATGCGTCAGGTTTAAAATTTCCATCAGCAATGCGTCTTTATTCGGATAGTCATAATAAAACGCAGCTTTTGAGAGTCCACAGGCTTCAGCCAATTTCCCCATGCTACAGCCCATATAGCCATAGCGTTTAAAGGCGTGTGCTGACTGTAACAATAGATGTTCAGAGGTGTTTTTCCGTGGACGCATGTATCTCTCTATCCGAATAATTCAATATGATGTGTATGAAGTAAATTGGTCTAGGCGATTAATAGTTCGTCAAACCGTCCAATGATTTCCTGCCATAAAGGTTCAGCACCTTTGCGGAAATAACCCATATGACCAATCTGTTTTAGACCATAATCTTGCGCTTCAATATTGATATAGTGCATTGATGCTTGCGCATAATGTTGCATAAAAGCATGTCGTGAATTGGGTAATGCCCAGTCATCATCGAGCGCAGCGACCGCATAGATCGGCGTTTGAACTGCAGCATATTGTTGAGACAGCTCACTCAGCTCAGGGTCGGCAAAGAAATAGGTTGGGTTTTTACACCAACGACGCCATTGCTTATAGACATCGACAGGAAGGTCAGCGCCCATATTGAGTTTGCTCCAAGGCAAATACCCTTTGACGGCAACCATCGGTGGAAAAACGATATTCCACATCACGTGCACTTTCATTTTTTCCTTAAAGGGCATATAGCCATGCCAACCTGCGCCAGTGCCAAAACAATACATGGCACGTATCTGATCATGATTTGAGGTGAGGCCTAGTGCTTGACCGCCATAGGAGTGTCCCACTAGAAAAGTTTCCTGACCGTGTTGTTGCATATAAGCTATGGCACCAGAAAGGTCATAACGTCCCCAGTCAAGATAAGACATCTTAAAGCCTTTGAGTTTTGACGGTGCAGAACGTCCAATACCACGATAATCAAAAGTCAGTACTTGATAACCGAGTCCTGTGGCATACTTGGCAAAACGACGGTAAAATTGTTGAGGTACACCTGTCGCACTTGAAATAATAATATTGGCCTTAGCGGCAGTATTAGGCCGATATTCAACGCCTGAAAGCGTATAACCATCGGTTGCAGGGAAACTCACGGGTGTACTATGTATTTCTTGCGCTGCTGGTTCTAAATCCGTTGACATAATTTTTCTCTTGATAGGCAGGACGTAAAGGGTTTACTCAGTTTAAATAAAGAGTTATTTGCCCTGAAAATTGGCTGCGCGACGTTGTAGCATGGCCATCACACCTTCTTGTACATCTTGTGTTTTTAGTAGTGGTTGTAAATGCTGATCTAATTGAGCAAAGGCAGCATCGGCTCCCAAATGCACACCTTGCTGTGCTGCAGCGAGTGTTGCCTGAACCGCCAGTGGTGCAGCCTGTGCAATTTGTTCTGCAAGTTCAATTGCACGAGATAAGGGCGCTTGGTCTGTGATTTCAGTCACCAAGTTCATGTCATATGCCGTTTGTGCATTGAAACGTTCACCCGTGAGTAAATAGCGCATCGCCTTATTCCAACCCGCTGCTTGCACAAAGCGAACAGTTGCACCACCAAAGGGAAGAATGCCACGTTGCACTTCCATTTGAGCAAACTCTGTCTGACGCTGAGCGATCACGACATCGGCATTCAGCATGAGTTCAATACCCGCTGTAAAACAGAATCCTTGTACCGCGACCACAACTGGTTTTTTTCGTTGCCGTGAGTTGGTTCCCCACGGATTAATTTGCTGATCAGGAAAATTAAATAGTCCACTGCCAAGTTTGGGTTGTAGTTCAACCAGATCCAGACCTGCAGTAAAATGATCACCATGTGCAAAAATCACTGCACAGCGTAAATTTGGATCATCTTCATATTCAGTGAGTGCCAGTGAAAGGTCATGAATTAAATGACTGTCAAACGCATTTCGTTTATCTGCACGGTCCAAACCGATCAAATAAAGATGACCACGGATTTCTCGACTTACACGACCTTGTTGTTCTGACATTTTAATGATTCCTTCTGATTATTCTTTAGGCATAGATAAGTTTTTAAACGATTGTTAGAAAACTGTCAAAACTGATGCGTTCAAAACATCAAAATCATCGTCTGGTGGATGAGTGGTTTGATTTAAAATTTACAGAGTTGATATGAAATAGTGTGGGATATAGCTTGCCTTTGGGCTGATTTTTTCCATAATAGCTGCAGCTTTTTTAAGGCCCAATCAACCATGTCGAACTTAGAAATATTTGCAGTTATTATTAGCTTAATCGGGGTGAGTTTAACCATTAAGCGAAATATGTGGTGTTGGTGGTTTAACTTTGCAGCTTTTTTGCTGTATGCCTACCTGTTTTATACCTACAAACTTTATGGCGAAACCATTTTGCAGTTTTTCTTTGTAGTGGTGAACTTCTACGGTTTTTATCATTGGTTGAAGGGCAAACAACAAGATCATGACATCCGTATTGAACCGATTGCGACCAAACTCGTGATCTTTCAAATGCTCTTAGCAGCGGTGGGCGGTTTGATTTTTGGTTTAAGTTTGCACTATTTTACCGATGCAGCCGTGCCAATTTTGGATGCACAATTGGCCGCGTTTAGCTTACTCGCAACGTATTGGACCAGCCGGAAACATATTGCTACTTGGGTGCTTTGGGTATTTGTCGATATAATCTATGTGGGTATGTTTATATACAAAGACCTGTATCTCACTGCGGCGTTGTATGCTGGTTTTGTGGGCTTGGCGGCATTTGGTTGGTGGCAATGGACACAAGTCAAAAATAAACAGCAGCAACAGGCGATGAAAGCTTTATCCATTTAGCCCACAGATGTTTTTTTCATTCCCAATTTGACAATTTATAAAAATATATTTACTTATGTAACCATAAAGGGCATTTCATAATCGGGCTTCACCCCGATGAGAAGTGCCTTTTTTATGCCTTAAGAAATGTGGCTGTGTTCATTTGAGTCTAAGACATGTCATAAAATCCTCTGTGAATTTATAAGCAAAATTGGGTGTCTGCGAAGCTTGATTTTAATAGCCGATGATCCGATCCCGATGAATAAGTAAAGAGCGTGCAGAGTCATGATTATCGACTTTCAACTTGAGCAGCAACTGCGTTTTGACCGACAAGCTACGGTTCTACTGCAGCAAAAGGCGAGCTTTTTTCAGTTTGAGCAAATAGCAGATGTGTATAACGCTGAATGGCTCAAGGCATTTCCACAAGGGACGCAATGTAGCATCAGTGGTTTGGATGATGGTGCAGATGAATACGGCATCCAGATCAGTTATAAACACCAAAGCATCTTGATCGATTATTCACAACCGATCAAACTGGTACACCGTGATCGGGATGGTGTGGTGCATAGCATGCTGTTAAATTAACTAAAAAAAATTTTAAATCAGTACCACAAAGACTCGTTTTATAAAGATAAAAAAAGCGCAAGAAGAGTTGAATAGATAAGGGAAGCTATTAAAGCTATGACGCAACTTGACCCAAAAAATTCATCATTTAAAATTTTCAATCAGCTATGTTTCGAACTTTTTCATCATTATGGCTCGCACTGCACGTCTTATGAACCTAGCGGTTTGATACATGCAAAACCAATGCAACAGCTTCCTGAACAAGCCAGCTTTGATATTTTTAGCCTCGACTTCGGTCATTGGTACGCAAAGTTGTCTTATGCAGGGATGTATTTAAAAATTGATGCGGGCTAGGAATTTCAGCTTGAGTTGAAAAATCAGCATGGGCAAATCTTTCAAAAAAGTATTTAAGGCAGAGTCCCTCTGAGTTGCAGTATGGCAATTCTGTTTTTTTAGCTTGGTTTCAGGTCAATGACAGCCACAGCGCTTTCCGATTTAATCCAAAACACAGTTTTAGCAACTGTAGACTGGGCGAAATAAAACAATAAAACCAATATTGACCTGAAGGATTACGAGAATGGCACATCAATTTACCGTCAATGCCACAATTCATGGCGTTTCACTTGAAGATTTTAAACGACTAGCCGCAGATATCAGCTTGCATGAAGCGGTGTGCAAACGCATACCGGGTGAAAATCTAGAAATTTTAGAATCAAAAAAAACAGGTGATATGTATACCTTAAAACGTGCCTATAACTTGGATGTAAATATTCCAGATATTGCCAAGAAGTTTTTAAAAGATGCGTTTCGTCTGAAACGTACGGATATTAGTAATTTGGCGGCATTAACCTCTGACGTCAAACTAGATCCGAACCTACCGCTCGAAGCCAGTTGTAAACGAAGTGTCAGTGGTGATGCAACACAAGTGAGTTTCAATTTGGACTGGACGGTGAAAGTCAAAGTTCCACTGCTTGGTGGATTACTTGAAAAACATGCAGAAGGTGAAATTCGTCGTTTTAGTCAGCTTGAGATTGAAATTGTAGAAGATGAATTGCGTAAAAATTTAAAAGCCTGAATTGATTTGAAAGCAAGTTAAAAAAAGCGGTCATTGACCGCTTTTTTATTTTTAGTGCGAAGTTTTTTCAAAACGTTGACGATAGAGCATCGCAGTAAAGAAGGTCACCAAACAGACGCTCCATATATAATACATGGCGCCAATGTTGCTGTATAAACTCAACCATTGAACCAATGGCAAGGTGATACCACCCGCGATGGCATAAGCCAAATTGTATGAAAATGAAATGCCCGAGAAACGAATCTGTGCAGGGAACATTTTCACCATACTATAAGACACCATACCAACCGTGCCTGATGCCAAACCGAGCAGCATATAGAGCGCAAACACGGTCGATGCTGCCACATGGCCCAAGCTGTTATAGAACACTCCCGCAATTATCGCAACAAGGAGGGAACCGAATAGCATCACTTTACCCGCACCGAAGCGATCTGCCAAAAGACCTGCCAAGATACAACCGACCATTTGCATCACAATAGCGGCACTTTGCATTTTAAAGGCATCGGCACGTTCAAAACCAAAGGCGCTCGTGAGTAAATTTGGCATCGCTAAAATCAGCACAACAACGCAGCCAGTTAAGAACCATGTAAACAGCATACCAATCACAACGCCTGTTTTGTGCTGTTGCAGTACTTGTTTCACTGGAAGCTCTTTAGCCAATTGTTTCTTTTCTTGCATGGCTTTAAATACAGGCGTTTCTTTTAAATAACTGCGGAGATAGAGCGCAACAAAGCCAAAGATCCCGCCTAAAATAAATGGAATCCGCCATGCCCAATCATGGATTTCTGACTCTGTAAATTGTAATGAAATAAACAAAGACATCAGTGCGCCCAATAGGATACCCAAAGATAAGCCGGCAGTGAGTAGGCCGTTGGCGATACCAATTTTTTGCTCAGGCACATGCTCTGAAACAAAAGTCCATGCCGCAGGGATTTCACCACCAATCGCGATGCCTTGAATCACACGCATCAGTAGGAGCAAAAGTGGTGCTGCATAACCAATACTTTCAAAAGTCGGCATCACACCGATCATCAGCGTAGGCAAAGCCATGAGTAAAATAGACAAACTAAATAAACGCTTACGACCAATCAAATCGCCAAAATGCGCCATTACGACACCACCCAATGGGCGGAAAAAATATCCTGCTGCAAAAATACCGTAAGTATTCAGCATCGCCCAAAATGGACTGAGTCCAGTGGGGAAAAACAGTTCCGAAATAATTTTGGCGTAGAACACATAAATGACAAAGTCATAAAACTCAAGTGCGCCACCGAGGGATGACAGTCCGAGGGTGCGTTTATCTTGACGAGTCAGGCGTGGCTGAGCTTCCATGCAAATATTTTCCAGCAGCAAATAGCATTTGACGATTTTAGTGATTCAAATTTTTATTGAATAATCAAACTTTGTTGCCTTATTAAAAACTTATAGTTATGAAAAAATTATTAATTAAGAACAAAATAATATAGATAAAGTCGCATTAACTAAAAGAATGATTGGTAATAGATAATAGTGTACCTTGATGTATAAATGATAAATATCAATGGTATAGGGTAGTGTGATCTACTATTTTACTTTGTGCTCTATATAAACCACAAAAGATTCAAAGCCATAGCACGCTGTTGTTTTATACTCAGAACCGATAATTATACATATCGTGTGGTTGTTTTTTTACGTGATTTAAGCCCGCTAGACTTAAAAGGATAAAAACATGAGTTATGTTGATGTTGTTGCACAGCGTGGTGAAGCAATTTTGACGCTAACTGCCGCAGAGGTACAAGCATCTGAAATAGGTTCTGCATGGTTAACTGCACTAAGTGAAACACTGCATGCCACTATGCTTGAGCGTCAAGGCGTAGGCATTGCCGTGCCGCAAATTTATGTTTCAAAGCGGGTGATTATCGTGGCTTCACGTGCAAATTTACGCTATCCCGATGCGCCTGAAATGGAGGCGATCGTGATGGTCAATCCAGTGATTACATCTCGATCTACGACCACGGTTTTGGGTGAAGAAGGCTGCTTAAGTGTGCCGAATGCACGAGGACAAGTCCCGAGAGCCGAGCAAATTCACGTGCGATATTTGACCCTTCAAGGTGAAGTCAAAGAGAAAACCCTGAATGGCTTTCCCGCACGGATCGTACAACATGAGGTCGATCATCTGAATGGGATCTTATTCACCGAGCGTTTAGAATAAAAACCGTGCTATTCCAAAAATATAAAAGTAACCAATTGAGCTAAAAAAAATAGCGGAAAAGTAATTTGAATAGTGGTGCAATTGAAGTTTAAAGGCTTTAAAGGTTGCATGCTCATCTGTGAAAATAGACTTTCTTTTTGAAGCTAAAACCTTGTATAACTAGCGAAATAATAAAATAAAAAAGAAGATTAATGGGGAAAAATTGGGGCAATGCTGTCTGTACGAAATGGGGCGTACAATGGCGTAAGTTGAAGCATCTTTTATTTGAATCCGACTATCTCATCATCAATTGGTCTGACTATGATAAAGGACGTTTACTCCTCATCTTTGGCATGCTGAGTCAAGTCAGCGTGTTGAAGTGGTGCATCATGAATTTTTATTATTCGACCAATCGGATTTGGTTTAATCCGAGTGAACTCAAGTTCAGGATCATCGTCGCTTGTATAGTCCTACTCAGTTATGGCGTATTGGCAGTACTCAGTCTTTATTTCAAAAAATATTTAAATTTTAGACTGTTTTTTAGCTATTTTGCGCCCGTCCTGTTTGGGATCGGCATGATCTATGGTGGCTATATGATCGGGATCTATAGTCCTGCCACTATGGCGGGGACGGTCAATCTGCTGATGGTCGGTTTGGTTTTTTATCGTCCTGCGATTATGCTCAGTATTACATTTCCGATCACACTGTTTATTGGCTACATTTGCTATCAAACTTCGATTGACCATCTAGAATATGCACCGATTTTCAGCCCAGCTTTAAAACAGAGTGAGTTTTACGACAACGCCTTTTGGCTCATGAGTATGGCGGAGTTGTATTTGCCCATATTGATCGTCAGTGCAGTATTTTTTCAGATTTTGCTTTTACAGTGGCGACACCGTGAACAAAAGATGGAAGTCCTCAGCCGTGTCGATGGCCTGACCAATGTGTTTAACCGTCGTTATGTCAGTCATGAACTTGATACGCTCAGCAAACAGACACGGCCTGAATTTGCAGTGGTTTTGCTTGATCTCGACCATTTTAAATTGATCAATGACCAATATGGACATGATGCAGGAGATGCCGTTTTACAACGTGTTGCTCAAATTTTAAATGACAATACTCGTGTACAAGATGTGGTTGGGCGTTATGGCGGTGAAGAATTTATTTTAATTTTAAAAAATCAGAGTTTAGAGCAGGCGATAGAGGTCGCTGAACGCTGTCGATTGGCCATTTCTGAAGCTGAAACTATGATAGCCAACCATCAAATGTTGAAGATTAGTGCAAGTTTTGGTGTAGCAAATGCGATCGAGGGGACACCGTCTGCTGTGGTCACGCGTATGGCCGATCAAGCGCTGTACATGGCAAAGCAACAAGGACGTAACCAAGTGCGTAGCTTTCGTGAGTTAAACTTGGCAGAAGATTAAATAATTTAAACGATAGCGATGCAGCAATTACAATTTCAGATCGGATTAGCGCAGCTCGACTTTCAGACCGAGCAACAGAATATTCATTTTGATCATGGCTTAGTGGCTTTGGTACAAAAATGTGTCCGACATCAGCGCTTCGATGCTTTGGCAATTGAATATTTGATCTATGAAATTGAAGAAATTTTAGAACGATTACAGCTCGATTATCAGACGCAGCGTTATGCTCAGTCGAATGATGCGATGCTGCATATATTGTCGCAGACCTTTTTTGAACATGAGACCCGCATTGACCGACAAAGCTTAGAACATGGCTTTAATGAAATGATTGAACATACCGAATATTATCAAAATCTATTAGGTGAGCAGGCAATCATTCAACTCAGTTATTTCGTTTTTATTCGAGAAATGATGCACCATTTAAACCTACAGCACATACAGGTTTTAGCTCAGAACGCGTCTTCACCATAAGGACTTATACAGATGGAGTTCAATTTGTTATAAATAAAAAAGCGCACAACAAAAAATAACCCTTATGAAAACGCCTGTTCCAGATTATTTACAGCATGTCCTCAATGCCTGCGATGCCAATCAGCACGGAGCTTTGGCAGATTATATTCCTGAGTTAGCTAACGCCAATCCAAATAGACTGGCTTTGGCACTGTCTACCGTAGATGGCACGATTTATTCCTCGGGTGATGACGAAGTCGAGTTCACCATACAGTCGATGTCTAAACCTTTTGCTTATGCCTTAGCGATTCGTCATCTTGGCTTGGACAGCGTTTTACAAAAGGTCGGTGTCGAGCCATCGGGAGAGGCATTCAATCAAATTGCGCTCGATCCACAAAGCAATACCCCGAAAAACCCGATGATCAATTCGGGGGCAATCATCACACATTCACTTTTACCGCATGACGAACACAGCACCCGAGCTGAAAAACTCCGCGAATTTTTAAGTGAACTGGCAGGGCATGAGGTGGTTGTTCGAGAAGAGTTGAGTCAATATTTACAGCAGTTTGATGGTTAATTGATAAAAATCCATTGTTGATTCATACAAGCTGCTCATAAGTTTAGTGCTTAGATCGGCTATAATTTTCTTTTTGCGTTAAATTTGCTTATGTCTTTTGAGTTAAAAGTCAGTTTACTCCCGAGTGTTGACGCTTTATCCCCACAGCATAAAAAGCTGAATAAACTGATTGAGCAAATCGAACAGCAAAAGCTGGATTTAGCGCTTTGGCAAAATGCAAAAAGTGAGATTCAGAGTTATATTCAGTTAAAACTTGTGCCGATTTATCGTGATTTGCATGCGGTGTACTACCGTCAGCTTGCACAGCTTTGGCTGCATCTACAGCAAGAAGACTTTGCCAAAGCGGATGTAGCACAGCTCGATGCCAAACTCACGAAATTGGCAAAGCAACTGAAAAAATCCAACTATTTAAATACAGCAGAACTTGAAAAAGTCGCAGAGGTAGATGCCTTTTATCAGCAGCACCATGCGCATAATCAAAAGCCAAATAAAAAGGCCAAGTCAGCCCAAACTGAACAGAGCAAAGTAGAAGGTCATGTTGATATAGAACAAGAAACTACAGAACAAAATGAGTCTTATGAAGCGTGGGACAGCGAACAATATCAACGTGAGAAAGAAGAGCATCAGCGCAGACGCTTAGCGCAAAAACGCGAGCAAGCTGAAAAGTTAGTGAACCAATCACTGAAAACCGTGTATTTAAAAATTACCGCCATGATTCACCCAGACCGCGAACCTGATGAAACTAAAAAAGCTGAAAAAACCGAATTGCAGCAAGTGGTGAACCAAGCCCATGAAGCACAGGATTTGTTTTATTTATTAAAGTTGCAATTACAGCTTGAGACCAATCAAGGCAAAAGCCCTAAAGCCTTAACCGATGAACATTTAAAGTTTTATAAAATGGCGCTTGAGGCACAAAGCCAACGCCTTGCAAGTCAGATTGATGACATCACGGATAGTTTCCACTGGAGTGAAAAGCCGAAGCCTAAAAATATGCAGGTGAAAGATGTATATAAGGTGATTGATGGCGATGTTTCAGTGCTGAAAGAGCAAGTGAAGTGGGAAAAAGAACGACTGAAATATATGGAGAGGGTAAAAGGGTTGGAAGTATTGTTGGGGAATGGGGTTTTATAAAAGCACCTCTCCTTTACGCAGCAGTGCTGCTCATCTCCTAGGAGGAGAGGGAACTTCATTACTAAATTTTGAAAAATTTTTCATTTTCGGATAACTCAAGAATTACACAGTCTTTATACTTTTCAAAAGTATCATTATCTATTTTGTCTGCAAGCATAGATAGGATTTCATAACCTTCAATTTTTTGAGCTAACTCAAATATTTTTTTAATTTGATTTTTATCGATATCTTCAATACTGTCATGAAAAATAAAATTAGGTCTATGAATATTTAGAGTATTTAAAATTGTGATATAAGCTAGGTCGAAAGAAATTACTTCAGCTTTTTTCTTTCCACCTTCTGGATTAGCATTATTATTAATGAATAATTTAAGAATACCTTTTTTCTCATCATATTCATAATCTAAACTAATTTTTTCATGATATAAAAAATAATAATTATTACTAAATTCAATATTTAATTTTTTAATAAAGTTTTCGACAGTATTAAAGCTCTTAGCAACCTCAATACTAAGTTTATAAAGTTTAACTTCAGCAGAATTTTTATCTGTTTCAGCCTTTATTTGCTGTTCAATAAGTCCCTCAAGTTTTCCAATCTCAGTACGTAGCTGAGATAGCTCCTTAATTTTTTTACTCAATAACTCAAGATTTTCATTTGAGGTTAATTCTCGCATTAATGTATTTTTAGTAGATTGAATGTGATCTATATTCTCGTTAAGTGTGAGCAATCGATTTCTAAGTATAGGTAATTCTCTGCCGATAAATGTTTGTTTTTTATCAAGTAGATTATTGTGAAAGTCTATGACTTCGGACAAATCAAGTAGAGCTTTATCTAAAGCAATGCCTGCATACGCATAGATATCATTTAATTCCTCTAAAAGTTGATTTTTAGGATGCTCATTTAAAATTAGAATGGTTTTTTCGATATTATCAATCTTACGTTCAATATGTAAGATATCCGTATTATAGTTATTTTCTCTGACTTGCAATTCAGTTAATTCATTAAGTGGACTCGATGAATCTTGGTCATAACTAAAAGTAACGATTTGTTCTTCTATAGTTTTAGATTGAGCATATAGATTTGTCAAATTTGATTTAGGATTTTGTTCCTTTACTAAATATTTAACACTAGCAAGATTTTTAGATCTTTTATTTAATAGATTAGAGGCTTCTTTTTTTTCTGATAATAGTTGAGTATTTGAGAAGCCAAATAAGTATAAAAAAACTTCTGAAAAAAGTGCATCATTTGTATACGCATCTTGAAATTTCAAAGTGTGTAGCATTTTATGCGTATCGTTTCTAATAAATTTTGAAATTATTGATCTCAAAGTAGGTTTTTGGGACTCGATACTAAAAAATTCTGACTTTATGAATTTTTCATAATTTGTTTTGGATGTTCGGTTGTTATTAATGAAATATGTGTCTTTTTCATTTTTTAATATTCTTGAAATTTGTATATTTTGTTTTTTTTGATTTATATAGAATAAAGTAGCTGAAACTTCATTATTATTAAGAAATTCTAAAATTTCTATATTGTCTGTGCCGAATTCGTAATCTCTATATAACTGCTCAATCTTTCCAAGAAATAGGCAGTCAACTACTTTGGATAATGTGGTTTTACCAACACCATTGCCTGTATTGGCTGATTTCTCTGATTTGTTTAATACAAGGTTTAAACCCTTTTTAAAAGGAATTTCCCTAATAGTTTCGCCATTTTTAGAAATAACTAATTTTAAGATTTGCATATAAAAACCTGGTTTTCTCTAATATTTATGGCTTTTATCATATAAAGCCAATCTAAACTTAAAATGATGTGGTCTAGCGAAAGATTAAAGTTTTTTTGAAAATATTCAAATAAACTATCTATAGTACAACACTGATTTTTTTGACTTAAATAAATTAAAATTTTAGCACCAATAGTTAGTATGTTAATTTCTGGATTTGTACCAACTTCCGGAATCATGGAATAGGATTCTCCATAATAATGCATTCAATAAACGCATGTGCTACGACAACTTTAATACCGATATCGATAGCTTCGTGATTTAAATTACAGTTATTAGATTCGACTGATAAGTTTTTTAGTTTAAGAATGATATAATCAATAATATCATCTGAATTTTCTCTAATTTTATTAATATCAATTACATCTGAACATATATAATCAATTTCTAGTTCATCTAATACTTCAAAATATAGATTCTGAAGATTCTCTAGAATAATTGTTTTACCATTAATAATCTGCTGGTCAATGTCTATGAAAGATTCTTCAATTTGTAGAGAGTAATTTTGATAAGTTTGAACTATATTTTGACGTGCCTTCAGATTATTGTATTCAATTTTAATAATTGTATCTGCAGATGGTCTTCTTCTTTTTGCTTGGAATGTCCGTGGTTTTTTAGTTAACGTATTTAAGAGTTCATTAATAGCTGAACCTATTAATAATTCAGGGTTGGTTGAGAAATAAGTGTTTCCTATCTGTTTAGAGATAGTTACCTTATTTTTAATATTTTCTTGTGGGGCAGGTAGGTTCATATTTATTTAAAGTGTATTCCACCTTTATTTTTTTCTACGTAAGCATTGTTTTTGCCAATTTGATTAATTTCATTATTATCAACTTCTTGCGTTAGTGTTTGAATCGTTTTCTCTAAACTCATATTGGCTATTGTAAGTGCTTTTTTAGTCCGCATAGCCCAGATAGTAAGTAGTAAACTTAAAATAGTAGCTATCCAAGCAATTGTGATACCTATGTCTGACTTTACAAATGCAATTATTATATCCATAAAAAAATCCCCTCAATAATGAAGGGATTTTAGCTTATTTTTTAGATATTTAACAACACATTAAAGCGCTGCAATCTGCTCCATATTCGCTTTAATCTTCGCTAACTGGTCAGCAAACTCAGCAAGTTTTACTTTCTCGCCTTCAACTACAGCAGCAGGCGCTTTCGCCACAAAACCTTCGTTAGAAAGTTTAGTCGCAATTTGGTCATGCTGTTTTTGAACCTTGTCTAAGTCTTTTTGTAGACGACCCAATTCCGCTTTAGGATCAATTAAGCCCTTCATTGGAACAAATACAGATACGTGACCTACGACAGATGAAGAAGACAATGGTGGTTGTTCAGCATCTGAAAGGAAAGTAATGCTTTCAACTTTAGCCAATGCTTTAAACAATGGTTCAATACGAGCGATTTGCGCTTTTTCAGCATCAGTCGTGTTTTGAAGAAGAACAGGCAACAAGCGAGCATTACCTAGACCCATCTCACCACGAATATTACGTACCGCACCAATCAAACCTTGCAGCCATTGCATATCTGCTTCAGCTTGTTCGTTGATTTTCGCTTCATCCGCAACAGGGTACTGAGCCAACATGATTGTTTCGCCAGAAATGTTCAGTTTCGGCGCAAGCGTTTGCCAAATTTCTTCTGTTAGGTAAGGCATCAACGGATGAGCCAAACGTAAAGATGCTTCCATTACAGCAAGAAGAACACGACGTACTTCAGCTTTACGCTCAACTGATACGTTTTCATCATTTAGAACAGGCTTAGTCAGCTCTACATACCAGTCACAGTATTCATTCCAAATGAACTCGTAAATCGCTTGTGCAGCCAAGTCTAAACGGTAAGTCGCAAATGCTGTTTGCACCGCTTGTTCCGCTTTTTGCAGACGGCTAACAATCCACTGTTCAGGCAATTCCCAAAGGTCTTGACGAGCATCGATACCAATCACTTGCTCTTCGCAGTTCATCATCACGAAACGGGTAGCGTTCCAGATTTTGTTAGCAAAGTTACGGTAACCTTCAACACGTTTCATGTCGAACTTGATGTCACGACCTGTGTTTGCAAGCGCACAGAATGTGAAACGTACAGCGTCCGTGCCGTAAGATTGAATACCTTCAGGGAATTCTTTACGGGTTGATTTTTCAATCTTCGCTGCTTGTTTCGGGTTCATCAAACCTGTCGTACGTTTTTGTACTAAAGTTTCAAGATCAACACCGTCAATCAAGTCTAATGGGTCAAGCACGTTGCCCTTAGATTTAGACATCTTCTGACCTTCGCCATCACGTACCAAACCGTGAACGTACACTGTTTTGAACGGAACTTGCGGTGTGCCATCTTCATTTTTCATGAAGTGCATGGTCATCATGATCATGCGGGCAACCCAGAAGAAGATAATGTCGAAACCTGTTACCAGTACATCAGTCGGGTGGAAAGTATTTAAGAAATAGTTTTCTTTATCTTTCGCAGCGTCGCCAGTCCAACCTAAAGTTGAGAATGTCCAAAGACCAGAAGAGAACCATGTATCAAGCACGTCTTCGTCTTGTTTCAATTCAACTTCAGGTGCAATGCCGTTTTTCGCACGAACTTCAGCTTCATCACGACCTACAAATACGTTACCTTCAGCATCGTACCAAGCTGGGATACGGTGACCCCACCACAATTGACGTGAGATACACCAGTCTTGAATGTTGTTCATCCAAGCCATGTACATGTTGCTGTATTGCTCAGGAACGAATTTAATTTCGCCATCTTTAACCGCTTTAATTGCAGGCTCAGCAAGTGGTGCAATTTTTACATACCATTGGTCAGTCAGTAATGGTTCAACGATCACACCTGAACGGTCACCGCGAGGTGGCTTCAAGGTATATGGTTGAATTTGGTCTAACCAGCCTTCAGCTTCCGCTTGAGCAACCAATTTTTTACGTGCTTCAAAACGTTCTAAACCAATGTAATCCGCAGGTGCAGGAATGGTTTTAGAAATTTGCTCGCCCGCTTTTGCGATGTATTCAAACTCAGCCAACACTTCAGCATTTTTGTTGAAGATGTTGATGATTGGAAGTTCACAGCGTTTGCCCACTTCATAGTCATTGAAGTCGTGCGCAGGGGTGATTTTCACACAGCCTGTACCAAATTCTTTGTCTACATATTCGTCTTTTACGATAGGAACAGCACGGCCTGTAATAGGTAGGATGATGTTTTTGCCTACAAGCGCTGCATAGCGTTCATCATCAAGCGCAACCGCAACAGCTGTATCGCCAAGCAATGTTTCAGGACGTGTTGTCGCCACAACAATGTGATCTTTGCCGTCATGGGTACGAAGTGACTTATCTTCAAAGAAATATTTGAAGTGCCAAAGTGAACCTGCTTCTTCTTTATCAGACTCAACTTCTAAGTCAGAAAGGGCAGTTTGTAGTTTAGGGTCCCAGTTTACAAGGCGTTTACCACGGTAAATTAAGCCTTCTTCATGTAGCTTAACAAATACTTCTTTAACCGCGTTAGAAAGACCCTCGTCCATGGTGAAGCGTTCACGTGACCAGTCTACAGATGAGCCTAGACGACGAATTTGACGGGTAATGTTCCCGCCAGATTGTTCTTTCCATTCCCACACTTTTTCGATGAACTTTTCACGGCCTAGGTCGTGACGGCTGATGCCTTCAGCACCCAATTGACGTTCAACAACCATTTGCGTTGCGATACCTGCATGGTCGGTACCCGGCTGCCAAAGAGTGTTTTTGCCAGACATGCGGTTATAACGAGTCAACGCATCCATAATGGCATTGTTGAAACCATGACCCATATGCAAGCTACCAGTGACGTTTGGTGGCGGAATCATAATACAGAATGAATCACCTTTTTGAGATGGCTTGAAGTAGCCTCTCTCTTCCCAAGTCTTGTACCATTTTTTTTCGATCTCGGTCGGATCGTAGGTCGTAGCAATATTTTGCGCTGAATCAGTCATAGTCTAAACAGATCAAAAGTGGATAAAAAATTAGATCTATTGTAGCAAAAAAAATGGTGAATTAGGGATGTTGGGCGAATGTTAACTTTTAGGATTTGGCAGTAAATAAAAGAGTCCGTATGATAGGACCTAAGATAAGAAGTATCCATTGATCCCAAAACTAAGATAAAAGGAGCAATATCAAATGACTTATTCTATTTCTTTAAAGATTCAACCTACGACATATCAACGTTTTGAGACGATTCATCAAAAACTCAATGCAGGTGAAACAGAAAGTCAGTCCAAAGCCTTAGGGGATAATTTAGCGGATATTGCATGTGAAATTTTAGATCAAGTTTTTGGCCAAATGGCGCGCATGAATAAGTCTGGAGACAATGAATCTGAAAAAATTATTCAGCAAATACGTGAAACGACCCGTAAATATATGCCGTGGTCGGTGTCTTTTTTCAGCAATGACCGCCTTGTATCGATGGTAAATTATTTATATGGACGTTTTTACAGCGAAGATGGTCAGCATTATATGCATTATCCGATCGATGCCTCTTTAGCCACCGACTTGCTTGCCTATGTTAGTCAAATGAAAGAAGGGCAGAATCAATATGTCCCACTCGCATTGAAGGCATTTACACAAGTGGTCGATGCCGGGGTGACGCATTTGGTGCGAGAACCGAAAAAAATGCTGAAATTTAACATGGTGGTGGATAAAACTTTAACCGGTGTCATCAATCTCACCACGCAACTCGGTTATAAACGTTTTGATAAACTCGGCAAAATTTATGATGCACAATCGATGAGTCAGTACTTTGACCATTTTATGGTGTTTTTGAACAATGAGCCTGTACTACGTAAAGCATAAAATATATATAAATGAATAAATTAGTTATTTAAAAGGATGTCAAAATGGCAAAACGTGATGATTTGAACGGAAAAGTGGTATGGATTACTGGGGCATCTTCAGGTTTGGGTGAAGCTTTAGCAAAAGAATGTGCTTTGCAAGGGGCGCAGGTTATTTTGACCGCACGTCGTTTTGAAGAGTTGGAAAAAGTCCGTGTTTCATTATTACATCCAGATCAGCATCTTTCAGTGTGTGCAGACATTACCAATGAAGAACAAGTTCGCCATGCTTATGAACAAGTCCTTGCGCATAAAGGCCGAATTGATTGGCTAATCAATAATGCGGGATTGAGTCAGCGTGCATTGATCACGGATACGACTATGCAAACTGAACGTGCCATCATGGAAGTAGATTATTTTTCGCAAGTCTATTTAACCAAAACCGTTTTACCGACATTTTTAGCACAAAAGTCTGGTCGAATTGCTTTTGTTTCAAGTGTTGCAGGCTTATTAGGGACACAATACCGCGCGACCTATTCTGCTGCAAAAGCTGCTATTCATATGTGGGCAAACAGTTTACGTGCGGAAGTTGCGGATCAAGGGGTGGGCGTATCGGTGATATTCCCCGGATTTGTCAAAACCAATGTTTCATTTAATGCACTCAATGGTGCCGGCAAGCCACAAGGGCATCAGGATGAAGCCATTGAAAATGGTCTAGAAGCCAATGAGTTTGCCGAAACGGTGGTGCAATCTTTGCAACGTGGGGAAGAATACATCGTGGTGGGTGGTTCTAAAGAAAAGCTCGGTGTTTGGGTATCTCGATTATCACCGACAACGTTATATAAAATGATTCGTAAAACCAAAGTGAAGTAAATTTTATCAAGTTTAAATAGTTTAAAAGTCACTCTTAACAGTGACTTTTTTAATGAGTAACGAGATTATAAGAAATGAAAAAGAATAATTTTAACAAATGGGGAATAGCCATCATTTTGTGCGCAATCATTGGTGCAATCGGTACAGTGGCATATTTTTATTTTAAACAGAAAACTCAAAAAATTGAGCAGAAGTCAACGCTCGAAAAGCCTGAAAAAGAAATAGGAACTGTATCAGAACCAGTTATTGAATCTGTTGAGATTGAACCTAAAGTTGAAGCGGCGAGTGCAGAAGTTGTTATGCGAGGACCAAATGAGGGGTGGTTACCGATCGAAGCACTGTTTGATGAAAAAGGATTATTGAAGTCTGAGTATTACAGTCAAAATCCTCAAGATTCAGATGTTGATAAATTACCTTATAGCTCGAATAAAATTGGTGATTTTAAATGGCGAGCTGAATTTCATCCTGTTGATGATTTTAAAGGCGATCAGGCTAGATTCAAAGATCAATGTTTTGGATATTGTGTTTTAGTGAAAGGTAAGTTGCTGACCAGTGTTGAATCGACTGTATTTACGGGAGCATTTATTGCGAAAGATCATTTGATCGAAGTGATTGCACATAAGGGGAGTGGCGCATATATGCCTGTCAACTATAGCTTTATCAAAATCGACAAAGCTGGTAATGCAGAGTTAATCTCAGATGATCATAATTCTTACAAAGATCAATTGGCTCGTATCAATCATTCGGGACTCGAGATTGACTTAAAACCATTTAGAAAACTTCAATATTTTCTTCTAATGAATGAAAATGGTTTAAATGTGTCGATGCAAAAACCCAATAAGGTGGATGTCGAACCGACTCAGTGTAAAGAGTATTACGAAGGAACATTAGAGGCATGTCCAACTTTATATGGATGTAAAGCTGACATTGTGGTGCAAGATCTGGCACGTGCTTATGCTGGAGATGTTGCATTTAGTTATCATGATCCAAATATTGATGAAAAGAAATTTAATGAAGTTTGTTTTAAAGTTTGTCGCAATGAAAATGTGAGTTATGAAGAGTTTGAAAACACATTGTGTAAAGTAAATTAAATAGTAAAAAATGAATAGGGGAGAAGTAGAGAGATCAGATGTCTCTCTTTTGAATTGCTGTTCCATACGCAAAGACTTCGACCATGCCGCCTTGCATACCCAGCTCAGTGGTGCTTAAACGCAGGCCCATAATTTGCGTTGCGCCCATCTTTTCAGCTTCTTGCTTTAAACGCACCACGGCTTCACGACGTGCCCGATCGACGATGCTTTCATAACTGGTTAAACGTCCGCCAAAGAAGTTCTGAATATTGGCAATCACATATTTAAAATAATCATGTGAAATCACTACATTACTTGAAATCAGTTGTCCGAAATGTTCAGTAGTTTTAAAACGGTTGTTGTCTATTTGAATATGCGCCAATCGCTTTTCTTGAGCTTCGAGTTCTTTGAGATGTTTTTGTTCGATATGGCGACCAAAGCCCCAACCAATACAAAAGAGCACCACAAAGATCAGGACTTTAAAAATAAAGGCATCCATGACTTAGTCCTGAGTTGGAAATGGGTCTGGTAGTTTTGCTGAGTTGGCTTCTACGCAAACTGCCGTGCCATACACAAATAATTCAGAGGCGCCTTGAGCAATATTTGAGGTTGAAAAACGGATACCGACGATCGCATTCGCGCCTAAGGCACGTGCTTTGTCAATCATACGGCTCATAGCTTCTTGACGGGATTCTTCGAGTAGTTCTGTATAACCTTTAAGTTCACCACCCACGATATTTTTTAGGCCAGCCATAAAGTCACGACCAACATGTTTACTGCGGACAGTACTGCCATAAACGACATCAAGTTGTTGTGTAATGGTATGACCCGGAACAGATTCAAGATTACTTAAAAGCATTTTTAGTTATCAATATAAAAAGGTGAATTGAAGATAGGAAACTCTTTAGCAAAAAGCAATATCTTCATTTTTATTTTGTAGCTCCGATCTAAAAATGAAAAAGCCCACCGAAGTGAGCTTTTCAAATATTACGGGCTAGGCTAACTCAAATTATTGTTTTGATGCAGCTTTACGCTCAGCAGTAGAAGGTTGGTATTGCACAGCATCAGAAGTGTTGGCTTTGATACCACCACCAAGTGTTTTATACAATTCAACTTGGTTGTTGAGATTTGCTTGTTCAAGCAACAACAAACCTTGCTCAGCTGCATAAGATGCACGCTGCGCATCCAGTACAGTTAAGTAGCTATCAATACCAGCACGGAAGCGGGCATTTGATAGTTTGTAAGTTGTATTGGTTGCATCAACTAAACGGCGCTGTGCTGCAATACGGTCACCAATGTTTTGGCGAACTGCAAGCGCATCATTCACTTCACGGAAAGCTGACTGAACTGATTTTTCATAATCAGACAATGCAATTTTCTGGTCAGTTTCAGAAACTTTAATATTGGCCTGACGTGTACCCCAGTCGAAGATTGGAATATCTAGGCTAGGGCCAGCAGACCATACAAAGTTGCCTGATTTAAATAGATCACCTAAGTCCGTTGAAGCATAACCCGCAGAACCTGTCAGGCTAATCGTAGGGAACAGACGTGCTTTAGCTGCACCAATGTTCGCACCGGCAGCAGACAGTTTATATTCAGCTGCACGGACATCTGGACGGTTGTTCAACAAGTCACTTGGAATACCTGAACCAATGGTATTGGTCGAAGTAATTCGATTGACACGTTGGTTCGGCAGCAAGTTCGCAGGTACTTGTTGACCCACTAATAGGTTCAATAAGTTTTGCGCTTGAGCAATTTGAGTCTTGTAGTTTGCAACATCATTACGTGCAGTTTCTACAGAAATTTGAGCCTGACGAACAGGAACTTCACTGTCAATACCGACATCAAAACGCTTTTTGTTGAGGTTGTAAGATTCAAGCTGAGCTTTTAAGGTTTGATCCGCAAGCTTCAAGTTCGAATTGGCATACGCGTAGTTTAACCATGCTTGAGCCACTTGACCGATCAACGCAATTTGTGTTGCATCACGGGCACTTGCAGTTGCAAGGTAACTGTCCAAAGCATTGTCTTTTAAGCTACGTACACGACCCCAAAAATCAAGTTCATAGGCAGTGACACCTAAACCGACATTATAAGAGGTGATAGGCTTTTGTGTATTCAACGTGTCTTGACGAAGTACACTACCACTTGCACCAATGGTTGGTAATTGACCATTGGCAGTGATTTGATACTGTTGCTGTGCACGTTCAATATTTAAAGCAGCCGTACGTAGGTCACGGTTATTGGCTAAAGCTAAGTCAAGAACTTGTACCAGACGTTGGTCAGCAAAGAAATCTTTATATCCTTGTTCAGCAACAGAAGTACCAGAAGCACTTGCTGTGTAGCTTTCGGGGATATTGGTCTGAACAACCGGCTCTGGACCACGCATGCTTTGGCAGGCAGCCAAAGCAAGCGCAAGTGAAGAAACCGCAATGCTACGACCTGCAATAGACCATACATTTTGCATCACGATAAATGCTCCTGATTATTTTGTTGTTTTGGTTTGTACTTAAAGATACTTCGGATCCATACATAGAACACAGGAATAAAGAAGATACCAAGTAGGGTAGAACTGATTACGCCACCCAATACACCATAACCTACGGAGTGCTGACTACCTGCACCTGCACCCGAAGAAAGTGCAAGCGGAAGTACACCAAAACCAAAGGCTAAAGTGGTCATGATAATTGGACGTAGACGCATTTTAGCGGCATGCAATGTTGCGTCAAACAGATCTTCACCTTTTTCTTGAAGTTCTTTGGCGAATTCTACGATCAAGATCGCATTCTTCGCGGACAAACCAATGACGGCAATAATAGCCACCTGGAAGTAAATGTTATTCGCCAAGTTTGGATTTTTGAAGAACACCATTCCAAGGAAAGTCAGTAATAACGCACCCAATACACCTAATGGTACAACCAGTAATACTGAGAACGGAATAGACCAGCTTTCATACAAGGCAGCAAGACATAGGAAGACGATTAACAATGAAAGTGCGTATAGGAATGGTGCTTGTGCGCCAGACTCACGTTCTTCTAGAGATAAACCAGTCCATTCATAGTCAAAGCCTTGAACGCCCATCGAAGGAAGTTTTTGTACAATTTCTTCCATCGCTTTCATCGCATCGCCCGAACTTACACCCACACCCGGTGAACCTTGAATGTTCACAGATGCGATACCGTTATAACGTTCAAGACGCGGTGAACCATAAGTCCATTCACCAGTAGCGAATGTCGAGAATGGAACCATTGTGCCTTGGTTGTTACGGACATACCACTGGCTCAGGTCTTCAGGCATCATACGTGCCGCAGCTTCACCTTGTACATAGACTTTCTTCACACGACCACGGTCAACGAAGTCATTGATGTAAGAACCACCCCATGCCATACCCATTGTGGTGTTAATCTCAGAAATACTCACACCCATTGCACCAGCTTGAGCTTGGTCAATCGTGATTTTGTACTGTGGCGTATCTTCTTGACCGTTAGGACGAACACCCATGAGGCGTTTATCTTGAGCAGCCATACCGAGCACCATATTACGGGCATCGATAAGTTGTTGATGGGTTTGACCTGCAGAAGCTTTTAACTGCAAGTTGAAGCCGGCAGTTACACCCAATTCAGGCATTGCTGGTAATTGGATTGGCATGATGTATGAAGCATCCTTCACGATCATGTTCAATGCCATACCACGTTGAATAATCGCACCCACTTGAGATTCAGGTGATGTACGGTCTTCCCAATCTTTTAACTTGATGAATGCAAGACCTGCGTTTTGACCTACACCTGTGAACGAGAAACCGGCAACACTGAATACAGAATCGACATATTTTTCTTCGTTTTTCAGGAAGTAATCGGTCATTGCAGTGACAGTTTTATCCGTACGCTCAAGTGAGGCATTCGGTGGTAACTGTACCAGTGTCATTACAACACCTTGGTCTTCTTCAGGTAAGAATGATGATGGTAACTTTTGGAATAAAAGCACTAATAACCCGATTACAACTGCATAAATCACACCAGAGAAAATCTTGTGGTGTGTCATGAAGTTCACGCCGCCTTGGTATTTATGCGCAACTTTATCAAAAGAGCTGTTAAACCAACGGAAGAAACGGGCAAAGATATTGTTGCTTTCTGGTTTGTTTGGATCATGTTGTTTCAACATGGTCGCACATAGGGCAGGGGTAAAGGTCAATGCCACAATCAATGACAGAATCATTGCTGTTACCAGCGTGATTGAGAACTGACGATAAATTACACCTGTCGTACCACCGAAGAATGCCATCGGCACGAATACAGCGGTTAACACAGAGGTAATACCGATAAGGGCACCCGAGATCTGTTTCATTGAGATTTCAGTTGCAGTCACTGGGTCAAGATGATCTTCAACCATGACACGTTCAACGTTCTCTACGACAACAATAGCATCATCCACGAGGAGACCAATCGCCAGTACCATCGCGAACATGGTGAGTGTGTTGATCGAGAAACCAAACATGTTAATGACAGCAAAAGTACCCAATACCACTACAGGTACAGCCAATGTCGGAATAATCGTTGCGCGCCAGTTCTGTAAGAATAAGAACATCACAAAGAATACGAGAATCACGGCTTCTACAAGGGTATGTACAACACTTTCAATCGATAACTTAATGAATGGAGTCGTATCAAATGCAAGCGTGTCTTCTAAACCTTCAGGGTAGTTTGGACGTAGTTCTTTTAAACGTGCTTCAACAGCTTCGGCTGTATCTAATGCGTTTGCACCAGTTGCTAGTTTGATCGCTACACCACCAGCAGGTTTGTTGTTGAACTTAGAGTCGAACTGATAGTTGTCAGCACCTAATTCAACACGTGCAACATCACCTAAACGTACCTGAGCACCATCACTACTGTTACGCAGGAAAATGTTTTTAAACTGCTCTGGTGTTTGCAACAAACTTTGTGCTGTAACTGTCGCGTTCAGTACTTGACCTTCAGTTGCAGGCGCACCGCCTAACTGACCAACAGCAACCTGAGCATTCTGTGTACGGATAGCCGCAGCCACATCACTTGGTGTAACTTTCAGGTTTGCCATTTTGGCTGGATCTAGCCAAATACGCATCGCATAAGAACCACCAAATACTTGGACTTCACCTACACCTGCCACACGGCTGAGAGGTTCAGAAATATTCGAGTTTACATAGTCCTTAATGTCGTCCGCAGTCAACTTGCCCGACGGTGAGTGGAATGCTACAACTTGTAGGAAGCTTGCGCCAGATTTGGTGACTTTTACACCTTGACGCTGTACATCTTCAGGTAATAGCGCTGTCGCAGACTGGAGTTTGTTTTGGACTTGAACTTGGGCGATATCTGGATCGATCCCTTGTTCAAAGTTCAATGTAATAGATGCCTGACCGTTACCCGCACTGTTTGACGAAATATAACGTAAGCCATCCAAACCATTCATTTGTTGTTCAATGATTTGGGTTACGGTGTTTTCAACTGTTTCTGCAGATGCACCAGGGTAAGTCGCAGAGATTGAAACCGTTGGCGGCGCAATGGTCGGATACTGTGCAATTGGCATATTTGATAGCGTGAGTACACCCGCCAACATAATCACCAATGCAATCACCCATGCAAAAATGGGGCGATGAATAAAGAATTGAGCCATTCAGTCTACTCCCTATGCGTTTGAAGTAGCTTTTTGTTCAGTTTTAGGCGCTGCTTGTTCTGCGGCTTTAGCATCTGGCTTTGCTGCAGCAGGTTGTTGCGCACCTTGAGGTGCAGCAGCCTGAGGTTGATACGGTTTGGCTACAACTTGTTGTTCTGGCTTAACTTTCGCAATGCCGTCAACAATCACTTTATCGCCAGTGTTTAAGCCTTGAGTAACGATCCAATTCGAACCTTGCGTACCAACAGTGGTTACAGGACGAGATTCAACAGCACCTTTTGCATTTACAATCATTGCAATCGCTTGACCTGTAGGGGTACGCGTAATGGCAGCTTGTGGAATCAGGTAAGCATTTGGAATCACACCTTGAACGATGCGAGCATTGGCAAACATACCCGGAAGTAATAAATGATTCGGGTTAGAAAAAACAGCACGAAGTGTAACCGTACCTGTATCTGGGTTTACACTCGCATCAGAAAATGCAAGACGACCTTCAATTGGGTATTCGCTACCATCTTCAAGACGTAATTTCACTTTGGTGTTATTACTGCTGTCTAAGTTGCCTTGGCTTAATTGTTGACGTAAGCGAAGAAGTTCAGCACTTGATTGGTTAATGTCAACGTACATTGGATCAAGACGTTGAATTGTTACCAATGGATCAGCTTGAGATGCAGTAACTAATGCACCAGCAGTCACAGTTGAACGGTTTGTTTGACCCGAAATTGGCGCACGTACAGTTGAATAACCTAAATTAATTTCTGCATTTTTAAGTTCTGCCTGAGATGCAGCAACGTCTGCTTCAGCCAGTTTAACTTGAGCAACAATATCGTCGTATTCTTGTTTTGAAATCGCATTTGAGCCAACAAGCTGACGGTAGCGACCTTCTTTAACACGTAACACGCCTAAATTTGCTTGTTGACGTCTTAAAGCAGCACGAGCACTGTCAGCTGAAGCACGGTTTGTACGCGAGTCGATCTCGTACAAGGCTTGTCCTTCTCGAACATAGCTACCTTCTGCAAATAGACGTTTCAGTACTACACCACTGGTTTGTGGACGTACTTCTGAAATTTCATAGGCAGATGTACGGCCTGAAAGTTCAACAGATTGTTCAACGCTTTGCGGTTGGGCAACAATGACACCGACTTCAGTTGGTGGCATTTGCTGTGCAGCAGCAGCTTGCTGTGCATCTTTAGGATCTTTGCTACAACCAACAAGTGCAATACTTGTTGCCAATGCGCAAGCAGTCAGGGCGGGAGCCCAAAGCTTTGCAGACATCATTGTTCCACCTCAATTAGATATTTATCTAAATTATTCATTTGTTTACGCTTTACTGATTTTGATGTAACTCAAATAAAGTAGCGCGATCCAAATAAAACTTATGCTCCAACCGGATAAGACATCTGTCGGAAAATGAACCCCAACATATACTCGCGAAACACCCATACACAGCATCCATAACAATGCCAAAATGGTGATCAAGCGATGTTGAGCATGTTGTCGGTAAATCAAGATCATCAGACACGCAAGCGATGCAGCATAACAACTGTGTGCGCTTGGGAATGAACTCCCGTAAGACACTACAAGATGGTACATTTCTGGGGGACGCGGTCTGGTGAACGTAAATTTAAGCAACCATGCAAGGCCGATACTTCCAAAGATCCCTATACTGATAAAAACAATCTCTGTGTATTTTTTATACCACGCAAAGTGTAAACACCATAGCGTGGTGAAAAATAATACAAAAGGCATGCCCCCTAGCGCCGAAAGTCCGATGGCAATTTGATTAAAAACAGCAATACGGTGCTGACTCATCCATTCCACGATACTCAAATCTAATAGATTTAAATGGCTAGAATAAAGCGACAACACACTGATAATTAATGCAAAAAAACCAACAAACAGTAGCGTTCGTGGCATATTTTATTCCTTGTCATTTTAACCGGTTTGAGCTCGGTTAATTAATGGACTAAAGTGTACTCATCAGTACACTTTATTTCAAGTATGTGTAAATCATACTGATTTTATTTTTTGCGTTCATTCACATCTTACTAAAATAAAACACAAATCTGCTAATGATTGTTCTTGCTGGCTTGTGTGCCATCTTCAACTTCAAGTGGGGTTTTCGGTGGCCAGAAAAAATCACTTGGTCGCGTTAGAAAATGAGTCATCACCAGTTTAGCCAGTGGTTTCCATTGTTCAAATCTTACGCGACGTGCCCGTAGTGCCACAATAATGGTTAACGTGAAACTGACGAATAAGTTGGTAAGACCGATCAGAATAACCCCTAAGAATGACACAATGATTAAGCCAATGTCTGGTGAACCATTAATATTGATGAGGCCTTGAATGAAGTTGGCCGAGGCGAAGGCGATATGGCGAATATCTAAAGGTAAACCAAAAATAAATCCAATTGTTCCCATACTGCCCAGCATGATCCCGAATAAGAAGTTACCTGCTAAAGCACCTAAGTTTCGCTCAATGTAAGCGGCAAGCTTATCCAGTCTCTCTTGACCCATGATGCGTTTTAACTTTGGATGTGCTTGAATCCGTGGTCCAACTTTGCGATAGATCGCCATGTTGTCAAAGTACCCAGCAAGCAAACCTGATAAAAACAAACATACTCCAGCTATCGCAGCATGTGGCACAGCCAGTGAGGTAAATGGATTGAGGTCGTGTAAGGTTTTAGCTGCTTTTGCATGATTCATTAATGGCTCATGTAAAGCCATGTCCCAACTTAATGCGATCAATGCTGCAACAGGAATCGCAATACTGATGTTGCCTAAGATTGCAATAAACTGGGTTCGAATGATATTAATAATCAGCGCGGCAAGCTCGGCAATCTGCGCCATTTTCGAGCCTTTACGATGCTGAACCGTCGAGGCAAGGGCGGCAGCTGTCATCGCAGGCTGTTTAGTGGCAACAGTAAAATGTAAGACATGAATCAGCATAAAGCCGAAAGAGTAGTTCAGACTATATGAAATGGCTTGCATGAGCGGTGCCATGCTGACACGGGCCATCAGCACTTTTAAAGTTGCCATACATGCAATGATCACACCGGCACCTGCCGCAGATCGGTACATGCTCATAAAGCCTTGTTTGTCCGTACTTACATAGTGTTCGCCAGTTTTACTTGCGTTTTCGGTGACTTGTAGGGCAACCAATTCACTATTGGTGGCGAGCAAATCGCGCACACTGCGTTCGCTATAAATCGCTGACGTCACATCACTGAGTAAACTCCCCATAGACACATAGCGGACATCATCTTCTTCAACAATCAGGTTGAGTAAGATTTCTAAGCGATCTAAACACTGTTCTAAAAGCGACAATAAGTAAGTCAGGCTGACACTTACGCCAATTCGTTTGGTCGCACGCCGAATCTTCAGCACCACATCACGACATTGTTCCAGCATTACCAACGCTTGAGAAGCATCTGGCGGTAGCACAGCACTCATTTCTTCAGCACTTTGATGGAGCTTTTTATACTGCTGAATAAAATCATTTATTTCACGGTTTTGCACCAAAAAAGGTGATTCATATTCAGTCAGTTCAGGCTGTGCATTAATAAATTCAGGATATAAGCCAATACCACTTACCCGATAGGACAAAACGGTAATGGCTTTAATTAACTCACGGCGAATTTTCTTTTTTTCTTCCTGATTGCTATGACCTTGATTAAATAGTCGAAAGAGCTGCATCCATTGCTGATCATCAATACTGTCCAGCCAATATTTGTCGCTATGACGATAAAAAACTCGACGGACTAAATCTTGTAATTGAGTTTCGTCATTGATCAGAGGAAGAAAATGTGCGCCAAGCCGTTGGAACAGTTGTCCCCAGAAACCATCGAGAGACAAAATACCCGTGTCCGCATATAAACTGGTTTGTTTATATCGGCTAATGAGCTTTAGGACAAAACTTTGCAGGGTAGAGGCTGCATCTGGCGTGATGAGTAAAGCTTGGATGAAAGCCTGAAATTTTTTCTTAATTTCGTCGGTATTTTTTGTATCTTCTGGTCGAATTCGGTTGACCAATTCGATCAGCAAGTTTTCATCCAGCACAGCCCGAGGGGTATCGAGCTGTTGCTGCATGGTCAAAAAGATATCATTGAGTTTTATATGCATAGGCAAGGGGAATTACGATGAATATTGTTAATTATTGAATTCGGTGTAATGCCAAGTTTGCGAGGTTGATTAAAGCTTGACGATATTCAGTATCTGGTAGCGCTGCTAAAGCGGCTAGTGCTGCCTCAGTTTCTTCAGTCGCTCGTTGGCTACAATAATCAAGTGCCCCAGAGCTTTGTACAATCTGAATAACACGCTCTAAATCTGCCGTACCACCTGTGGCAATACTGCGGCGAATAATGTCATGTTCTTCGCCAGTGGTATTCTTTAAGGCAGAGATTAAAGGTAAAGTTGGTTTACCTTCCATTAAATCATCACCAATATTTTTACCTAATGTTTCAGCGTCTGAGGTGTAATCTAAAATATCGTCAATAATCTGAAAGGCATTTCCAAAGTGTCCGGCAAATTTTCTAAGCGGTTCACGGTACTCTGGTGTACCCGTCAAAATCGCGGCACCTTCGGTAGCGAGCTCAAATAAACGTGATGTTTTGCCGTGAATAATATCTAAATAGGTTTGTTCAGTAGTTTCAGGTTGGTGCTGTGATTGAAGTTGTAAAACTTCACCTTCAGCAATTTCACAGGTACCTGTTGAAAAGTCTTTGAGTAATACTTTGCTGTCTAGATCCACCAATAAATCAAAAGCGCGAGAAATCAAAAAATCACCCACTAGTACGGCAGTTTGATTATTCCATGTCGCATTTGCGGTTGGGCGACCACGGCGTAATCCCGATTCATCGACTACGTCGTCATGAACCAAGGTTGCGGTATGTAGCATTTCAATAATTGCTGCAAGTTTACGGTGTTTTTCTAAATCTTCTGCGCCACATGCCTTTGCTGCAAGTAAGCACATAATGGGACGCATGCGTTTACCGCCTGCTTCAACTACATGTTTACTGACTGCCATGACCAAGGCAACTTTAGACGTGATCCCTTCATTAATAAATTTGTCCATCGCAGCAAAGTCAGTAGCAACAGGCGCGAGAATATCTTGCTTAAAGTCGATGGTCATATGAAGAGAAACCTCAATAATTTTTGAATTACAGACGTAGTGTAGCAATTTGTTATATGAATAACAGATAAGAACTTACTCAATTGACTTAATCTTAAGTGATTTTTTTCATCAAGCGGAAGTATTGTACTTATTTTTTAACAGACTTTTATCTTTAGCATGTTGTTTGAACAGCATGTTGTTGATGTCAGTCCAGAGTATATTAGCGAATCGTTGCTAAAAATCTATGTCAAACCTTGCAAAAAAACATGGTAAGTGAAATAGATCACTCATTTTAATACTTTTAATGACACTGTTTATATAATAAACGCATACTCATCTAATATTTTACGGAAATGACTTGTTGTTTTTCGGGTTATCCCTTAAAATCTTTGCCTTTGCGAAACCCCAGTGACGATCGTTTTAAGATCGGTATATCCCTTTACCGGCACGACAACACGGGCATGTTTGGAGTACTTAAATGTACGCAGTAATCCAAAGCGGTGGTAAACAACACCGTGTAGTTGAGGGTGAAACCCTTAAAGTAGAATTATTGAAAGCTGAAACTGGCTCAACTGTTACTTTTGATGACGTGTTGATGCTTGTTAACGGTGACAGCATTCAAATTGGTGCACCAGTAGTAGCTGGCGCTAAAGTAACTGCTGAAGTAGTTAGCCATGGTCGTCACGACAAAATCCGCATCATCAAAATGCGTCGTCGTAAACACTATCGTAAACAACAAGGTCACCGTCAATGGTTCACTGAGTTGAAAATTACAGCTATTTCAGGCTAATTACGAGGAGTAAGTAGACATGGCAACTAAAAAAGCCGGTGGTTCGACTAAAAACGGTCGTGACTCGAACCCAAAAATGTTGGGTGTTAAAATCTACGGCGGTCAATCTGTGACTGCTGGTAACATCATCGTTCGTCAACGTGGTACTGAATTCCACGCTGGTGTAAATGTAGGTATGGGCCGTGACCATACTTTATTTGCAACTGCTGACGGCGTTGTGAAATTCGAAGTGAAAGGCCAATTCGGTCGTCGCTACGTATCTGTTGAAGCGTAAGCTTGAATAGAAAAAAACCCGCATTTTTGCGGGTTTTTTTTTCGTCTGAATAAAATGTGAGGTATTTTTTAGATTGTTACAAACGTTATATGTATCAATAAATCACTATAAATAGTGATTTAAATCACAAAACATAAAGGGCGTAATAGAGGAGTACAAATACAAAAAAAGGATAGGGACATGAATAAAATATTGAATACAGTTTTTATCGGTGCTGACTATCAGAAAAGGAATTGTCCTGATAAAAGCCAACAAATTGAATTTGAAAAGACACTAGGACTTGGTGAAACAACTTCAATCGCTATTAAAGCTGTACCAAAATTACTTGCTGTGAGTATTTTGCTTTCTCTAGGTTCAATTGCATGGGCTGGTGGAATGGCTCGTTATACCTGAGCATACTTGTAATCGTTGCAATAGTGGAATTCCTGGCCCAGAAGGGCCAATAGGTCCTCAAGGTCCTGCTGGTGAAAAAGGCGATACAGGAGCAACAGGTGCTACTGGTAAAGATGGACTCAATGGCCGAGACGGCATCGATGGTAAGGATGGGTTGAACGGTCTGAATGGCAGCAATGGTCTAGATGGTGCAAGTGCTTATCAAGTTGCGGTGAGCAATGGTTATGAAGGCAATGAAGACCAATGGTTAGAAAGTCTACGTGGTGCAGTTGGCGCACAAGGACTAACTGGTGAAAATGGTTTCAGTGCATATGAACTTACGATAAAAAATGGATTTGTAGGTACTGAAGTGAACTGGTTATTGAGCTTAAAAGGAACAGATCCGTACATTAAAATACAATCAAACGTTGCTAATACCGCACCTAAACCAACTGCGAATGGACAAAATGCGATTGCAGTTGGTGCAGGTAATAAAGCTGATGGCAATCAGTCTACTGCCCTCGGTGTAAACAATACAGTCAGTGGTGATGGATCTGGTGCTGTAGGTTCAAACAGTCACAGGTAATAATACCTATGTGGTTGGTAACAATATCAACACCTCTGCAAATAATGCTATTGTACTTGGCAATGGTTCAAGCTCTGACCGCAATAATACGGTTTCCGTTGGCTCGGCTGGTGTAGAGCGGCAAATTATCCATGTGGCAGCAGGTACGGCAGACACCGATGCGGTAAACGTGAAACAAATGCGTCAAGCAGATCTAGAAGTGTTAAATAGTTCAAAAGCATATACAGATCAGCATGGGGCAAATGTACTTAATCAAGCCAATAGTTATACCAATCAACGTGTGAATGAATTGAACCATAATTTCAATAAATTTAAAGATAATGTTTACGGTGCTGTTGCTTCAAGTATTGCAATCGCCTCCTTACCGCAACCCACAGATGCCGGATACAACATGTTTAGCGTAGGTATGGGGGCTTGGGAAGGTTCACAAGGCTATGCAGTTGGTTTCAGTGGAGTGACTGAAACCAATAAATATGTGTATAAATTGGCTGCAACAGGGAATTCTGAAGGTGACTTTGGCGCTGGTGCATCGATCGGTTGGCAATGGAAATAACTCAATATTGGATTATTAAAATTGCTAAATCATGGTTTAATTATTTGAAAGGCATTTGAGTCAAATTAAGTGCCTTTTTATTTTATATTTCTCCATCATGATGAATAAAAAACAGCAATTTGCATTAATAACCATACAAAACTTCTTATTTTCTCTAAATTTAGTCAATGAAAGTGGTTTAAGATGGAGCCATCTAACAAATTGCGTTGATGCAAATATAAAAGGTGAATCTATGAAAATGCTTCGTAAAACCATCTGTGCTATGGCATTAGGTGCAGCGACACTGGCACCGGTTATGAGTACGACAGTATTCGCGGCACCAGTTGCAGCGTCGGAGCAGCAGGCAACTGCCAATTTGGTGAAACAATTATCGGGTATTAAAAGTTTTACAGCTAACTTTCAGCAAACTACAAAAGTGACCAACCCGAAAGCTACTCAAAAGAAAGGTTTAAGTGCGCAGCATATGAACCAAACTTTTACTGGGGTCATGAAAGTTCAGCGTCCGGGTAAATTCTATTGGGAAACAACCAGCCCATCTAAGCAAACCATTGCGACTACAGGTAAAACAGTTTGGATTTATGACCCAGACCTACAACAAGCGGTACGCCAAAGCTTAGATGACCAAGTTGCGAATACACCTGCATTATTATTGTCAGGTAATACGGCTCAAATCATGAAGTCTTATCGTATTACACAGCCGAATAAGACCAAAACTTACTACACTTTATATCCAAAAAGTGATGATGGTGTGTTTCAAAGCTTAACTATTAGTTTTGGTGCGAAAAATGCGCCGACTTTAATGATTCTCCAAGACTCATTAGGTCAAACAACGCATGTACGTTTCAATAATGTGAAGGTGAATGCGTCTATTCCAGCATCAACCTTTAATTTTGTACCTCCAAAAGGTACGGACATTATTGATCAATAATTGTCATGAACGAAAAAAAGCAGACATCGGTCTGCTTTTTTTATGGAGAAATGTAAAGCAAGCAAGCTGAATTTAAGTGAAATTTAGTAGTATGCTGATATTCACAGTTTGCTTAAATGAAGTGACTTGTGGTTTTGACTGTTGCTATAGGGAATTTTGGGATGAAAAAAAATCATATGAATAATATAGCTTGGGCTGTTTCAGCTGTGGTTTTAGTCGGGTCATTAACGGCCTGTCATCCTCGAAATGAACCTGTTGAAGGTGAAACGACGGAACAGAAGCCAGCGGTCGTCGCTGATGCGATTCCACTTATTCAATCTAAATCTGTTGCAATGCAATTGCCGAAAGCACAAGTTTGCGATGCGGAAGGTTGTACCCAATATACGATTCAAACGGTTGAAACCAATGTTGATTGGATCAATCAATATTTTACTGACCGGATTAAAAAGGCAGATCCAATTGCATTTTCAACTGAGCCGAATCAAAAAATTGATTTATCGGACAAGACGGATGCAGGCTTAAGTCAAAGTACCACTTCTGTTCGATACATTAGTCAGTGGGGACATATCGCAACTTTTGCAATCGAAAGCTATACCTACGCAGCGCATGCGGCTCATGGTATGTCCCATGTTGAATATGTCAATTTTGATTTAAAAGCCAAAAAACGTTTGGCTTTACAAGATGTCTTGGTCAAAGGTGCAGATGCGAAAGTGATTAGCGCACTTTTTGATGCCAACTATATGTGGTTAGATAGTCATGATATTGAACGTTCAAAACTTCAGTTAAGCGATAATTTTTATTATGGTGCGAACGGGATTGTATTTGCTTATCCACTGTATGAATTGGCGAGTTATGCGGAGGGCATGCCTGAGCTAAAACTTCCATATTTTACGGCTAAAGGACTATTTAAACCTGAATATTTACCAAGTTTGCCAAATTACGACACCAAATAAGACAATTTGAAGCAAGATTATTGGTCTAATAAGGGGCAGCTGTAAGCTCGGTCACTGTATTTTTGAGTGTTAAGAGCTTACACTATAGCCAGTTTTTTTCTTTACTTAAGATTGGCTATGATCGACCCGAAATTACTCAGAAATAATATTGAGGCTGTAAACTTAGCCTTAGCAAAACGTGGTGTTCAACTCAACGTAGCAGAGTGGGCAGACCTTGAAGCTCGCCGTAAGGAAATTCAGTCTAAAACTGAGTCGTTACAAGCTGAACGTAATGCTGGTGCAAAACAAGTTGGTCAAATTAAAAAAGCTGGCGGTGATGCATCTGAAATCATGGCACGTATGTCTGCTATTGGCGATGAAATTAAAGCGGCTGAACTCGCACTTTCTGACCTTCAGGCTGAACTCGAAGCCAAATCTTTATCGATTCCGAACTTACCTCATGAGTCTGTGCCAGAAGGTAAAGACGAAAATGACAATGTTGAAGTTCTAAAATGGGGTACACCGCGTCAGTTTGATTTTGAGATCAAAGACCATACTGACCTTGGTGAAATGATGGGCGGTTTAGAATTTGAAACCGCGACTAAATTGACTGGTACCCGTTTTAGCGTACTCAAAGGCCCATTGGCGCGTTTACAACGAGCAATTACCCAATTTATGTTAAATACACATACCTTGGAAAATGGCTATACCGAAGCGTATGTACCGTATTTAGTTAATGCAGACTCTTTACGTGGTACAGGCCAATTGCCTAAATTTGAAGAAGATTTATTTAAACTTCAAGGTGAAAAAGAATATTACTTGATTCCTACAGCTGAAGTCCCTGTAACTAACTTCGTGCGTGATGAAATCATTGACCCAGAACGTCTACCTTTAAAATATGCAGCACATACGCCATGTTTCCGTAGCGAAGCGGGTTCGTATGGCCGTGATACACGTGGTTTGATCCGTCAACACCAATTTGACAAAGTAGAAATGGTTCAGATTGTAAAACCTGAAACTTCGATGGATGCTTTGGAAGAATTAACGGGTCATGCCGAAGGTATTCTTCAAGCATTAGGCTTACCATACCGTAAAGTCGTTCTGTGTGGCGGAGACATGGGCTTTGGTGCAATCAAAACTTATGATTTAGAAGTTTGGGTGCCAAGTCAAAATACCTACCGTGAAATTTCATCTTGCTCATGCATGGGTGACTTCCAAGCACGTCGCATGAAAGCACGTTACCGTACTGACCAAAAGAAAACTGAGTTTGTACACACGCTAAATGGTTCAGGTTTGGCAGTTGGCCGTACTTTACTTGCCGTGATGGAAAATTATCAACGTGCAGACGGTTCAATTGAAATTCCAGCAGTACTTCGTCCATATATGGGCGGTGCTGAATTTATCGATTAATAGTCGATAAAGTGCATACATTTGTGCACAAAAATTGCTTAAGACAATCAGATTTAAACTATTGAGGTCGTGTGTGGATATCTTTCCAATCTCTTTGAAGTTGCAGCAGCAACCTTGTCTGATTGTTGGTGGTGGTCGAATTGCATATAGAAAGGCTGTGCTGCTTGCAAAAGCGGGCGCTCAGCTGACAGTTTGCTCACCCGAAATTGAAAATGATTTATTGAGCTTGGTTAATCAAACTCAAGGTCAATATCTCAACTCGATTTATCACGAATCGGTTTATCAAGAAAATGCCATTGAGCTTCGTCAATTTCGTTTAGTGATTGCAGCAACCAATGACAAAGCAGTCAATCAGGCGGTATTTGAAGCCTGCGAAGCTGAAAATGTCTTGGTCAATAGTGTTGATGATCCGCCGCATTGCCGTTTTATGGTTCCTGCGATAATTGACCGTTCTCCGCTGGTCATCTCTGTTGCATCTAATGGCACATCGCCAGTGCTTTCACGCCAAATCCGCACCCAGTTAGAAAGCTCAATTCCACATGGCATGGGCAAACTGGCTGAGTTCTCAGGCCAATGGCGCGCAGCTGTTAAAGCCAAAATCGTCAATCCAGATGAACGCCGTATTTTTTGGGAAGATTTGTATGCAAGTCCGCTCAAAGAGCAAGTATTCAATGACAATTTGACTGAAGCCAATCGTTTGATTGAACAGGCCTTATTGGAATGGAAACAGCCGAAAGGTGAGGTGTATTTGGTTGGGGCCGGGCCGGGTGATCCTGAACTGTTGACCTTAAAAGCTCTGCGTTTAATGCAGCAAGCGGATGTGGTGATCTATGACCGTTTGGTTTCTCAGCCGATTATGGACCTCTGCCGCCGTGACGCTGAAAAAATCTATGTAGGTAAAGCACGATCCAATCATGCTGTTCCGCAAGAAGGCATTAATGCCTTACTGGTAAAATACGCAAGTGAAGGCAAACGCGTCTGCCGCTTAAAAGGTGGAGATCCGTTCATCTTTGGCCGCGGCGGTGAAGAAATTCAGGAACTCTTTGCGGCAGGCGTTGCCTTCCAAGTCGTTCCGGGAATTACTGCTGCCTCTGGATGTTCGGCTTATGCAGGGATTCCTTTAACGCATCGAGATTATGCGCAAAGTGTACGCTTCTTGACAGGGCATCTCAAAGAAGGCTCACCTGAGCTACCTTGGAATGAGTTGGTTTATCAAAATCAAACGCTCGTGCTGTATATGGGCTTGGTCGGTCTAGAAAAAATTTGTGAGAAACTCATTGCGCATGGGCAGCGTCCAGACATGCCTGTCGCATTGGTCTCTAAAGGGACGACACCTGAACAAAAAGTCGTGGTTGGGACATTGGCAGATATTGCATCTAAAGTCAGTGAATACCAAATTCAGGCGCCTACATTGACGATTATTGGTGATGTGGTGAGTCTGCGTGAACAACTTCAATGGCATGAGCGAGGGTAAGCAACGCAACGCGTTGCCCGAGCGCAAGGCGAAGGCTATGCCTGAGCAAAGAGGATAAGCAGGCTGCTGAATTGTCCACATGCAAGACGAAGGCTATGCCTGAGCAAAGAGGATAAGCAAGCTGCTGAATTGTCCAATTGCAAGGCGAAAGCTAAGTACAAAGGATATGAGTAAGTGGATTGTCCTCGTGTAAAGCGAAAGCTAAGCAAAGAGGATAAACAAGCGCTTGTAGTATCATCTAAACTTATGCTTTAGCTTTGTAACTATAGCCTGAGTTTTAAGCCATTATTTAACTAAAGAGTAGAGAAAAAAACTGTGATCCATGTTGTTTTATACGAGCCAGAAATTCCTGCAAATACAGGGAATATCATTCGTTTATGTGCCAATACTGGAGCGCAGTTGCATTTGGTCAAGCCATTAGGCTTTGAGCTGGATGATAAAAAACTTCGCCGCGCCGGTTTGGATTATCATGAATGGGCGCACATGAAAGTGTGGGAAAACTTTGAAGAATGCCTTGCTGGCTTAAAAGCACAAGGTATTGAGATGGATGCCATTTATCCATTAACCACCAAAGGTTTTGAAACACCGCATACCTCTAATTTAAATCGTCCTGTGGCGCTGTTGATGGGGCCAGAAACACGTGGTTTGCCGGAAGATGTCCGTATGATGTTCCCGAAAGAACATTGGATTCGCCTGCCGATGGCACCAAATTCACGCAGTTTAAACTTGTCCAATGCTACTGCTGTGATTTTATATGAAGCTTGGCGTCAGCAAGACTTTAAAGAATTGGTCTAAGTGTGATCTGTTCAAAATGCCGCTCTATCGAGCGGTTTTTTATTGGGAGTGAACACAGTGAACCGTTTACAGCAATGAAGTTTTGTAAAATAAGGGCTTAAAAACTTCAGCATCAATATAAAAATGTGTATAAGAACACTGTGAAGAAATAAAACGGGTACTTAAAACTTGAAATCTATAAATTTAAAAGCTTTTGGTGTCGTGATTGCGACCGGATTCATTTCATCAATGAGTTGGGCTAATCCAACCGTATCGAACACAACAGAACAGACACCAGTGACCGTCACTGCAACTACAGAAAATGTTCCAGTTGTACCGAAGGTTGAGGTGATCAAGCCTTTTACTAAGGCTGAAATCCAGCAGGGCATGCTGGAAATGCAGCAAAGACAAAATCAGCGTATTGAGGAATGGGGAAAAACACTAAAAGCCGACGATTTTGAACGTTCATGGTATGGTGGTCGCCAATTGAAAAAAGCAAAGCGTCAGGAAGTATGTGGACTATATCAAGGCTTAGTCAATGAAACATACAGCTTGGCTCAAAAAAATAAAGCACGTCTTAGCGTTGCTGATCAACAGCTAGTAGCAGATCGAAATCAATTTATTCAAAGTTTAGGTTATGAAAAAAATATAGTAGATACCAAGATGGGTTTTAACTGCCGCTTAAAATAAGTGGTTTGCTGAAACCCTTTTGATCCATCTCAATAATTAATATCCTTGATGCCGAGACATCAAGGATATGGAAAAGCTCAAGGACTTTTAAAAGCTCAAATTACCTCGTGAATTAATCAATTAAATTAAAGTCACTCAGTTCTGTTTGTAGATGTTTTGGATTATTTGCAAATAGCAGTTGACCACTGGTGTATAACCAACCCAATTGACCTTGCTGCTGAAGACGTTTCAGTAAGACGTCGTTAAATGTCGACGTTGCAAAGACAGTTTCACTAAAGACTTTAAACTCACCGATATTAGTGTTTTCACTGTCTTTCATAAACAGCATGCCGTTTTTGGTGGTTGAACTCATATCTAAAGCACGGCTGACTAAGCGGTAACCGTCTTTTGCTTGTTCATCGATCATCTCCTGTAATTTTAAGCTGCGCTCTACACTATTGCTGCCGGTTGGGTAAGTTTTATAGCGATAGCTGTAAGTGCCATGGTGTGCGCTGCTATTTATACAGGTTGCAACTTTAGGACTATTTTGTTTGCCGTTCAGAACTTCAGGTCGTAAACCTGTGAAATAGCTTTTGAACTGAATAATACGGCAGCCTTGGGCACCCAGTGTATTGAGCATAGTTTCCAATTGCACTGGGTCTACGAGCGGGGAAACATAGCCGCTGTCGTAGGTATATGTCGCGGTATCGTTTTCTTTTTTAATGAAATAATCTTTGAAATTCAGGGCATTGGTCGGTCTGACGCTATGCAGGTATTGATAGCCTGATTTACCTTTTTCATTTAACTGATTACGCCATGTAAAATATATGTCAGCGATAGAGGGTGCTGTACGGTCTGCCACAATATGATTGAAACGCGTATTTTCATTGGCAAGTTTCATGTAGCTATTAACATTACCATTGTCCAAAGTTTTAGAATCATAGCCAATTAACTTATAACCGCTTTGTCCCATTGTATTGAGCTGAGCCAAGAAGTTTACTGTGTCGGTGGTATTAATAAAATTCTCAGACTTAAAATCTGCAGTTGTGATTTTGGTTTTCGGTTTTAAATTGGTGAAGAATTCATTGGAATTTTTTGTATAGCAGCGGCTGTCCTTAAGCGGGTCGGTAATTAGACCTCGTTGCATGATGATATAGCTTGGATTTGAAATCGTCGCGTTAATCACACAGAAAGAATTATTATTTAAAAAAGTTAAGACACGATTGCTCGTCGCGCCACCTCTGACTGGTTGAAACTTAATCGCATGATATTCAAAGTTATTTAGTGTTGCAGCCGGCTGTATTTCACTTATAACCATGTCATGAAGTAATTGATAGCGTTTGGAAATAAATTCACCGCTGCAGGTTTTGCTTGAACTATTGTGTACCGTATATTTTAGTTCTTCGTTCACTGCACTGACTGAGTTTTCACTGGTTTTATGAATTGAAATTTGTGGTAAATCGCAATTATTGTTACCGAGGGCAGAATTCCCTTGAATCCATTCTCCTGTGAATTTATCCGCTACAGTTGTTGGCGTTGGCGTTGGCGTTGGCGTTGGCGTTGGCGTTGGCGTTGGCGTTGGCGTTGGTGTAGGTGTAGGTGTAGGTGTAGGTGTAGGTGTCGCGCCATCATCATTGGAGCTTGATCCACCACAGCCCACCAATGTCGTAAATACAGCAGCAATAATGCTGATTTTGTGATTATTATTCATGACTAGTGCTCAATAGAGTGAAGTTGTTATGTATGGCTGATGCGGTTGTATAAACATTTAAAATCAAGATTTATTGAACAAGGTGTGATTCAATCCAGCCATTGCCATGTTCTGTAGTGACTTCGATCAAACCTGTTTTAGTCATGTTTCCCGCAAAAATAATATCTGCATTTTTTGACAGTTTATTAATGACTTGGCTCGATTTATCGGCAGTTTGATAAAGCGGTAGATTATTAATTTTAGGTCTGAGTTGCTGTCCCATGCTGAAACCATTTGCAGCATAATTTGAGTTAGTCGTGGCCCGACTACCTGTCCATTCTTTTGCGGTATTCGATACTTCTTTGGATGTTTCATTAAATTGATTCAGTGTATTTCTTAAATCACGCATGGTATCGGCAAAACCTGCATATACCGGTATTGAAGCTAAAGACAGACTGCTAACAATGACTAAATGACGAATTTTCATGAACTTTCTCCTTTACTTTGTTATGTCATTCCGCATGAGTTTTTCGGATTCATAACATTCGCGGTGTTTAAATAATTATAAAATGCGAAAATTTAGCATTTTTAAAATAGATCATTTATACTTCACTTGTAAAGAGGGTGGAGTGGTGAAGATGAATGTAGAAAGCCAGAGTGAACATCTAAAGCAAAGTAAAAATTGGTATCAGTCCTTACCGACGGAATGGCAAAATTGGTTGAATGAAAATATTGAAAATGGTTGCGATGTACAGAAAATAAGTCTAATTTTACAATCACATGGATTAAGCCCAAGGGCGGATCAATACTTATTTTCTGATGCAGACCAACTTTCAGAACAGCTGCAAAATGAACTTTTGGAATACAGTCTTGAGGGCTTAGAGACAGATGAAATTTTAGAAAAAATTAAGCAAAAAAATATTTCAAATCATTTGATCATTCAGTTTCTAAAGCGTGTAAACAATAACGTAATTTTTAAAAAACTGAAGCAAGTACAGCAACAGCAGAATAAACAGCGTTGGCTATTACAGGTGATGGGTCAATTGAATCAATTGAACGACCACATTCCATCCACAATCGATTGCATAGAAACACCTGATTTTGAAACATTTATAGAGCGGTATTATAGCCAGATGCGACCGGTCATTTTAAAAGGTGGGATACAACATTGGCCTGCACTGCATAAATGGAGTCCTGATTATTTTGCACAGCATTTTGAAAATGAGTTGGTTGAAGTCCAGATGCATCGTGAGCAGCATCAAGATTTTGAAAAAAAATCGGTACAATTGAAACGTATTATTTTGATGCAAGATTTTGTTGCACAAATTAAAGCCACTAAGCACAGCAATGACATTTATTTAACTGCGAATAACGCCGCTCAAAATAAGCAATTCATGCAAAAGATTAGTGAAGATTTAGGTGACTTCGCCAAAGCTTATTGTCAAAAAGAGATCAAAAATCGACATTTTTTATGGTTTGGCCCTGCAGGCACATTTACACCACTGCATTATGACTTAACCAATAATATGTTGGCACAAATCTATGGACGTAAAAAAGTGACTTTGATTCCTGCATGGCAAATGCCGTATATGTATAACGATCAGTGGGTATTTAGTGAAGTTACAGATTTAAAAAAGGCTAATTTTTCTCAATATCCATCGTTGAAAAAGGTCAGACCTATTGAGTGTACATTGAATCCAGGAGAAACCTTATTTATCCCAATTGGCTGGTGGCATAGCGTTGAAAGTTTGGATATATCGATCAGCGTGTCGTTTACGCACTTTAATGTAAAGAATGATTTTTTTACTGAATACCCTCAAGATCTCATCAGATAAAAATTGTGTAGTAGAAAGAATAATGCGAAAATTTCACTTATGCAGTCTAATTTTCATGGCAATTTAATGAGCAAACTTCTCACCAATGAGGCAGATCAAAATTTACAGCAAGTATTGGTGCTGATGAATGAGCTGAGCCGATGGCTGATTCGCTCAGGTGTGGGATATACCGAGTTTACTGCTGCATTGAAACCGGTTTTTTTCCAACAAGCTGTACAAGAGTTGGAGCGTATCGATCAAAAACCCACGATTTCTGCGATCAGTTTACTTTCAGGCCTACACCGTAAAGACGTGACAGCTTATAAAGAAGTGATTTCTGAAGGTAAGGATTTGACCGAAGCGACTGTTTCAGAGCCGATTAGTGTGCCATCACGTGTGATTGGTTTATGGTTAGCAGAAGGTTGGGGGGATTCTTTACCATTTAGCAGTGAGTCAGAAAATAGCTTTGAAATGCTGGTGAAAAGAATTTCAACAGAACGTCATCCGCGTTCAGTACTCAACGAGCTTATAAGGCTTGAAATTGCCACTGAAAAAGATGGGCAGGTGTATTTACAACAACGTCGTTTTATTCCTGATCCTTCGCAGTTAGAAGCACGTAAAATTTTAACACGAAATGTTCAAGCGCATTTAGAAGCGGGTTTGCATAATTTATTGAATCCTGATGAAATACCTTATTTAGAACAAGCCATTTGTGCTGACGAATTAACAGAAGAATCGATTAATAAATTACATGAAATGAGCTTAGAGCTTTGGCAGAAATACTCACTACAACTTTTAAAACTTGCCGCGGAGCGTTGCGCAATGGATGAGGGAAATCCTGAAGCAAATCGTGTATTTCGCTTTGGAGTTTATCAACATGATACGAAAATTAAACTTTAAGACTTTAACCCTTTGTGGCTTGATCAGCGTTTTAGCGGGTTGTGACATAGAGTTTTTTCGAAGTGGTGGGGTTACAATTGAAGGTACAGGTGATCCAATTATTGATATCGGTCATGCAGGGGATGGCCGCGGAACAATTATCTTGGGGACACGATATTTAGAGTTTTCAGCTTCCGTGCAGGATTCTTGTTATGGCGTGGAACGTAAATTAGCCTTCCTCAATCCATTTGATCGTCAGTCGATTGACACAAAAACGTATGTAGAAATACCTGCTGCCCAAGCGGATCTTAATTCGCAAAATGTTCAATTGATCTTAAAAAATACCAATAGCGTACCAGTCACCATTCATTTGCAATGTGATATGCCATTAACCATGCAATTATTCGAGCAGGTTAGACCATATTTTCCAAAACAAGTATGTGATACACCTATAGATATCAAACTCTATCCACAACAACAGCATATATTTGAAGCAGCTGTAAATTTAGAGACTGTTGAAGATGGTATATGGTCACACGGTGATGGAGCATCGGTTGAATTAAAAGGCAATACACCAGACAAGTGTGAAGAAATTTCAATTCAATTTCAGCAATCTAGAAAAGCCATACAACCTTAATTGGTATATTTAGAATAACAAAAAAGGCGCTTTAAGCGCCTTTTTTGTTTAGAGATAAACTTGATTAGAATTTATCATCAAATTCGTTATGTTGCGGTGCAGGGTGTTTAAAACCTTTAGTTTTATAACCAAGGTATAAAATACCGAACATTGCCCACCACAAACCATATTTCAATGCAGTTTCTTCAATTTCTAACCACATCGCAAAGATACTGATAAAGCCAAGCATTGGAATAACCACGAAGCTAAAAATATCTTTGGCTGTTTTTGTGCGGCCATCACGAAGTGCATAACGTGAAATCACAGATAAGTTCACGAAAGTAAAGGCTGTCAATGCACCAAAACTAATCATCGAAATGACAATATCAAGATTCATAAAGCCCGCAGTTAATGCAACCGCACCTACGATCATGATGTTGTACGATGGTGTGAAGTTTTTCGGACTAATATGACCAAAAATCTTTTTGTTAATGACGCCATCACGACCCATTACATACATCAGACGTGATACGCCAGCATGTGCAGAAATACCTGATGCCATTACTGTCACAATCGCAAAAGTTAACACATAGGATTGGAACAGTGAGCCGCCGACGAGCAAGAGTATCTCTGGCTGTGTTTCAGCAATATTCTTGAAATAGTTACCCGGCTCAGCAGGGAAGAACAGCTGCATGAAGTAGGTACTAATAATGAAGATAATCCCTGCGATTAAAGCAGTTAAGAAAATCGCTTTCGGCAGTGTTTTCTCAGTATCTTTGGTTTCTTCTGCCAATGAACTTAATGAGTCAAAACCAGTGAACGAGAAGCACAGTAATGTTGCACCTGTAATCAGCGCACCCACAGACGTCAGCTCATTCCAAAATGGCTCAAGGCTCCATAATTGATAGCGTTCTGCCGCAGAAATCGGGCCATCAGCATTGAAGCCCATTTGAAGCTTGCTGTAGACCATCCACGTGAAAATACCAATTACTAATAACTGCACAAGTACAATTAGGCTGTTGAAGTTAGCAACAAAACGCGCGCCGCGTAAGTTAATTCCAGTCATGAATGCTGTTAGCACAATGACCCATACCCAGTGGTTTACTGTTGGAAATAGTGCTTCAAGGTAAATCACTGCAAGAATAATATTCACCATTGGAGACAGCAGGTAATCTAACCAAGAAGACCAACCCACCATGAAACCTACGTTCGGGTGAATAGATTTTTGGGCATAGGTATACGCAGAACCCGAAGAAGGGTAGCGACGGATCATATGACCATAACTAATCGAGGTAAACAGAATTGCAATAAGGGCAATAATGTAAGAAGTCGGCACGTGTCTATGACTTTCTTCAGATACTAAACCAAAAGTATCAAATAGAGTCATTGGTTGGATGTAAGCCAAACCAATAATAATAATGTGCCAGAGTCCAAGCGTTTTTTGCAGTTTAGCTGCCGATTGAGTCCCAGAGATATTTGTCAACGGCGTTATCCTCTTATCGTTGATCAAGGATCAGTCATGTTCTAAGGATCGTTTGAGACGAACGATCCCCCCTACGTTTTAAAACAAAAGTGCGCCAATCTACTCCAAATTGGTACATTTTGTCAGTAACTTTGAAATTATTTTTAGCAGAAATTATGCCAGTTTGATTAAAAAATAACTGATATTGCGTTCTGCAAGTGAAAAGCCCGATGTTTAAAAAAACATCAGGCTTAATTTTTCGCTATATTCGCTTATTTTTCAGCAATTACCAAGCTTTTTTTAGAATAGTTTTGAGGTCTTCTAAGCTGGCTTCTTTAGGATTATAAATAATAGATCCATCATTCAGTGCTTTCTCTGCCACTTCATCTAATTGAGCTTCAGTCACATTACCTGTTTCACTCAAAGTACGTGGTAATTTGGTCAAACTAAACAAGCGGTCACGCATGATTAAAAGCGTTGAAATGGCTTTTTCAGCGCGGAGGTTGGCCGGTGTTTGTGCATAAATATCAGGACCAGCCAGTGGTAATAGCAATTCAGCAATCTTATCGCCATTCACTTCTTTGTTGTATTCCAAGACATACGGCAAGAATAAGTTCATGCATAAGCCGTGGGGCAGGTGAGCGACTGCACCTAGCGCATGGCCTAATGAATGCACCAATCCAACCATTGAGTTTGAAAAAGCAATTCCTGCCATCGTAGAGGCTTGTGCAAGTTCTAAGCGTCCATGTGCATCGCTGGTATTATCTAATACACCAAATAAGCTATTGCTGATTTTCTTGATTGCGGCAGTTGCATAGGCATCTGAAATCGGGTTCGCCGCCATGCATGTATAGGCTTCAATGGCATGCGTCATCGCATCCATCGCTGTCATAGCCGTAAGATGAGATGGCAAAGTTTGCGTCATACGTGGGTCAAGAATTGCCGCATGTGGCATCAAATAATTCGATGCAAAGGCCATTTTTACATTCTTTTCAGGGTCAGAAACCACAGCGACCATAGTCACTTCTGAACCTGTCCCTGAGGTTGTTGGAATCACAAAAAATGGTTTTAAAGGTTTTGGTAAGTTGTGCGCACCTGAGTATTTCAGTAAGTCATCACCACCTTCAGATACCAAGATGTTGGTTGCTTTAGAGGTATCAATCACTGAACCGCCACCGACGGCAATAATGGCATCACATTGGTTGTCGCGGTAAAGTTGAGCCGCTTTACGTACGGTTTCTAGACTTGAGTCTGGCGGAACATCATCAAAAATATAGCCAATTACTGTCTCGGTACTTTCAAATGCCGCTTCAATCGGTGCAAGTAATTGATTACTGCGAACACCTTTGTCGGTAATGATCATGGGGCGTTTAGCACCCAAAGTAGACAGTTCGAATGGGATGTGTTCTAAAGCAGCATGGCCAGCAATCACTTTTACAGGACAGAAAAATTCGTAATATGGTTTAGCCATGTGTTATGCGCTCCGTTTTAAATAAGACTGGGCTACTTTTAAATAAATATTTGCAGCACCGCTCAGTTTTTCTTTTAGGCTTAAATGTGTTGGATATTCTTTGACAGCCAATTCAGCCACCAATTTAGGTAAAATTAACGCTTCCATTTTGTTGAGACAACGCACCAGTCGGATGGCATAAGACAAATCACCATCAGCGATCATGCGGTCATTGGCAAAGGCTTGTGCGGTACTTTCTTGAAATGAGAAGACCAAAAAGGCATGATTCAAATGCTTAAACGTAATGGTTAAGTCAGGCTTTTGAGTGCCGGGTGTGAGGAGTTTGAGTTGATGGTCTTCCGTGACTTGCGCGACAAATGCAGCACCATTAGGAAAAACATTCATAGATAAAATAAAATTAACTGGAAATTTAGCAACTTCTTGTTTAATTTCTTCATCGACCTGGCTCGCCATGACCAGACCTCTGCCAATCACATCCATCATGAGTTTGACATAGGCCTGCTGGAGCGCGGGTTTAACGGATTTAGTTGCAATCACGTGTACATCCCTTATCTATAATTATTAATTTAGAGCTTTTACTCTAAATTATTTTATTTGAGAAAGCAAAGTCTTTTATAGTTGTTTGACTGTTACGTCTTTAAAGTAACCACTGTTTTTCAAAGTATCAATGATATCGACGCATAAGTTTTCAAATTTAGGGTAATCTTGCACCAAATCTTGTATACGAACCATTTCTAATCCAGCATAGCCACATGGATTAATAGTATGAAAACCAAATAGATCACAATCGATATTCAGTGCCAAACCGTGATAACTGCGGCCTTTACGAATTTTAAAACCGAGAGAACCAATTTTGCGTTCTGCAACATAAACACCGGGTGCATCAGGCTTGGCATAAGCGTCGATGCCGTACTTTTTCAGCAGTTCGATCATCAAGTTTTCTGCATAGGAAACCAGCGTACGCACGTTCCAACCTAAGCGATTTAAGTCAAACATGAAATAAGCGACCAACTGACCCGGTCCATGCCAAGTGACTTGTCCACCACGGTCTGTTTGTACCACAGGGATGTTACTTTGCACCAAAATATGTTCAGGTTTGCCAGCTTGCCCCTGAGTTAATACATCGGGATGTTGCAATATCCACAGCTCATCGGGTGAGTATTCATCTCGCTGTTCAGTGAGAGTTTTCATCTCTAAAAAGCGGTCTGCATAAGGGGTAAGGTGGTTATATTGACGAATGATTAATTCGGGTTTTTGAACAGTTTCAGTCACGCGTGTTGCGTCCTTTATGGTCAAACATAGAGTTTTATTATAATGAATTGGCAGAATAATGGGGGCGTTGAACGGTTTGAGTTGTAATTTAATGCTCTATTTTCACATAAAAAAACACGCTCGAAAGCGTGTTTTTCAGTACTTACAGTGCTGTCTTAATTAATGGACAAGCTGCAAGGTCTGCATAAACTGCGTGAACTTGTTCAAGCTCTTCAAAACGAAGATTTGCTGTTACTGAATGGTATTTACCTGTACGTGAAGGCGTTACAGTCATTTCACTGCCGTCAAATTCAGGAAAATGTTTAACGAAAATATCATTTACTGCCTGACGGAGTTCCGCGCCTGCAAGACCAATCAGTTTAATTGGATAATCCATCGGGAACACCCAAAGATGCTCTTGCAATTCACGTGAAGGAGCGCGATTAGTCATATCAGTCATGGGACACCTCATTAGTAAAAATACCTGCAATGAGCAGGTATTTTGTATTGTTTTGCTACATGCTCATATTATGGGGGAGAACCCCCCATATTCAAGCCTGCATTATCCTATAGATAGATTAGTCATTCTCAAGGAAAGAACGTAAGTGTTCAGAACGAGAAGGATGACGTAATTTACGTAAAGCTTTTGCTTCAATCTGACGAATACGTTCACGTGTTACGTCAAACTGTTTACCCACTTCTTCCAAGGTATGGTCGGTTGGCATATCGATACCGAATCGCATTTTCAAGACTTTCGCTTCACGTTCAGTCAAGTTTTCAAGAACTTCACGTGTTGCTTCTTTTAAGCCTTCTGACGTTGCAGCGTCAATAGGAGAGGTGATATTACCGTCTTCAATGAAGTCACCAAGATGCGAATCTTCATCATCACCAATTGGTGTTTCCATTGAAATTGGTTCTTTCGCAATTTTAAGCACTTTACGAACTTTCACTTCGTCCATTTCTAAACGTTCACCTAATTCTTCTGGTGTCGGTTCACGACCCATTTCTTGAAGAAGTTGACGAGATACACGGTTGATCTTGTTAATCGTTTCGATCATGTGTACAGGAATACGAATGGTACGTGCTTGATCGGCGATCGAACGGGTAATTGCCTGACGAATCCACCAAGTTGCATAAGTAGAGAACTTATAACCACGACGATATTCGAATTTATCCACCGCTTTCATCAAGCCGATGTTACCTTCTTGGATCAAGTCGAGGAATTGCAAACCACGGTTGGTGTATTTTTTCGCAATCGAAATTACCAAACGTAAGTTGGCTTCAACCATTTCCTTTTTCGCACGGCGAGCTTTCGCTTCACCAATCGACATACGTTTAGAAATGTCTTTGATGCCTTTAACATCTAAACCAAGTTCTTTCTCGATGTCAGCGATTTTTTGTTGAAATGCAAGAACGTCAGGGCGGACTTTTTCAAGATAGCCTTTCATTTCTGCAGGTGCTTTAGCAATTTGTTCATCTAACCAAGCAAAGTTAGATTCTTGGCCTGGGAATGACGTACGGAATTGAGTACGGTCCATACGACCACGACGTACTGCATAGCGCATAACTTCACGTTCAGAAGTACGGATTTGGTCATGGGTATTACGAATCAAATCAGAGATGATGTCGAATAAACGTGGTGTGAATTTGAACATCATGAACACAGTTGCAAGTGCTTCAAGTGCAGCAGCAGCTTCTTTACTGTTACGACCATGTTTTTCAATTGCAGCTTTAGTCACTAACCATGCTTGTTCAAGCTCAGTGAAACGTGCTTTAGCAATTTCAGGATCTGGACCAGATTCGCCTTCAGAATCATCATCACCTTCAGACTCTTCTTCTTCATCGTCATCATCAAGTTTGACATCTTTAGTTGGCTTGCTGGTTGACGCTTCATCTTCATCGATCTCAGAATCATCTTCGTCGATCACTTCAGGGATGGCTTCGTCAGATTCTGGATCTAAATAACCAGAAAGAATATCAGCTAAACGGCGTTCACCCGCTTCATAATCTTTATATTCTTGCAATACAACTTCGACTGCATTTGGCCAATAAGCAATAGAATGTAAAACATCACGAATACCTTCTTCGATGCGTTTTGCAATGCTAATTTCGCCTTCACGTGTCAAAAGCTCAACTGTACCCATTTCGCGCATATACATACGCACAGGGTCAGTGGTACGACCGGGTTCATTTTCAACAGATGCAAGTACAGCAGCGGCTTCTTCTTCAGCAACTTCGTCAGTCGCTTCGCTGCCACCTTCAAACATTGTATCGTCAGTTTCTGGTGCACGATCATGTACCGGAATACCCACGTCATTCAACATCTGAATGATGTCTTCAATCTGTTCACTTTCAGTGATTGAGTCCGGGAGATGATCGTTAACCTCGGCGAAAGTTAGGTAACCTTGCTCTTTGCCTCGGCTAATCAGAGCCGCTACTTGAGAAGTAGGGGAAGTCATATCGCTCATCTTTGCTTACTCTTCGTTGAATCTGTGGCAGTAAAAAACCGTGCATTTTAGCACGATCGTCTCATTAAATCTTGTTAATAGCTGGCTTATCCCATTTGGACGGTACAGCATCAAGCTGTCCAATGAGATATTAAAAATTTAAATTCAGTAATTTAGGTGGGGCTGAAATTGTTGTTTTCAAGTTCATCCCATGCATCGATTATTTTACGAGTCATCTTTGACTGTCATAAAAATGAAGGACGCAGGGTGGATTATATCATGCCACAGGTTTTGGTAAGAAAAAAAGACCTATTTTTAAAGTTTAGTTGTTAAAAAAACAAATAAAACTTGACAATATTTTATATCCCATATAAATAGCGGCTAGACCCCTTCAATTTTTTTCATTATGAGGTAGTTTTGGTGTCTTCTACAGATTTTGAACTAGATGATAACTACGGTGATGATGATGTGAATTTCGATGAGGCCAGTGCAAAAACTAGCGCGAAAGAATCGTTAGAAAAGCGCCGACTTATTGATGACCTTCTGGCTCAGCGCCGTCTTGAACGTGAGCTTAAAGATTTTGATTACGACATCGACGATGACGATGATTTTGATGACGAAGAAGACTAAATAGCGATTTAGCATAGCGCTTGAAAATGCTATGCTTACGCATTAAGTTTCTAACTCTGGATTTGAAATGAGTGCTTTAGATTTAGACCTTTTGAGTGACTATCTAGACGGCGATGACAACGAGCATGGTCTAGATTTTGCAGCGACTCATGGTTTTTTATGTGCAATTGCAGTAGGCCCAGCTTTTGATAAATGGCTAGACGAACTTTTTGATAACAATCAGAAAAAAGTACCTGCTGAAATTATTGCACAAGTAAAAGCATGGCTCGAATCGATTCGTCAGAATCTTGCCAATGAAGATGGTATTGAATTTCCATTTGAAATTGAAGAAGCCGATGTTGAATCAAGTCTTGGTGACTGGAGTGTTGGCTTTGTGGATGCTATGTTCCTAAACGAAGATGCATGGTTCACCGACGAGTTTGAAGAACAATTGGTTGATTTAACTTTGCCAATCATGGTGTTCAGCGGCATTGATGAAGAAGATCCACAAATGGAATCTTTCCGTCGCAATGGTCAGTTGATGGATGAACTTGCAGAAGAAATCCCAACCAATTTGAACGAATTATATTTGATGTATCACACACCAAATTAATTTCGACGAAATTTAAAAAAAGCACCTTGGGGTGCTTTTTTTAGCGCTATACCTTTTCAATTCAAAGTTAGTCTAAATGCTTAACTACGTTTGGCTTTTAAGAAGCTCTTTGCCATCCATCCAAAAGATAAAGCCAACATGAGGTAATGGATGAATAAGGTAAAGCTGATAGCAAGCAGCCAGACCCAAGCGGGTAATTGCGTTAGCGCCATTTGAATAAAGGCTTGGGTTTCAGGGAAGATCAAGAGACAAATGACTGTAGCAATGACACTGATGAGAACCGAAGCTAAAATACAGCTCCAAATCAAAGTTCGCTTTTCTAACTTATTTGGCACTCGCTGATGGTCTTTAACAAAGCTGGATGCCGCAGCAAAACCGCCCACGATGAGACAGGTAATGGATGAACCACCGGGTAAATCAAAGAAAGATTCGATGGCTGCGACAGCAACCATGGCAAGGGCATAAGCAATGCTAAATGTGATGATGTATTTTTTCATTATTTAATGTTCATGTTTTCATTATATAAAGTGCGAGTATAACTTACCTGAAGTGTCTTCACTGAATTTTAACTTTCATTGAAGTGGTGATGATTTAAATTTTAACGCAATACATTGAAAAAATTTATAATTTTTTAGCGCAGTAGTCTGCATACCAACCGTAGGCAATATGAAATATCGTGCCATGAATGGCGACCAAACAAAGCATAATTACAGCAGTTAGCCCAATGCCTGCATTATCCACAGACTTCATAATGCTTTCGGCATTGGGATTCATCAGCACCAAGAACAGCACAAAAAAGCTACCAATGATGATTGCAACGGCACTGGAGCCCCAAACCAGTTGGATCTTTTCATGGTTGCTAGGCACACGTTGTTCTTTCTTTACAAAATGCCCAACGCTGATTAATGCACATGCCACCAATGTAGGAATTAATGTAATACCACCAAGATTTAATCCAAAAATTAATACGGTAATCAAAAGCACCAAGGCGATGCTATAAACAGCAGCAAAGTGTAGGAGATAGTGTTTCATTTAAGCCCCAAAAACAAAAAATTAACGAGGTCGACGTTGATGTCGACGGTACAAAATCCAAGCAATAATGATGACTGTGATTAGAATAATCACATGGCCAACTTTACTAAATATTTGCTGCATTAACTGCTGATTTTCACCTAAATAAAAACCCATACAAGCTAAAAAAGTGGTCCAAATAATCGTACCTAAACCACTATAAAACATAAACTTCCAAAATGGCATGCGGCTCATTCCAGCAGGAATACTAATGAGAGAACGCACAGCTGGAATCATTCGTCCGAAAAATACAATGCGGTGACCGTATTGCTCAAACCATGCTAGAGATTTTTTTACATCTGCCGATTTGATAAATAAATACTTTCCATAGCGATCGACGAAGTGAAAGATGGATTCATGCTTAAATTTATAACCAATCCAATATAGCAATGCAGCCGCCAGTAAAGAACCGACACAACCTGAAATAATGACACCAATGAGGAGTAGTTGACCTTGGGAGGCAGAATAGCCAGCCGAGGGCATGATGATTTCTGAGGGGATTGGGGGGAAGACATTGTCAAGGAACATGAGTAGGGCAATACCGAGATAACCCAATTGTTCCATGATTGAAATGATCCATTCAGTTAAAGTCATGGTAGCTAAGGCAGAGAAAAGGTGTATTTATCCTATGTTGAAAAGCGCAGTGGGTAAAGTTCCGTTTTAAATATTCCTGAAACCACCTAAGTAAAACAACAAATATTGAGTTCATCTTGTCTTAAGTAGCACGTAGGCCCAATGAGAAGGAAAAGTATGAATACGTGATGGCATTAAGCAATGCTGAATGATATAAGGTTGAATAATTGAAAGGCTTGGATCATAGTTTTTATAGTATTGAGTGTACGCTGTTCAGTTTGGATTTTATTTAGATTTCGGAGCTTTAGCAGCTTTAAAAATCGTTTTATGTACTGAACAGCGTAGGACAAAGTTGCAATAAGTAGCGTTGCAAGGTGCATAAATTAATCATCATGTTCCATATTTAATAGTGTGTGAATATAGACTTGGCGTAAGCTCAGAGATAAAGCAAATGGAATCACACAAAGTCCAAGAATGTTGAGCATAGTGGGTTGTAAGTGCAATGTATAAGCAATAAATAAGGCAAAAATTGCACCAATGCATGTAGCAACACTGACTATCAAAATATGCGACTGTTGGTTAAGGAGGTGTTTTAATTCTCCTACACTTTCTTTTACACGGGGAGCGGGTAAAGCAAGGCGCCTTGAGGTTGCAATTGGAGAGTTGATTAATTTTGGCATAATGCTTTCCTTTTCAATTATCTATAATGATTTTCTCGGATCAATTGATCAGAATAAGCATAAATGCGCGAACTGATTCTCGTAAATAACCAGATATAGTTATTTTGTCAAAAAAATTAAGTCACTGTTGAGAATGCGTAAAAAAAGCCCTAAAAATAGGGCTTTTATTTATATATCGTTACAACAAATTTTCCTTAGAGACGCTTACGTTTTGCTGCCACAATTTGTGATTGACGCATACGGAAGCCTGCTTTTTGCTGTTCAGTAGTTTTGTCGATACAGTATTTGCATGATACGCCGTGTTCGTAGCTCGGAAGTTCAACTTCAGCAGGAGCCAGTGGCCAACCGCATGCGTGACATTTGATATTTTCGCCTTCTTCCATACCGTGAGTGACAGCAGTACGACCGTCAAATACGAAACATTCACCTTCCCACATGCTTTCTTCAACAGGGGTTTCTTCTAAATATTTTAAGATACCGCCTTTAAGGTGATAAACCTCATTAAAGCCTTCTTGAAGTAAAAGTGAGGTTGATTTTTCACAGCGAATACCGCCTGTACAGAACATGGCAATTTTCTTATCTTTATGCTGCTCAAGCTCTTTTTTCACGTATTCAGGGAATTCACGGAAAGTCTCAGTTTTCGGGTCAATCGCACCCTTAAATGTACCTGCTTTGTACTCATAGTCGTTACGTGTATCAATTAGGATTACGTCATCACGTGTAATTAGTTCATTCCATTCTTTAGGATCAAGATAGTGACCGACTAAATCACGTGGTTTCACTTCCACACCTAAAGTCACGATTTCTTTTTTCAGTTTGATCTTCATTTTACGGAATGGTTTATCCGTACTATGCGATTCTTTGTATTCCATCGCATTGAAGCCTTCATTGAGAAGGAATTGATGGATGATATCTACAGATTTACGGTCACCGGCAACAGTACCGTTAATACCTTCACCTGCCACAATTAGAGTACCGCAAAGGTTGATGGTTTTTACCAAGTCTAAAAGACGTTGTTGAAGATCGGCAGGATCTTGAACTTCTTTGAATTGATAAAGTGCGGCAACAACCCAACCAGAGGTCGCTTGCTGTTCTACAGGTGCAAGCTGTTCTACAGTAGCGTTCATGGAGTACTCCAAATGAATAAACAGGATAAAAATTAAGGCGCACATTCTACCGTGATTTGGATGAATAAGCGAGTAAAGCGATGGCTTTTAACCACACATTTGATCATAACTTCATTTCAGTAGTTTTAGCGTGTATAGTCATGCCGAGTTGTTTTTATCCCATAAATATTGATTGAATGGAGCCGGTTTTGAGTACTGATCGTCGAATTGCCTCGTTAACCCCATGTGCAGGGCGTTGTTCTACGGTATTTGGTGATTCAGTCTGTCGTGGTTGCCGCCGCTTTAACCATGAAGTCATAAAATGGAATACCTATACAGCAGAGCAACACACGGCCATTTGGTGTCGTTTAGATGCACAATTAGATCAAATTTTAATACCGATGTTGCCGCAAGCAGATATCATCCATGTCGAAGGCTTTGTCTTGTCTAAGCGAGTTCGCTTACGTCCAGATGCAAGTAAAGGCCGTAAACTGTATCACGCACTCAAGCTCTGCGAAAAAAACCGTCATTTCACAGATGAAAGTGGACTCGGGATACATTACAAACAGGTGCGACCGTTGTGGGATGAATTTGAGCGTCGTGTTTTAGCACTCGCCACAGCCAGCTATGATTTGGCATTTTTAAGAGCAGATGCCATTCGCTTGCATTTATTGCAAAACATGGATGAAGAGGACTAAGTCCTCTTTTTTTATTTATGAAATTTATCGTGATGTAAAAAAATAAGTGAAGGAATCTCAGCGTGAATTATTCGGAGTACTTTTTATATTGTGTTGCAGTCATCGTGATGATTGCAACACCTGGACCTGTGATGCTGTTGGTCGCAAGTGCAGGTTTACAAGGCGGCTATAAAAAGGCATTTCAAACCATTGTCGGGACGAATTTTGCTTCACTGATTTTGATTGTGCTGTCAGTGTGTATTTTAAAAGGCATTTTAAATGTTAATGCGGATTGGCTCGATGGCATCAAAATACTGGGTTGTTTATATATTGCTTATATTGGTTTTGATATTTTAAAAGAAGTAACTATACAGCCCACTGCACAATCTCTGCAGTTAAAAGCAGCACAAGGGGGCTTTAAGAAAGGATTGATCGTGGGAATTTCAAATCCTAAGGATATTATTTTTTTCGCATCATTTTTTCCGCAGTTTGTAGGAATTACTCCTCATCTTAATCTGAGTTTAATTGTGTTGACCCTGAGTTGGATCGTTTTAGATTTCGCAACTTTGTCTTTGGTGTATTTGTCTTTTCATCGATTGTCGAAATCACGCTGGTATAAAAAATTGTTGGCACTGTGTGGGCTGATTTTAGTGGTAGTTGCTATCTACGGGATCTATAGCATATTCACGGTTTAATTCTTAACTTGAAATGTGCAGTAAAAAATAAAAAAGGCTGATTCAATCAGCCTTTTTATGAATGTGTAGAGCTTTAATTAATTCGCACTAGAGATTGTGCTGTAAACGATATTGCACAATCTCTTCAATGGTGAGTACAGTCAAATTATGGGTTTGTGCATACGCTAAAACTTGTACGCCATTGGCCATTGTGCCGTCTGGGTTGGTTAATTCACACAAAACACCTGCAGGTTTTAAACCGGCCAGACGTGCCAAATCAATAGTCCCTTCAGTATGTCCACGACGGGTCAATACGCCGCCTTCACGCGCACGTAAAGGAAAAACATGACCCGGACGGTTTAAGTCACTAGCCACAGCACCATCTTTAATTGCGGCTTTGACTGTAGTTGTTCGGTCTTTTGCTGAAACGCCAGTAGTAACACCTTCCGCAGCTTCAATGGTGACAGTAAAGGCAGTTTTAAAATGGCTAGAGTTATCAGACACCATGGGTGGAAGTTCTAAATGATTGGCTTGAGCATCGGTTAAACACAGGCAGACAATTCCTGAACCGTCACGAATCATACGTGCCATGGTTTCTACAGTGAGTGTTTCTGCAGCAACAATCAGGTCGGCTTCATTTTCACGGTCAAAATCGTCCATGACTAAAACAGGCTTGCCTTGACGAATGTCTTCTAAGGCTTGCAGCATGCGCTGTTCTGCAGGTGGAAGGGCAGAAAAGAAAATTTCGGGTTGAATTAAACTAGACATTGAAACGCTCGCGTAAATTTTAGATACGGTTGAACATTTCAGGACATGTGAAATAGTGGCGTTACGATATATATTGAAAATGATCAATGATATAGAGATGTGACGTCGTCTTCTTTCATCCGGACTATACCGTCGGCTCAGGTATTGCACCTGATCTGCGAATCGAGTTTAAACGATTGGCTCGTGGGCTTTTTGCAGGGCGTTCAACCCAGCAAATTTACCACCGGTGGGGAATTACACCCCGCCCTGAAGCGATGTGAAATGATTATAGACCTGTTCTAGGCTGAATAGGATGTTAATACTCGGAATCTTTTGCAAAATTTTAGATAAGTAAAGTTATAAGATTGGATTTGTAAGCATTTATATAAAGTGTGTCAAAGCATGCTATCGTGCCGATAAATCAACCATGATTGCATAATGATAAAAAATGACCGCTCCTCAGCATTCTCAGCAGCAGAATATAAAGCTGCATCGTTCACAGTTAGATCAAGAGTTTTCAACAGATCTGTTCCAAGATGTACAGGTCATTCGGTATCTGCAAGTGATTGGTGTTGCACTGATAGCTGCCAGTTTCGTGTATTTGATCGCGGCAAACTGGTTGATGTTGCCAAAATTCATTCAATTGGCAATTCCAATGTTGCTGTTGCTGCTGAGTGCTGTGACGAGTGTATATGTTGTAAGTCGTGTTTGGATTCAGCAAAGTTTAGATGCTTTAAGTGCTTTGTTGCTCGGATTGAGTTTGGCTGTGATTGGGCAGGTCTATCAAACAGGTGCAGACAGTTATCTGTTATTTTTAGTCTGGGCTTTGCTGCTTTTACCTTGGTTATATCGATCGAATATCGGAGTCTTTGCGTTACTGTGTTTGATCAGTCAATTGGCATTATTTTTATATTTTAAACAAAGCTATTTAATCGTTGATCATTCATGGTGGTATTTACTTTGCATGAATATATTGACGGCAATTTGTGTGACGTTTTGTTTGAAATATTATGCTGCGCTGCGCTTTGTATTTATTGCATTCATTACACTAATGTCGATGTATTGCATGTTTTTATACTGTGGAAATGGGGTAGAGCAGTATCAATGGCAATATTTAATTTTTGCATTGTTGCTTCCAATTTATCTGATTATCTATTTTTATCGACAACATCGTGCATTAGAAACCAGTTTACAAGCTGCAGGTCTCGCCGCGAGTTTCAGTATTTTGATTTTCCAATGGGCAGAACATATTTTATCTGACTCGAGTGCAGGATTGTTGGTTTTTGCCTTGCTGATATTTGCTTGGTTTGCGGTGATCAGTTGGGCACTGATGAAATTTCTGCCACAGACTAAATTTGCGGTTATTCCTTTAGCTATTGGGGCATGGTTGGCAGGCATTATTTTATCGAGCTTATTGCTGACCTATTGGAAAGCGTTTTCGATCGTCATGGGCTTAGTTTTTGTGGCTGTGGCTTGGTGGTTGATTCGAAGTGCTAAAAGTATCTTTAGTCGCCAATTTGCTTACTGCTTATGGGTATGTGGCCAATCTGCGGTCTTCATTCATACAGAGAGCTTAACCAATAGCATTTCGTTTATTTTAGTGCTGCAAATTGGCGTTATATTGCTCTGTTTATTTAGTCGAATGCATTGGTTTATTGTTTTTATTCAACTCATTGCAGGATACGGCCTTGCAGTGGTCACACTATTTGATGCCGATCTTTTTATGAGCGATGAACATGTCATCTTAGCTGTGACTGGATTGAATTATATTCTACTGATTTTCTTGCTCGGGAGTGCAACAGCTTGGTTGCACTCGATGTATCGAAAAAGTGTTGTGTTATGGATGTTATGCATCGTATTAGCGGGTGTGGTATTGCAAACTTTGTCAAATAACGTTCTACAGTTTGAACAGACCCAACATGGCGTTCTTGACCTGTTTATCGTTTATCTACTGCCTGTGGTTTGGCTTGGCCTTTACATCGCAAATCAGAAAAAACAGGCGGGGAGCGAAAAATGGCCGTTACTGCTATTGGGCCTTGTACTCATTGCGATGGGTTATTTTGAAATTTTCTTGTTATTGGTTTTATTGGCATGGGCGCAGGTTTATCAGCAATCTTTGGTTAAAGCCCTTTGCATCGTGTTGATCATTTTTAGCTTATGGATGCTGTATTACAATTTAGGTCTGAGTTTTTTATTAAAAAGTTTAACGATTTTGATCTCTGGTCTTTTGCTGCTTGGCATTACCAAGATGTTATCTACGATACAGCTTAAACAAGGGGGAGATGTGTGATGAACATACTCAATAAAAAAATACTTCCTATTGGTTTGGCTGTACTCAGTATTCTTTTATTTGTGCTGATGATTGCACGTCATGAATGGCATCTGGCAAACAGTCAGAGTATTTATGTAAAGCTGCAACCTGTCGATCCGCGCTCTTTAATTCAAGGGGATTATATGGCCTTGAATTATCAGCTCTATTTTGGTGGTCAGCCATCAAAAGAGCAATCTGCCAATGGGCAGGCTGCCAAAGCAAATACAGAAGAAAATGTACACCGTGACTATTTTGTCGATCAAAAAAGTATTGTGAGTTATGTGCAGCTTGATGCACAGCGTAGAGTGATTCGAACCAGTTTCAACCCAGAGTTATTAACGCAGTATTCAGGTTCATCCACAAAACTGGTGCTCAAAAATCCTGACAATAGATTTGAGGGTTTATATCCCGCTGCGAGCAGCTTTTTATTTGCTGAAGGCTTGGAGTCGTGCTATCGCGATGCGCAATATGCAGAGCTAAAGGTACAAGAAAATGGTCAGCCTTTGTTGGTGGGTTTGGTCGGAGAGCATTTACAGCCCTTTGATTGTAAACAAAACCAAGCATGGTGGAAGGGCCCGAGAGCAGGGGAGATAAGTTGAGCTGTTGAGTTATATGTAGTGATATGCGTCTAATACTGAATTTTTGCAGTCAATAATGCATAGTTCAGCCATAAAAAAGCCCGCAAATTTTGCGGGCTTTTTAGAATCTTTAAATGCTTGAATTAAGCGACTTGAACTGGAATACAGTTCGCTGTGTGGTTCACCGTGTTGTTTGGGTTCGCGTAGACTAAGCGTGGCTTATGTGCATTTGCTTCAGCTTCTGTGAAATCACCAAAAGTTGCGATAATCAACAAGTCGCCAATATCTGCTTGGTGAGCAGCACCGCCATTTACAGAGATAATGCCAGAACCTTCTTCACCACGAATGGCATAAGTGGTAAAACGCTTACCATTAGTCACGTTCCACATATGAATTTCTTCATACTCACGGATACCGGCTAAATCTAGAAGAATACCGTCAATTGCACAAGAACCTTCATAATGTAATTCTGCTTGTGTAACGACGCAACGGTGGATTTTAGCTTTTAATAAACGAGATAGCATGGCTAGCGTCTCCTTGGTAGACCTAAGATCGTATCTTATGGTGGAACAATCTCTTGAATGCTGGGTGAGCAGTCAAATGCAAGCGCATTTTGCTCTGAAATCATTCAGATGGCAATAAGTATTGTTCAACAATTTGTGGAATTGTCAGTTCTATTTGTAAGCGTTGATCTGGTTCATGGCTTGCTGAATCTCACCACTTACCAACAATTTAGTACGGGATAAGGCATGTGCAATAGCATCATCCATTAAGCCTTGTTCGCTACTTGGTGCTTTACCTAAGACATGGCCAGAGACACGTTCTTTAGAACCAGGATGACCAATACCAATACGTAAACGATGGAAATTTGGACCAATATGCGGGACGATATCGCGTAAACCATTATGACCACCATGACCACCGCCAGTTTTCAGGCGAATGACACCAGGGTTCATATCAAGTTCATCGTGTGCGATAAGCATTGCTTCGGGAGCAATTTGATAGAATTTGGCGAAGGGAACAACACTTTGACCAGAGAGGTTCATAAAGGTTGTAGGTAACAGCAGACGAACGTCTTGACCTTCGATATTACCACGACCACTGATGCCTTTATATTTAGGATCAGCTTTGAGTTGGATGCCATATTGTTCTGCAAGGCGTTCTACAAACCAGAAGCCTGCATTATGGCGGGTTTGGGCATACTCAGAACCTGGGTTACCCAAACCAACAATCAGTGAAAGTTTACTCACTCATTTACACCATTTGACACTTATGCGCGTTTGAAGTCAGCGTGCATAGGAGTGTTTTTAGCTGGGTGACGTTGTAAAGCTTGGATTTTAACGCTTTCAGCTTTACCGTCGATGTTGATTTCAACAACTTCTTCAAAGAAAGCGTTGTTTTCTAAAGCTTTAACAAGTTCGCGAAGCTCTAAAGTAACTGCTACAGGTTCAGCTGCACCACCGTAGATGATTGCTGGTACTTTATTTTGAAGACGAAGGCGGCGGCTCGAACCTTTCCCTTGTACTGCTTCTTCACGTGCTACTGCATTTAATACGAAGTTTGCCATGATAGACATTCCTATTTAAGTTTAATTGACTAGACCTTCGACCAGTCTAGTGATAGAAAGCCCCACCAAAAGGCAGGGCTTTTAAATTTAGCGCTATATTATAGATAAGAATCGAACATTGCGCTAATAGATTCTTCGTTGTTAATACGACGAATTGTTTCAGCAACCATACTTGCAACTGAAACTTGGCGAATCTTACCAAGAGCTTGAGCTTCTTCTGAAAGCGGAATGGTGTCTGTTACAACCAATTCGTCAATCACAGAGTTTTTCAAGTTTTCTAAAGCTTTACCAGAAAGTACTGGGTGAGTTGCGTAAGCAACAACTTTGCGAGCACCAAAAGTTTTTAGTGCGTCAGCAGCTTTACACAATGTACCTGCTGTATCCACCATATCATCAACGATGACACAGTCACGGCCTTTAACGTCACCGATCAAGTGCATTACTTGAGATTCATTCGCTTTTTGACGGCGTTTGTCGATGATCGCAAGATCGATATCACCCATTTGCTTAGCAACAGCACGCGCACGTACTACACCACCAACGTCAGGAGAAACAACCATTAAGTTGTCGTGTGACTGTTGACGAAGATCTGCTAAAAGCGCAGGAGTACCGTAGATGTTGTCTACAGGAATATCGAAGAAACCTTGGATTTGGTCAGCATGAAGGTCGATCATGACAACGCGGTCAATACCAACAGTTGTGAGCATATCTGCAACAACTTTTGCTGTAATTGGCACACGGCTTGAACGTGGACGACGGTCTTGACGAGCATAACCAAAATAAGGAATGACAGCAGTGATACGACCAGCACTTGCTCGACGCAAAGCATCAGCCATAACTAAGATTTCCATAAGGTTATCGTTAGTTGGAGCACAAGTTGGTTGTACGATGAATACGTCTTTACCACGAACATTTTCAGTAATTTCGACAGCGATTTCACCGTCAGAAAATTGACCTACAGATGCAGCACCTAGAGGGATGTGAAGGTGGCTAACGACTTTTTGGGCGAATTGTGGATGTGCAGATCCACTAAAAACGACAAGATTGGGCATGAAGCACCCTTGGCGGTTGGCAAATTGGAGAATTAGATGGCAGGGGCGGCTGGATTCGAACCAACGGATGCCGAGATCAAAACCCGGTGCCTTACCACTTGGCGACGCCCCTAATGCGGCAGAACTTTAATATTTTTACGGTATTTTGTCAAGTTGAAATAACAAAGATACTGCAAATTATGCTCTGTCTTTTTTGAAGTAAATGGCAGGGGCGGCTGGATTCGAACCAACGGATGCCGAGATCAAAACCCGGTGCCTTACCACTTGGCGACGCCCCTAAATTGATGAAATAGCGAATAAAGTAAATGGCAGGGGCGGCTGGATTCGAACCAACGGATGCCGAGATCAAAACCCGGTGCCTTACCACTTGGCGACGCCCCTAATACTTTACAGCAATTACATCTACAGGTGAAAAATGATGGCAGGGGCGGCTGGATTCGAACCAACGGATGCCGAGATCAAAACCCGGTGCCTTACCACTTGGCGACGCCCCTATATCAAACCTCAAAATGACGTAATGGTGATTCTTGCAAACTGCGAACCAAGTAAGATTTACATGGTGCATTTTTCAATATGTCATCAATATTCATATTTTCAGTCACTTCAGTAAATACACAAGCACCTGTACCTGTAAGCTTTGCTGTACCGAACTGATCTAAGTACCGCATTGCTTCATCGACTTCGGGATATAAGCTTCGTGCCACAGGCTCAAAGTTATTTCCAAAATCAGATGGCGTTTCCTGATAGCCGCAAAATTTAGTGGGCTTTGAGTCTCTTGTCAACGTTTTTTGTGAAAAAAGCAGTTGAGTGCTGATAAAACAGTCAGGTTTTAACACAATGTACTGTTTTTGAGCTAAATCTATGAATGTTAAGTGTTCACCGATACCTTCTGCCCATGCATTTAGACCATGTACAAACACGGGAACATCTGCCCCAAGTTGTAAGCCGAGTTCTGCAAGTTGTTCGGTATTTAGACCACATTTCCATAGTTGATTGAGCACGATTAGGGTGGTGGCTGCATTGGATGAACCACCACCGAGCCCTGCACCCATGGGAATATTTTTTTCAATGTAGATTTTTTGTGCAGTTAGTGCTTTAGCAAACGGTTTGAGTATTTGAGCAGCACGATAAATTAAATTTTGCTCTAGATTAACGCTGTTTAAGCCCTCAATTTGAATAAAATTTTCATCAGCAGAATTTGCAAGTGGGTGAAATTCCATCCAATCCGATAAATCGATGAGCTGAAAAATCGTTTGTAATTCGTGATATCCATTAGGACGTCGGCCAGTAATGTGCAAAAACAAATTGAGTTTTGCAGGAGAAGGTACACGAATCATGGAAGTCATAGTTCAGCTTTTAGGCAAATTAACGATTTTGAATCACCATTGTAATACGATTTTCCTGACCGGATTCAAGTGCTTGTTTTAAAATTAACTTGTTCGGTACCGTCGCAGTCTCGTTATAACTGAGGTCTACGGTCCAACCATCTTCAATAATCTGTTGTGGGCGCTGCGCAGTATCGCGTTGAATTTTTGCTTGTGTGGTTGCAGGGCGCGCCTGTACCCAGTCGATGAGGTGGGTAATGGGAGCTTGCCAACCGGTAGCACGCTCGAGTAATTCTTCTGGTGTTGCTGCTTCAATCAAACCGGTTTTTGCACTATTGAGTTGAACTTGACCGGGTTTACCGCTGATTTGAGTTTTTCCAACACCTAATATGCCACTCAGTTCAATGTCATATTCATTGCGGTCTTGAACCCAAGTAAAAAAAGCACTTCCTGACTGTTTTGGCGTGCGCACACCAATCTTACCTTGTAAGTTGAATTGATTTGCAGCGACCTCTTCAGGGCTAGGTTGAGCGGGTGTTTTAACATATTGCTGACAACCGGTGAAAAATAAAGCGCAGCAGGTCAGGGCAGATACCCCAAATTTTGAAGATACTTGCATAAAGTCTTTTTAACTCTTTTTCATGGGTTGGGGTAACAATAACGAATGTAGTTGCTCTAATTGCGGATCATTCGGATGTTTTTGTTGGAGTTGTTGTAACAATGCGTCAAATTTATTCATATCACCTTGCATGAAGACTGATCGTGCGTAGCGAATGCCAATTTTTAAACTATTACTCAGTTCATACGCTTTGGCCAAAACAGATGCAGATGTACTAAAATCATTTTGCAAATAACAAATATAACCGAACGTATCTAAAATTGAGGCTTGCTCAGGAGCATATTCTAAGGCATGTTCGACGTATTTTCGGGCTTCATCTAAGCGTCTATTTTGTACCGCCAAGGTATAGGCATATGCATTTAAATAGGTCGGGCTATTGGGTTCAATTTCAAGTAATTGTTTTAGTAATTGGTCGAGTCTATCTTTATCTTGATGGGCGTCGAGCAGAAGAACTTCGGCATAAATGAGCTCAGGATCTTCGGGCAAGTTTTTTACCGCTTCATCAAGCAAACGGACTGCTGCTTTTTTATTGTTCATGCGTTTTAAAATATCTGCCTGAGCAAGATATAAGAAACTGGCATGTTGAGGATAATTAACCCGCTCTTGGGTTAAAAAGCGCAGTGCATCATGCAGCTTATTTTGCTGGCTAAAAATGCTGATCATATTGCGCCGTGAAACTGTATAAAGACTGCCATCAACAAGGCGATAATAGGCTTTTGCCGTTTCATAATGCTGTTTGCGTTCAGCATTTACTGCGAGATAGTAATACGCTTCATTTTGGTATTTGCTCGAATAACGTAACTCCACCAAATACTTTTCGGCTTTTTCATAAAGCTCTAAGTCAATACTGGTCAAACCTGCCATAAATAGCGGTTCTTCAGCAGATGGCCATTTCTTTAGTATATCTTCGAGTTTTTCTAGACCTAATTCTGACTGATTGATTTTAATTAAATATTTTGCTTCTGCTAAGCGAACTTCCATATTTTTGCGGTGTTTACGGCTGGATTTTTCGAACCATTTTAAGGTTTCTTCTTCATCGCCTAACGACATAAGTAAATTGGCTTTCATTAAGATATAGCCAGTCACTTTCGGGCGTTTTTTCAGTGCTAAATTAATGGTGTCTAAGGCATCAGCAAAGGCACCATTTTGAGCTTGTAAACCTGCGACTAAGACCAAAATAGAAGGGTTGGTTTTTTCCTTGCTAGCGGTCAGTGCTTGAATCAGATAAGCGCGATCTTCCTCTGATTCAGGGGAAATACCCGCCAAAATTTGTTCTAAATCTGCATTTGGGTCAATGGTTAAAATTTTATCAAGTGTTTCGGCAGCAAGCTCATATTCATGGGCTTTCAAAGCAATATGTGATAAATAAAATAATGCTGGTACATCTTCAGGTTCTTGCACAACCCAATGTGTAGCAATATCTAAGGCTGCTTGTAAATCATTTTGCTCAATAGCAACGTTTAAAGCACGCTGTTTGACCATGGTGGATTTACTTTTGATTGCAAGCACGGTGTAATTATGAAGCGCGGTTGGGATGTCGTTATAAGCTAAGGCAAATTCTGCAATCATACTTTGTTTAATTGCATCATATCCTGAATTTGCATGGTAAACTTCTCCCACGGCCCGAATTGGGGCAGTAGAAGCCATGCTACCAACAAGTAAGAATGTGGTAGAATACTGCTTTATTGTCTGGCCGTTCAGTCGGCTATTTGTTAGACGCAATTTTTCTTGATCCAAGTAATGCTTTTTATGACGCCGATAATGCACAATAGCATAAATTTAGCGAAATGATGATCTGATATGTCTTTCTTTGCATTGGGTGTCAACCATCAAACCGCCTCTGTAGAACTGCGCGAACAGATTGCATTTAACCCTGAAAAGTTAACAGCGCTGCTTGAACAGCAAAGCCATGCACCTGAACTCAATGACATGGTGGTGGTATCTACATGTAATCGTACTGAAGTCTATGCGATGTCTGAAAATGCAGACATGGTATTGAATTGGCTTGCCCAATCAAATGGTATTGATGTAAAGCAATTGTCAAATCATGTGTATCGTTATGAAAATGCACAGGCGGTGACACACCTCATGCGTGTGGCTAGCGGTTTGGATTCGCTCATGCTTGGTGAGCCTCAAATCTTAGGTCAAGTTAAGACGGCTTTGTCCTTAGCCAAAGATGCCGAAACTGTCTCCCCAAATTTAAACCGTATTTTTGAATATGCCTTTTATGCGGCAAAACGAGTGCGTTCTGAAACAGCCGTAGGAAGTCATGCAGTGTCGATGGGCTATGCCGTTGCTCAGCTAGCTTTACAGGTTTTTAGTCAGCCTGAAAAATTGACGGTCATGATTGTTGCTGCTGGTGAAATGAATAGCTTGGTTGCAAAGCATTTGGCCGAAATGGGTGTGGGCAGAATTATTATCTGTAACCGTACACGTGCCCGTGCCGAAGCTTTATCCCAAGAGATTGCTCATCGTGTAGAAGTTGAAATAATTGATTTTGCAGATTTGGCAGACAATTTACATCGCGCAGATGTAATTTCAAGTTGTACCGGAAGCTTACATCAAGTGATTTATTTTGCGGATGTTAAAGCAGCACTGAAAAAACGTCGTTATAAACAAATGCTGTTGGTTGATTTGGCTGTACCACGAGATATTGAAGCCAAAGTTGAAAGTTTAGATGGTGTTTATTTATATGGTGTCGATGATCTGCAAACAGTCATAGAAGAAAACTTGGCTCAGCGTCGTCAGGCGGCAGTTGAAGCCGAAGTGATGGTTAATCAGCTTGCGACAGATTTAATCACACAGCAAAAAGTGAATTTGGCTGGCTCGACAATTCATGCATACCGTGAACATGGGGAGTCATTGCGTCAAGAAGAGCTGGCTTTGGCCTTGAATCGTCTACAAAAGGGCGAAGATGCTGCGAAGATTATGCAAGAAATGTCACATCGTTTAACCCAAAAGCTGTTGCATCCAACCTCTATCGTGCTGCGCAATGCTGCGATGGCGGAAGATCCGGCTTATTTTGAAATGTTAGAACAAGATTTAGTAAATGTGGCTGAAAATCGCCGTAAACCAAAGAAATAAATAAAGCTATTCATTGAATAACGGTCATTCACAGTTTGAACTTGAAATTAAAACTTAATCTTCAAGGAGCGTGAGTGATCTTTTTTTATCAATATCATAAATACGTTGTTTTAAATTACGCATTTCTGCAAGGCTAGAAAACTTATTCGACTTGATCTTGAGTTGTAAGAATTGATATTGCAATTTTGTCGATAAATCTGCTGCAAGTTTATCTGCCTGTTCAGGTGATGACGTATAATCGCTGATATTGGCATGCTCTAAAATATGTTGTAATTCATGATGATGAGCTGCACAAGCACCGAGTACATAATAGGTCGATAACTCTGGGTCATCAGGCAATTCATCAAAAATCATATTGAAAATATTTAACACATGATAAAGCAAGAGATCTTGTGAAACTAAGGCGCGTAAAGGCTCAAAATGAATGTAAAGATAAGGATGATTGATCAAAATCGCAATCACATATTCTTCAGCATCAATTTTTGTACTAAAGCTCAGAGACGCATCATTATTGACTTGAGGCTGCCACTTTCGGCTGAACCCTAATTTTTCACGGAAATATTGTTGTAGCAAATAACGATATGAACCACCTTTCGGCAACAGTTCAGTGAGCTGTCTGAGTTCACCCATCACCTGACTTTTACCTTCAGGTGAACTGACATCATGATTTTGCGTTAAATGTGCAAAAACAAATTCAGAAAGAAGCGGTGAGGTGTGCAGTAACCGTCGAAAATTTTCAATACCTTCACGACGGATCAATGAATCTGGGTCATGGTCATTCGGCAATACAAAGAATTTAAGTTCACGTCCATCATTCAGTAATGGCAGTGCAATTTCGAGCGTACGTCGAGCTGCTTTTTGACCTGCGGCATCTCCATCAAATGCAATGGTAATACGGCTATTTTGCTTAAATAAAATGTTTAAATGTTCAGTATTACTGGCTGTCCCTAAAGTCGCTACAGCGCCATGAATGCCATATTGCTGTAGGGCAATCACATCCATGTAGCCTTCGACCATTAACCAGTCTTGTGCTTTTTGTTTACGGCCTTCATATAAACCATAAAGTAACTGGTTTTTATGGAAAACTTCAGAGTCTGGAGAGTTGATGTATTTTGGTTTGATTTCATCATTTAAGGCACGACCACCAAAACCGACCACACGACCTTTCGCATCTCGAATCGGGAAAATCACCCGCTCGCGCAGTAGGTCAAAGTCACGACCACTGTCACTGGTTCGAATCAAACCGAGAAGTTTGAGTCCTTCGATATCTTGTGGAAAGGCTTTTTCCAGATGTTGCCAATCTTCGGGAGCATAGCCTAAACGCCAATAGGCAATGGTGTCTGCACTGAGACCCCGTTGTTTAAAATAAGCTTGACCAATTGGACTGAGCGGCAGTTGTTGCTCATAAAACTGTGCGACATTTTCCAGCAAGTCATATAAGTTTCCGTCTTGCGGCACATCTTCAAAACCACTTGTAACTTGGTCAAAGTGAGCAAAGGGATCGTTCCCATAAAAGGCATCTTCGTTATTTTGAAACTCAGCAAATGGGTCGTGTTCGAAATTTACTGCAGCAGGATTTGTATCGGTTTCGCCTGTTTTGGGTGGCAGAGCTTTTGCTTCGATTGGAGGTTTTTGTACAGGTTTGGGTTTAGATTCGCGTTTATATTTGAGTTTATTAGAATCGTTATTGTCTTTCGGTAGTTCAATCCCTGTTTGGCTTGATAAATCCTTCATCACTTCGATGAAGTTACGGCTACCAATATCCATTAAAAAACGGATGGCATTACCATTGGCCTGACAACCAAAGCAGTGAAAATATTGTTTATCACGATAGACATGGAAAGATGGCGATTTTTCCTGATGGAATGGGCAGCATCCTGAGTAGGTGCGTCCAGTCTTTTTCAATTTCACAAATTGACCAATCACATCGACAATATCGGTGCGATCTAAAATTTGATCAATTGTATGTTGAGGAATGGCCATGCTGTTTTATCTGTCTATCTATTGAATTTGGGCAGTTCGTGAAATATGTTGAAATCAGCAATGCTGTAAGTTCAGGTGGAGATGCAGTACAGCATCGTCCATCGAACTATTGTATACCTTTTAATCTAACCGAATCTGTAGATCCTGAAAAGATAAAAGGGCAAGTATTCTAACTTGCCCTTTGTGAAAAATCGACCTTCGTTGCGACTATATTATTCAGCTTATTCTGACGACTCAGTTTTTTCGCTATGAGGACGATCCAATAAGCCAAAGCTTAAACGATTGGTTAAACTGCGTTTTTCTTCATCGGTTTCAACTACGTCTGTAGAGGTTTGCTCAGACATCGTCTGTGCTTCTTTACCGAAAATACCCAAAGTTGCACGGTTAAGGAAGCTGCCTTCACTACGTGCAGCACGCATATTGACCGTACCGTCTGACTTCACAAGTTTTGGATAGTTCAGTTTAAGTACTTCAATGTATTGCTGAGACGTGGTTTTATCACCAAGTTTGTCGTAACCATAGGCTACAGTCGCTAGAGCTTCTGGAACTTGCGGTGCTTGCGGATAATGTTCGATCACCCAAAGTGAACGTTCAACAGCAGCTAACCATGCTTTACGCTTCACATTAAAACGCGCCGCATTCATTTCGCTTTCAGCCAATTCTTGACTGATGAACTTCATACGTTGTGCGGCATCGACTGCATATTCGCTCGATGGATAGCGACGGATAAAGTCGACAAAGTTTTGATAAGCCACTTTGAGATAGCTCACATCACGATGCGATTGCTTTAAAGAAGTATAGCGAAGCAAACCATTGTAGTTTTGCTCCATGTTTGAAACACCACGCACGTAGTACGCATAATCAACTTGCGGATGTTGTGGGTTCATACGAATAAAACGGTCTGCAAGAGCAATCGCACCTTCATAGTCTTTTTGCTGAAACTTTACATACAATAGTTCAAGTTGTGCTTGCTGCGCATAGTTACCTGTAGGGTAGTAGGTCTCTAGAGCTTCAAGGTGTTTTGCTGCATCTGTATATTGGTTACGTTCAAGCGCTTTTTGTGCTTTTTCGATATAAATCTGTTCGCTTGATTGTGGACCTGTGTCGACCACTTCTTTCTTTGGATTACTGCTACAGCCTACCATTGCCGATGCAATGCCTATTGTTAGAGCAAGCATTGTCATTTTATATTTTGGTAGCGACATAAAAATTCCTCTGTTAATACGGGCAATGAGCTACAATTGAACTATTAAACCACTTTTGTCTGAATGAGCAAATGAGTCAAGCACAATCTTCCAATTCTAATTTCCCTGAAACTGATTTCAATTTACTTGAAGATTCTGAGGATGCAGATAACCATACTTCAGACTCAACTGCAACACGTTTATCGTTGCAATTTCAATTGGATGAAAGCTATTTAGGACAACGTATTGATCAGGTTTCAGCACTGGTTTGGACTGATTTTTCTCGTGAAAAGCTAAAACAGTGGCTCAAAGAGGGCCATTTGTTGGTCAATGGTAACACTGTGAAACCAAAGTACAAATGCGAAGGCACAGAGTTACTGACTTTAGACGTCGAGTTAGAAGCACAAACCCGTAGCTTACCTGAAGATATTCCACTTAATATTGTCTATGAAGATGACGATATTATGGTGATTAATAAACCTGTCGGTATGGTTGTTCATCCAGGCGCTGGAAACAGTACAGGCACATTGGTGAATGCAATTTTGCATCACTACCCAAAATCTTCAGAGTTGACCCGTGCAGGTTTGGTGCATCGTATCGATAAAGATACCTCAGGTCTGTTGGTGGTTGCGAAAAACCTCGAATCCCAATTTTCTTTAAGTAAACAATTGGCGAAGAAATCGGTTTACCGTATTTACGATTTGATTGTATATGGCAACATTATTGCCGGCGGTACAGTCGATGAACCAATTAAACGTCATCCTGTCGATCGCATTAAAATGGCTGTCTTGCCGGGCGGTAAAGATGCAGTGACTCACTATAATGTGAAAGAACGTTTCCAAAACTTTACCCGCGTTCAAGCACGTCTAGAAACGGGTCGTACCCATCAAATTCGTGTGCATTTTACTTATATCGGTCATGGTCTTGTGGGCGATCAAGTGTATGTACCACGTGTACGTATGCCTGCAGGCGCGTCGATGTTATTAGATGACACTTTACGTGGCTTTAAACGTCAAGCCTTACATGCGGTTAAATTGGGTCTCGTTCATCCACGTACAGGTGAAGACATGATGTTTGAAGCACCATGGCCTGAAGACTTTAACCAATTGGTTGAAGTTTTACGTAGCGAAAACAAAGCGTATTAAGTTTTAAACTGATTTACACGCCATAGATATAAAAGGACGGCAACATGCAATTTGTTCAGGGACTTCCACAGGGTGTTTTTGTGGGACAAACTCGAGTTCATCATGATCAGACGCAACCCGCTGAACAACCTGAACTGGCAGGATTTAATCTGGCATTGCATGTAGGAGATGATGCAGCGCGTGTGCAAAAGCACCGGATGCAATTGCTCAAAGACTTTGCTAAATATGGCGTGAATAAAATCAGCTGGATGAACCAAACGCACAGTACGCTATGCCATCGCATTGATGAACAGATCAACTTTGTTGCACCCGAAGGCGATGGTATGGTCACGCAGTCTAAACATCATGCCCTGATGATGATGACCGCAGACTGCTTACCCGTGGTTTTGGGTAATGCTGACGGGACAGAAGTTGCCAATCTGCATGCAGGTTGGAAGGGCTTGGCTAATGGTATTGTGGAAAACACCATTGCAGCCATGCACACTCAGCCAACATGGGCTTGGTTGGGGGCAGCCATTTGTCAAGAGAGTTTTGAAATTGGCGCAGAAGTCAAAGCTGCCTTTTGTTCCAAATATCCAGAACTTGAAAGTGCATTTAAAGCTGGTGTAAAGGAAGGCAAATATTATGCTGATCTTTATGCGATAGCGCGTTATATTCTTGCATTACATGGGGTTAAAGCTGTAACCGGTGGCGACCAATGTACCTTTTTGCAAACTGAAGAATATTTTTCATATCGCCGAGAAGCGAAAACAGGACGTATGGCAACATTCGTCTTTATGCTTTGAAAATGCTAAACTTGACTGAATCTATCGACTTTTAAATGTTATGTCTTTGACTGCTAAATCTCTTGCTGTTGTTTACCACAGTCCCTATGGGCACACTGCCAAAGTGGCGAATTTCATTGTACAAGGTGCAGAAAAAGCCGGTGTAAAAGTTCATCTCATGAATGTAGAGCATGTGGATTGGGATGAATTGGACAGTGCAGATGCCATCGTTTTTGGATGCCCAACCTATATGGGCAGTATGAGTGCGGCAATGAAATTATTCATGGAGCAATCATCTAAACGCTGGTTAGCACGGACATGGCAAGGCAAGTTAGCCGCTGGTTTTACCAATGGTGGCGGCTTAAGTGGAGATAAATTGGCAGTATTGCAGCAAATCAATTTATTCGCCATGCAGCACGGCATGTTGTGGAGCGGTCTTCCATTGATGCCAACTGGACGAAGCACAACAGATTTAAATCGGATGTCGAGCTTTTTAGGTTTAATGACACAATCGGATAATGCGCCTGTTGAAGTCACGCCACCTGCGGGTGATTTAGAAACCGCTATTTGGTTTGGTGAATATCTGGGACTGTTGTTAAATAAAGTTAATTAATTTGTAAATAAATCGTTTGAACTATCATTTATAAATCTTTGAAAACACTAGTGATGGAAATATTACTGGGGTTTTTATTGGCCTAAAATTCGTGAAAATTGGCATTTTGTATAATTGAGTTGTGATGCGTGTCACAAATTGCCATTCATTTACGCCAACGCTATTGATTTAATCTTCTCATAAATTTCACTCGGGATGAGTGACGAATATTAAAAAGGATTAAATAATCGTGAAAAAAACAATAGTCGCAATGGCATTGACCTTATGTGTTTCTGACGTTGTTTTTGCAGCAGAAGGATTGGTGGGATTAGCCGATGAAGAATTGTCTGCCATCAATGGTGCTGCATTGATGAATATGTCCTATACCGATCCTATTTTGGTCAACCAACAAATGGTCGATGAAAATATTGGTTTTTACAAACTCAGTTTAGATGCCGTCATGGATCTAAATGTCAATGTCAAAAGTTTGCAACTCGGCTGTGGTGGGGTAAATGGGTCAAATGGCTGTGATATTGATATTCGTCATCTGGCGTTGAGTGGTAATGCAACGTCGACCGATGCCAATGGTAATCCCGTCTTTAATGGTGATCGAGCGTCAACAAGTGCCGAACTGAAAAATCCGTTTATTGAATTTGCAATTAAAAACCCAAAACAAGCGGCTTTACGTGAAGTTAAAGGCTTCCGTGTCAGTGCTGAATCAATTACAGGTTTATTGACCACAGGTATTCAAAACACGGGTGCGCCGACAGATGGGATTAAGTCACTGAGCGGTTATATGAAAATTGCACCGACTACAGGGATAGCAAAGACCCAAGCAGCGATTTTTGGTGATAGCAGCAGTGAGACTTTATCCGGTAACTTGGTGATTAATACGATTTGGAACAATGATCGTAGCTTTGTCAGCCAACCTGAAAATAGTAAGGGTTTAAAAATTCCTTCAATGAATGTGCCATTTACCGTCCCTGAAATTACCATCAACGGAAAACGACAAACTCAAGCCGTTGCCAAAAATATCAGTGCGACTGTACCGTCGATTCAACTCAACCGTGATAGTGGTAGTTTGCAGGTCAAACTTGACCGTAATTTGTTATGGGTAGAAGGGGCGCAGTTCTTTATGGATTCGGGTTCATCAATTGATGGTTTGAAAATGAACATTACCTTTGAGCAAGCCTTAAATATGATTCATAACATTCCACTAAATGGCACAGCCGGTTATTTATCGCTTCAATCTCAAGATATTAGTTGGCCAGATGCCAATGCCGATGATATTGCACGTACAGGTTGGTGGATGTCATTTAAAGACCCGATCAATATTGGCAAATTGAATCCAACATCTGAAGTGGATATCTCAGGCGTCTTGCCACAAGTTGCTCAAAAAGTATCGCAAATTTTAACCAATGAACCAATTTATATTCCGTTAGGTTCTGCTGTTGGTGCAGCATTTGGTCTGCCAATTTATAAAAATGTAGGTTCAATTAACCTCAGTAATGCAGGTGCGGCCAATTTAACTTTAAAAAATCAGGTCTTGGGGAATCAGGAAGTTCGGACTAACTGTTTTGGTGGGTTGAAATTCTGCTAAATCTGCAATTTAAAAATAAAAAAACCTCCAAGATGGAGGTTTTTTTATTGAACTTATTTATGAAAAATACGGGCTTTATCGCGCTGCCAATCACGGTCTTTTTCCGTTGCACGCTTGTCGTGAAGCTGTTTACCTTTTACTAGGGCAATTTCAAGTTTGGCATGAGGACCTTTCCAGTAACATGCCAAAGGCACACATGAATAACCTTTTTGGTTAATTGCACCTTGTAGTTTTTCAATTTCACGGCGGTTCAGCAATAATTTACGAGTACGTGTTGCTTCAGGCACTACATGTGTCGAAGCACTCAGTAAAGGTTGCACTTGAGCGCCGAATAAAAATGCTTCACCATTTTTAAACGTAATATAGCTCTCTACGATAGTCATACGACCCGCACGCATTGATTTGACTTCCCAGCCTTGTAATGAAAGACCCGCTTCAAATTTTTCTTCAATGAAATAATCGTGACGCGCACGCTTATTTAGGGCAATCGTACTGCTACTATTTTTTTTAACTACTGCTTTCGTCATAATCAAAAACTTCCAAACTTAGCACTATTGTACCCGAACTTTGAATAAGATGAAGTTTTTAAATTTACAAGCTGACTTCACCTATAAATCAAGATTTTGTTAAAATACCCGTCTACAAAATAACAGAGTACAACTGGATGTCTAAAACTCGTGTAATTTATCCGGGCACATTCGATCCAATTACTAATGGTCATATCGACTTAGTGACACGTGCATCACGCATGTTTGACGAAGTTGTCGTGGCAATTGCAATTGGACATCACAAAAACCCTGTGTTTAGTCTGGAAGAACGTGTTGCACTAGCGCAAGAGTCTTTAAGTCATTTGTCAAATGTTGAGTTTGTAGGTTTTGATGGGCTGTTGGTCAACTTCTTTAACGAGCAAAAAGCAACAGCCGTGTTACGTGGTTTACGTGCAGTTTCAGATTTTGAATATGAATTTCAATTGGCAAATATGAATCGCCGTTTGGACAGTAAATTTGAAGCCGTGTTCTTAACCCCATCAGAGCAATATTCGTTTATTTCATCTACGCTCGTGCGTGAAATTGCACGTTTAAATGGTGATGTCACTCAGTTTGTACCACAAGCTGTTGTGGAAGCCTTTAAGCGTAAACAACAGCAAGGTTGGTAGAGTGTCTTTATATATCACTGATGAATGCATCAACTGCGATGTCTGTGAACCTGTATGCCCCAATGAGGCGATTTTCATGGGGGAACTCATTTATGAGATTAACCCTGATTTGTGTACGGAATGCGTTGGGCATCACGATAAACCGCAGTGTCAGTTGTTCTGTCCGGTGGACTGTATTCCATTGGATCCGGCACATCCTGAAACTCAGGAACAGCTTCAACAAAAGTACGAAAAACTAACTGCTCAAAAAACATCAAGCAATTAGTTCTCAGATTTGTTAGAATGCGCCCCGAAGTGAACCAGACGATCGCTGCTGTGTATAGGTCTCCGTGACTAAAGCAGGGGAGGAAAGTCCGGGCTTCATAGGGCAAGGTGCCAGGTAACGCCTGGGCGGCGTGAGCCGACGGAAAGTGCAGCAGAGAGTAGACCGCCTTCATTATGGTTTTGAGCAATCGAAATCGGAGGTAAGGGTGAAAGGGTGCGGTAAGAGCGCACCGCGTGTCTGGTAACAGTTCACGGCATGGTAAACCCCACCGGAAGCAAGACCAAATAGGGATCCTTTAGGCATGGCCCATGCTGGATCCGGGTAGGTCGCTTGAGCGTATGAGTGATTGTACGCCTAGAGGAATGATCGTCCTCGACAGAACCCGGCTTATCGGTTCACTTCAACAAATTTTGATCAAATACGCGCATTATGGGCTTGACGATATTTAAATATACCTCCATAATGCGCGCACAGTTTAAGGCTATGTAGCTCAGTTGGTTAGAGCACCGCACTCATAATGCGGGGGTCACAAGTTCAAGTCTCGTCATAGCCACCATATTCAAAAAAGACCACTCCGATTGAGTGGTCTTTTTTTATGTCTAAATCTTCCAAATTTAAAAAATTAACGATAAACAAAACGACGCATGCCTGCACGTAAGGCAAATGCGCCATGCATATATACGCCGCCGAGCCAATACGGCACATTGTAAATATCTTCATAGCGATATTTAACTAAAGCAAACTCAGCCAATAGTCCTTCAAAGAACGTGCCGCCAATGGCAAGCATAATGGCTAATATCAGTAGCCATGTACGCTCATAGCTAAATAACCAGCGAATAAAAAAGCTAATATAGAAAATCCAGCACAATGCTTCAGGGTGGAAGTTACCAAAACCACTGAGTATGTAGACAATCGCAAAGAGTACTAAAGCCTCAACTAATGGAGCTGTACCATCGTGATGGCAACTGAGCTGAGTCATTACATAGTGTTTAAGTCGTTGTGTAAGTTGAATATAGCTAAATGCCATGAAAGCAAAGGCAATAAAAAAGCCAGGGAATACCCACCAAGCTTGATGGAAAAATAATGGGTTGGGATAACTAAGCGTCTGGGTATAGACATGAATCGCATCGCAAAAAGTTGCGACGACTGCTGCCAGCAGGGCAAGTATAAATATGCCTGAGAATTGAGTGGTTCTCGTCATCATTCATCCTGAAAAGTAGTGATCTTTTTATTTTGTGAGTTCTTTATAGAATGAATTTGGAGAAAAGGCTATGACAAGTTACGAGATGCTCATGTGTTAAATGTTAATTTATAGCGCTACTGCTATACTCAATACATAGTTAACTTTATGAATATAAATAGAAATGATAGATAACCAATTAAACTGGCCTAAAGATAATTTTGAGAATATTGAAACTGCATGGGAAGGTGATCTTTGGGATCGCCGTCGTTTAGGGGAGCAACTTACAAATTACGTCGATCGTTTAAACTGCGGTGCTGTTCTTGCTTTGGATGCACGATGGGGTGAAGGCAAAACGTGGTTTGTTCGTCACTGGGCGAAACATTTAGATGATTCTCAGCATAACGTGATTTACCTAGATGCTTTTGCTAATGATTATTTGGATGATCCTTTTTTGGTAATTGCATCTGAAATTGCTTCAAAGTTAGATAAAACAGCCGAAAATAAGCCCTTAGTGCATAAATTTAAGAAAGCAACGGCAGTTATGCAGCAAGGACTTTTAACTCTAGCTCCAACACTTATTGCTTCAATGATTAGCTGTGCATTAACGGGTGGGATTATTCCACTTATTAAAATTGATAGTGAGCAAATCACAGATAAACTTGATGATGCAATTGATAAAGTGACTGAAAATATTGGAGAAAAAGTTACAGAAGCAATTCAAGCTAAGATTGATAGCTATGAAGAGGAAAAACAATCTTTGCAGGCTTTTAAAAGTACATTAACTGAGTTAGCTGCAAGTTTAGAAAATCCCTTAGTTTTTATTATTGATGAGTTGGATCGTTGTCGTCCTGATTTTGCGATACGATTAATTGAAAGGGTTAAACATTTCTTTGATATTCCTAAAATTGTTTTTGTTTTGGTGATGAATAAGCCACAATTATCACAGTCAGTTCAGAATTTTTATGGTTATGAAGCAGAGATAACAGCTGATTATTTTGAAAAATTTATAGATTTAACAATTAAATTTCCAAATTTGGAACCTTATATTAACTATGAAAATGTATTGAAGGAAGAACTTTATAGAATTGGTGAGATGGAGCATAAAGAAGCTTTAAATGAATTCTTTTTTTTGGTATTAGCATTACAAAATTATAAAAACTTCAACTCACGTGAATTAAAAAGAAAAATTAATCAATATGCTATTTTGAAAACTAATGATTTTAGAAAAAACCTAATATTAATTGCGTTTGTATTTGGTGTGGAATTTTCAAAAGATTTGAAAATATTTCGTTTAGTTTTAAGTAAGTTAGTTGAAAAATTTAATTTGTCTTTTAGTGACAGTAAATTTCTTGGAAATATTATTATCAGTAAACTACGAACTGAATATTTCATTGATGAATTTCATATAGGAAATTTATATAATAAACAAGTAACATTGAATGAAAAATATGTATCAGTGGGACAACAAGATGCCAAAGAATTGTATATGCTGGAAACTTATACTCCCTTTGCTATCCAGAAATTAAAACACTCCGATGATTTTATAATTGATTGGAAAAACTATGTTGAATCGGGATTTAATCTAGATATTTGATTAATGTATCAACATCATCCGTCTGCAATTTTTCCCGCATCTTTAAAAACTGCTTTTCATCTAAGTCATAGAGCTTAAGGGAAAGCAGTTTTTTGATATCTTCTTCAGAAAAGCGATATTTAATAATTTGAGCAGGCACGCCGCCTACAACAGCATAAGGTGGTACATCTTTAGTTACCACAGCGCCTGTAGCCACCACAGCACCTTCACCGAGTGTAACGCCTTGCATAATCATGGCGCGTGAGCCGATCCAGCAGCCATCACCAATGATTGTATCACCCGCAGGGACAAAACTCCGTGTATCAAACGGAAAGGCTGAAATCCAGTCTGTTCGGTGGAGTTGGTTACCGCCCATCATAATCACGCATTCTGCGCCAAAGCAGACAAAATTACCGATATGTAGCTGGTCTATCGGCTTCTCTGGGGTCGCAGGTTTGTCGTGCAAATAACGCACCACACAGCGCTCAAAACCCTGATCCCAATATGCAGAATAATATGAATAATTACCTTTGATGTGAATATTAGGGTTCTTCACTGTTTTAGAGATGAACTCAAACTCACACCAATGTTTGACAGGTGAATTAATCAATTTTTCAGACATAACTGGGATACAAAAATAGGGAATGTGCCATTATACCGAATAGATCTTTACGCTGGTGAACAATCCAATTCCACAAATGAACTGATGGCAAAACTAAGTTTTTAGGTGGTTTTAGATTGTTGAGGAATACGGGCAATGACCTTAATTTCAAAATCAAAACCCGCCAGCCAATTCACACCAATCGCTGTCCAGTTCGGATAAGGCTTTTGGGTAAATACCTGATTTTTGACTTTCATAATGCTTTCAAATTGCTGTTCAGGATCAGTATGAAAGGTGGTGACATCAACGATATCATCAAAAGTACAACCAGCAGCTGCCAATGTTGCAGCCAGGTTTTCAAAAGCCCGTTCTACCTGTTTCTCAAAATCAGGTTCAGGAGAACCATCCTCACGGCTACCAACCTGACCTGATACAAAGAGTAAATCTTCCGATTTGATGGCAGCCGAGTAACCATGCTGTTCATACAAAGCATGCCGATCTTGGGGAAATATTGCAGTTCTTGTCATGACTATTCTCGCTTAATGTTAAATTTAAAAAAATATTTTTAAAAACGGCATAAGTTTTCACATACGCTTCGTATGTAAACATAATTGACATACGGGCCGTATGTCAATTAAAATTTTGGTAAGGATGAGGTAAGCAAAGCAATGTCTGTTCGTGAACAAAAAATGGCGGCAACCCGCAAGAAACTGATTGAAGTGGCACGTCGTGCATTTGCTGAGTATGGTTATGCAGACACGTCCATGGATAAACTCACGGCAGACGCGGGGCTGACCCGTGGCGCGCTGTACCATCATTTTGGCGACAAACGGGGCTTATTTGCTGCTGTGGTCGATCAAATTGATTCAGAAATGGCTTCATCTGCCCAGCAGCATCTGGAGCAGCCTGAAGATCTTTGGGAAGGGCTGATGCTTGAAGGGCAAGCCTATATTGAAAATGCTTTGAATCCTGAATTTCAGCGTATTGTACTGCGTGATGGGCCAGCTGTATTGGGAGATCCTGCACATTGGCCCAGTCAAAACAAATGTTTGCAGTCTACCCGTGAGTGCGTACAACAGTTATTGGCAGTAGATCGAATTAAAGCAGTAGATCCTGAAGCGGCTGCCGTATTTTTAAATGGCGCTGCCATGAATGCCGCACTTTGGGTCGCCTCCAGTGAGCATTCTGAACAGGCACTCCCAGAAGCATTACATGCCTTTCAAGTCTTTGCGTCAGGATTGTTAAAAGAAGGATAGAGTGGGGTTGTTGATAATCAATTGTCTGAATATAAAAAACCCCTCAAAAGAGGGGCTTAAAATTGCTTATCTTAATGAATTAAAGATATTCAACTTTAGAAATTTCATACTCAACTTCACCTTGTGGTGTGTTGATTTTTACATCGTCGCCTTCGTTTTTACCCAAAAGACCACGCGCAATTGGTGAATTCACAGAGATTTTATTGATTTTAAAATCTGCTTCGTCATCACCAACGATTTTATAAGTCTTTTGTTCTTCAGTATCTAAGTTTTCAATGGTCACAGTCACACCGAAAACCACACGGCCATTTTGCTCAAGTGATTTAACATCAATTACTTGGCAAGCACCCAATTTACCTTCGATATCTTGGATACGGCCTTCACAGAAACCTTGTTGCTCGCGAGCAGCGTGGTATTCAGCGTTTTCTTTCAAATCCCCATGTTCACGCGCTTCAGCAATTGCTGCAGTAATACGTGGACGATCAACACTTTTAAGTTGCTGTAATTCTTTCTCTAGGGCAATTTTGCCTTCGGGAGTCATAGGATAACGTTGCATTGTTGTCCCTCATGTTTGTAAAAAGAAAAAATCAGTAAAATTTTTACTGACCTAGAAATGAAAAAAAGCCCGCCACCGAGAGGTGGCGGGACTTCTCGGTAACTTAATTAACCTTTAGTAAGGTCTTGTAAGCGGTATACATCCATTGGCAATTTGATTGCTAAAGCTTGGCATACTGCATCAGCACCGTTAAGGGTAGTTGTGTAATACACTTTACCTTGTAATGCAGAGCGGCGGATCGAGAATGAATCTTCTTGAGCCTGTTTGCCTTCAGTTGTATTGATAATGAGGTGAACTTCGCCATTTTTCAAGCGGTCTACGATATTAGGACGGCCTTCAGTCACTTTGTTCACACGTTCACATTCAATACCAGCATCTTTAATCACATCATAAGTACCGCCAGTAGCGATCACTTTAAAGCCAAGATCTGTCAACTGTTTCGCAATACCAACAGCACGAGGCTTGTCAGAATGACGAACAGATAAGAATGCATGTTTTACTTCGCCTTCCGTTGGTAGGCCTGGTAAACGGTCATTAGAGCCTAACACAGCTTTATAGAACGCTTCACCAAATGTTTTACCTACACCCATCACTTCGCCTGTAGATTTCATCTCAGGGCCAAGAATTGGGTCAACACCAGGGAATTTGTTGAATGGGAACACAGCTTCTTTTACAGAGAAGTGTTCAGGAATAATCTCTGTAGTGAATCCTTGAGATTCTAGAGATTGACCTGCCATACAACGCGCAGCAACTTTCGCTAAAGATTCACCAATGCACTTAGATACGAATGGAACAGTACGTGATGCACGTGGGTTTACTTCTAGAATGTATACGTCAGTACCTTTAACCGCAAACTGAACGTTCATCAAACCAATTACGCCAAGCTCTTTCGCCATAGCGATGGTTTGACGGCGCATTTCGTCCTGAACTTCTTTAGATAAAGAGTAAGGAGGAATAGAACATGCTGAGTCACCTGAGTGAATACCAGCTTGTTCGATGTGCTGCATGATACCGCCGATCACAACGTCTTTACCGTCAGATACGCAGTCTACGTCAACTTCAATCGCATCATCTAGGAAGTGGTCAAGAAGTACTGGCGCTTCGTTAGATGCTTGAACCGCATCACGTAAGTAACGTTTCAATTCTTCGTCGTTGTACACGATTTCCATCGCACGGCCACCAAGGACATAAGAAGGACGTACTACAAGTGGGTAGCCAACTTTAGCTGCTTCAGCCATACCTTCTTCAGCAGATTTAACGATGCTGTTGTTTGGTTGACGAAGTTGCAGACGTTGAATCATTTGTTGGAAACGTTCACGGTCTTCCGCACGGTCAATCGCGTCAGGTGATGTACCGATAATTGGCGCACCTGCTTCTTCCAAAGCACGAGCCAATTTAAGCGGAGTTTGACCACCGTACTGAACGATAATGCCTTTAGGCTTCTCGATACGTACGATTTCAAGTACATCTTCCAAAGTGATTGGTTCGAAGTACAAACGATCTGATGTGTCGTAATCCGTAGAAACCGTTTCAGGGTTACAGTTCACCATGATAGTTTCATAGCCGTCTTCACGCATTGCAAGGGCAGCGTGTACACAGCAGTAATCGAATTCGATACCTTGACCAATACGGTTAGGACCGCCACCGATGACCATGATCTTGTCGCGAGTAGACGGATTCGCTTCACATTCTTCATCGTAAGTTGAGTACATGTAAGCTGTATCAGATTCGAATTCAGCCGCACATGTATCTACACGTTTGTAAACAGGGGTCACGCCCAAGTTCCAACGGTGTTTACGGAATTGTTTTTGTGAAATACCCATCAATTTCGCAATACGAAGGTCAGATAAACCTTTGCGTTTGAACGAACGGATGTTGTCAGCGTTTAAGTCACCAAAACCTAAAGATTTGATTTTTTCTTCAGTTTTGATGATGTCTTCGATTTGGATCAAGAACCAACGGTCAATATTCGTCGCAGCGAACACTTCATCTAACGTGAAACCATGACGGAATGCATCGCCAACGTACCAAATACGCTCAGGACCAGGTACTTTAAGTTCTTGAAGGATTTTCTCTTTCGCACCTTCAGTACCCACTTCGATTTTTTCATCAAAGCCAGCAGTACCCACTTCAAGACCACGAAGCGCTTTTTGTACTGACTCTTGGAAGTTACGGCCAATTGCCATGACTTCACCCACAGATTTCATCTGTGTAGTTAAAGTTGCATCAGCTTGTGGGAATTTCTCGAAGTTGAAACGAGGAATCTTAGTCACAACATAGTCAATCGCAGGTTCGAATGATGCAGGAGTTGTACCGCCAGTGATGTCATTTTTCAATTCATCAAGGGTATAACCGACTGCCAATTTCGCTGCAATTTTTGCAATTGGGAAACCGGTTGCTTTAGATGCCAAAGCAGATGAACGAGAAACACGAGGGTTCATCTCGATCACAACCATACGGCCATCTTTCGGGTTAATACCGAACTGAACGTTCGAACCACCCGTTTCTACACCAATTTCACGAAGTACTGCTAAAGAGGCATTACGTAAAAGTTGGAATTCTTTGTCTGTTAATGTTTGTGCAGGGGCAACAGTGATTGAGTCACCTGTGTGCACGCCCATTGGGTCAAAGTTTTCAATGGTACATACAATGATACAGTTGTCGTTTTTGTCACGAACAACTTCCATTTCGTACTCTTTCCAACCAATCAATGATTCATCAATTAAAAGTTGGTGAGTAGGAGAAAGGTCGAAACCGCGTTCACAGATCTCGATAAATTCTTCTTTGTTGTATGCGATACCACCGCCTGAACCACCCATCGTAAATGATGGACGGATAATCACAGGGAAACCGAAGCGTGCTTGAATTTCTAACGCTTCTTCCATTGATTCAGCGATGTCAGCTTTTGGACATTCAAGACCAATTTTACGCATTGCTTGGTCGAAGAGTTTACGGTCTTCGGCTTTTTCAATTGCTTCTTTAGTCGCACCGATCAATTCAACATTGTATTTTTCTAAAATGCCGTGCTCATCAAGGGCGAGGGCACAGTTCAATGCAGTTTGACCACCCATTGTTGGAAGAACTGCATCTGGGCGTTCTTTCTCAATGATCGCTGCAACAGTTTGCCACGTAATCGGTTCGATATACGTTGCATCTGCCATTGCAGGGTCAGTCATAATCGTTGCAGGGTTAGAGTTAACAAGAATAACTCGGTAACCTTCTTCACGAAGGGCTTTACATGCTTGCGCACCTGAGTAGTCAAACTCACATGCTTGACCGATCACAATCGGACCAGCACCAATAATTAAGATGCTTTTAATGTCTGTACGTTTAGCCATGATGCTTCCTTAATTACTTCTTAGATGCTTCGATAAGTTCGATGAAATGATCGAACAGTGGTGCGCAGTCATGTGGACCAGGGCTTGCTTCTGGGTGACCTTGGAAACTGAACGCAGGTTTGTCTGTACGATGAATCCCTTGAAGGGATTGGTCGAACAGTGATTTATGCGTAGCTTTCAAGTTTGCAGGGAGTGTTTCTGCATCTACTGCGAAGCCGTGGTTTTGAGAAGTAATCATCACTGTACCGTTTTCTAAGTTTTGTACAGGATGGTTAGCACCGTGGTGACCGTGAGGCATTTTCACAGTTTTTGCACCTGATGCAAGTGCAAGAATTTGGTGACCTAAGCAAATACCGAATACAGGTACATTGCGTGCGTCTTCTACAATTGTTTTTACAGCTTCAATTGCATAATCACATGCTGCTGGATCGCCGGGACCGTTCGATAAGAACACGCCATCTGGATTCAGCGCAAGTACATCAGCAGCAGGAGTTTGCGCAGGCACGACAGTCAATTTACAACCGCGGTCTGCGAGCATACGTAAGATGTTGGTTTTGACACCGTAGTCGTATGCTACAACATGGAATTTAAGTTCTGGTTGAGCGAAACCTTTACCAAGCGCCCAAGAGCCTTCAGTCCACTCGAAACCGGTCGGATCACAGCATTCTTTTGCAAGGTCTAAACCATTAAGACCACCAAAAGCACGTGCTTTAGCTAACGCTTCTTCTTCAGTCGCGTTTTCACCAGCAAGGATACAACCGTTTTGCGCACCTTTTGATCGCAGAATACGCGTTAATTTACGAGTATCAATATCTGCGATAGCAACAACATTGTGTTGTTTAAGGTAATCACTTAGTGATTGCTCAGCACGGAAGTTGCTATGCAATAAAGGTAGGTCACGAATGATCAATCCGTTGGCCCATACTTTATGAATTCGACCTGACTCAGCGTCTTCATCATTACAACCTGTGTTACCGATATGTGGGTAAGTTAGGGTCACAAGTTGTTGTGCATAACTTGGGTCAGTCAAAATTTCTTGATAGCCAGTCATGGCAGTGTTGAAAACGACTTCACCAGTCGTACTACCCGATGCGCCAATTGAAGTACCTTTAAAAATAGTACCATCGGCAAGGGCTAAAATTGCTGGGGTGCTCAAACCAAAGCTCCTGAAATTTAGGCTGTAAAAAAGCGAGAAGACGAAAAAAAAGGAAGGCTGCTTAAAAACCTACCCTCCTTACATCTGCTCGCTTGAACTTAACACGGCATTATACGCAGAAAGCCACTGAAAGTCCATTGTAAATATTAGGAATAAAGCAGATAAAGCGCTTGCATTTTAGAATAAAGTTTGGTTTTGCAAAATCGTAGAAAAATGTAAGCAATTAATTATTGTCAGACAAATCATAAATTAAAATTTATCAATAAGCGCTATTGTGGTTCGGTCAGCAAAAACTATAGGTACAAAGTCATGGCAACACAACAAAAACAAACAGCGGCTAAATCCTCCCTGAAAGAAGTCGTTATCGAAGGTGCTGAAAAGCTTGAACAAGTTGCAAAAGAAGCGAGTGTCCAAGCCACAGAAGCGGTCACTGAAAGCAAAGAAAAGATCGGAGCAGAGGCAAAGCAGTTGAATGCCAGTGTGCAAGATCAATTGCGTCAGTTGAAGCAAGATGTGTTGAATAAACTTGATCAGCTAAAAGTTCAATTTGGTTCATCGCAAAAAGATTTTAGTGAACTCAAAGAATTTGTGAAAACTGAGTTTAATACGGTTATTGATGATCTTTCAAAACTTGGAAAAGAGCTGAAAGAAGATGTGACCCAAATTTCAGGAAAACACAAAGATCATCTAACAGAAACATTTAAGCGTTCTAAGGAACATACTTTAGAAGCGTGGAAAAAAATTTCACCAGTGAAAGCTGAAGTTACGGATCAAACCACAGATCTTAAAAGTTAATTGTGAATGACATGAATTTTAAAGCGCTTAAGCTAAGTCTAGTCATTCCAGGGAGCTGGATTGGGTGAGAGCGAATTAAACTTAAAGTTAACGCTATATATGCATAAGGGAGCCATTAATGGCTCCCTTATTGTGAATAGTACATTTAAGTACAAAGCACTTATTTAAAAATAAGCAGGCAATAAAAAAGCAAAAGATCGTACTTTTGCTTTTTATCGAAGATCAAAACATTAAAAAGTTTAGAACTGATGTAGCCAATCACGTTTGTTGTGAAAGTCAGCATTTGGACTACTATGCTGCATGGCATAGTACTGTTCACCTTGAGGGGTTTTCAGTACAGCAGTTAGACCAATATAGAGATCTTCCCATTTAAGTTTGTACTTCAGCATAAATTCTGTCAGATCAAGACTGACATTTAAGCCATAGTGCGTCCGTTTCAACTGATTCAGTTCGATATCGTAAGCAGCTTGTGGCGGCATATCTTCTGGATAGCGATATTCTTCAAACTGGTAAACCTGCCAAGCTTGTGAAGGGGAGAGGTTGATTTCACGATAAAAGTCTTCGTTGCGTACACCAATAAAAACTTCTAAGCAGGTCTGTTCCCACAAAAAATCGATTCGTGGGTGAGATGATACCAATTCTGGCCATTGAATCAGTTGGTTTGGGTCTCGAATCCAATAACCCACATTTAAAGTATATGGGCTTTGTTGTTCGATAGCACCAACGACTGATACAGCCTGAAAGCGACGATCAAAAGCGCTGAGTTCGAAACTTGCCATAAATGCTTAGTTAGACAGGTGTGCGTAGCGAACAAGGTTAGACAGTTTTGCATTTTGTTTTGCCGCTTTGCGGTAAATCAAAGCAATCTTACCAATCGTTTGAACAACTTCAGAACCTGAAACAGTCGCAATTTCAGTAATCATTGCAGCACGAGCTTCACGGTCTTCTGCCACAACTTTCACTTTAATTAACTCATGGTCGTTTAACGCACGGTTTAATTCTTCAACAACGCTTTCTGATAAGCCTTTGTCCGCAACCATTACAACTGGGTTTAGGGTGTGACCAATTTGACGTAAGCGTTTACGTTCTTGAATAGATAAAGCCGCCATAAATATAACCTAATTTTAAAAACGACCTAGTATAGCAAAATCAAAGTTGAAGCGCTGTATTTAATCGGCATTTTCTCGATGAAGATTATTGAAAAAAACATGATTTAAGATGCTTTTTAGATACACATGTCTACTGCAAAAGTGCTGAATTTCACGTACAATCAAGACTGAGAAGTTTTTTTTATTTAGAGAGTTATGGCTACCCGCATTACTAACCAGAAATTATCCAAAAGTAGTCGTGACTGGATGCGCGAGCATCTTGATGACCCCTTTGTGAAAAAAGCACAAAAGGAAGGATATCGTGCGCGTGCCGCTTATAAATTGCTTGAAATTCAAGAAAAATACAAATTGATCAAGCCAGGCATGACCGTTGTCGACTTAGGTGCTGCACCAGGTAGTTGGTCGCAAATTGCCGGTAAACTTGTTGGCGACAAAGGTTTGGTGATTGCTTCTGATATTTTACCAATGGATGCTTTACCCGATGTGACCTTCTTGCAAGGTGACTTTCGTGAACAAGAAGTGTTCGATGAATTGTTAAAAATTTTAGATGGACGTACTGTAGACGTTGTAATTTCAGATATGGCCCCCAATACATCAGGTAATAAGGCTGTAGATCAACCGCGTCAGATCTATCTTTGTGAATTAGCAATCGACTTTGCTCAAAAGGTTCTTGGACCAAATGGACAATTTGTTGTTAAAGTGTTCCAAGGTGTTGGATTTGATGAATACCGTAAGCAAGTTGTAGACACATTTGATGTGCTGAAAACAGCAAAACCGGCGGCTTCACGTGCTCGATCTAAAGAAGTGTTTTTAATCGGGCAGGGACGTAAGAAAGCTTTCAAGTAAAGTTTACTTGCCAACTCGTTAAAAATTGTGCATTTTGTACGTTTTTAAATTATTGCGAAGCTACTCTGCAGCGTAAGTATTAGAGTCACCCATGTAAATGGGATTGAACGAATTAGATAGAAATGGGAATAAAGCTTTGAGCGATCTTTTTAAGAATGCCGTGTTGTGGCTGGTTATCCTAGGCGTGCTGGTTTTAATCTTCAGCAACGTCAGTGACCGCAATCAACCGACCGCGATGAACTATTCTGAGTTCGTGGCAGCCGTAAATGCGGGTCAGATTAAACAAGTCACCATTGATGGCGAAAGAATTCGTGGCGAAAAATCAAACGGTTCAGAGTTTGAAAGTATCCGTCCTGCGGTTCAAGATCCTGAACTTATGCCGAACCTGATCAAGAACAATGTTGTTGTTGAAGGTACAGCGCCACAGCGTCAAAGTATTTTGATGCAACTTCTGATTGCAAGTTTCCCTGTTCTTTTAATCATTCTGTTATTCATGTTCTTTATGCGCAACATGGGTGGTGGAGCTGGTGGTAAGAATGGCCCAATGAGTTTTGGTAAGTCAAAAGCAAAAATGCTGTCCGAAGACCAAATCAAAGTGACATTTACTGATGTTGCGGGCTGTGATGAAGCTAAACAAGAAGTTGTTGAAATCGTTGACTTCCTAAAAGATCCATCTAAGTTCAAACGACTTGGTGCAAGCATTCCAAAAGGCGTGCTTATGGTTGGTCCTCCGGGTACGGGTAAAACTTTACTTGCTAAAGCGATTGCGGGTGAAGCGAAAGTACCGTTCTTTAGTATTTCGGGTTCTGACTTTGTTGAAATGTTCGTGGGTGTGGGTGCGTCTCGTGTCCGTGACATGTTTGAACAAGCAAAGCGTCATGCGCCATGTATCATTTTCATCGATGAGATCGATGCCGTTGGTCGTCACCGTGGTTCAGGCACAGGTGGTGGTAATGATGAGCGTGAGCAAACATTAAACCAAATGTTGGTTGAAATGGATGGCTTTGAAGGCAACGAAGGTATTATCGTTATTGCTGCAACAAACCGTGCTGACGTATTGGATAAAGCTTTACTTCGTCCGGGTCGTTTTGACCGTCAAGTGATGGTATCTCTACCGGATATTAAAGGTCGTGAGCAAATCCTGAATGTACATTTGAAAAAATTACCTTCTGTGACTGGTGTAGATGTCAAAGTCTTAGCACGTGGTACACCGGGCTTCTCGGGTGCACAGTTGGCTAACCTTGTAAACGAAGCGGCACTGTTTGCTGCACGTCGTAACAAGAACACGGTCGATATGCATGACTTTGAAGATGCAAAAGATAAGCTTTACATGGGTCCTGAACGTAAATCGATGGTGATTCGCGAAGAAGAACGTCGTGCGACGGCTTATCATGAAGCAGGTCATGCAATTGTTGCTGAAATATTGCCGGGTACAGACCCTGTGCATAAAGTGACAATCATGCCGCGTGGTTGGGCATTGGGTGTGACTTGGCAGTTGCCTGAACATGACCAAACCAGCCATTACAAAGACAAAATGTTGAATGAACTTTCAATTTTGTTTGGTGGTCGTATTGCAGAAGAAGTCTTCATTAACCAAATGTCGACTGGTGCTTCAAATGACTTTGAACGTGCAACGAAAATGGCACGAGCAATGGTTACTAAATACGGTATGTCCGATAAAATGGGCGTCATGGTTTACGAAGATGATTCACAGCAGTCATTCATGGGTGGTTTAGGAAGTCGTGTGATTTCCGAAGCAACGCAGCTTGAAGTTGACCGTGAAGTTCGCCGTATTTTAGATGAGCAATATAAAGTTGCTCGCGATATTCTTGAAAATAACAAAGATATCGCACATGCCATGGTGAAAGCATTGCTTGAATGGGAAACCATTGATCGTGATCAAATCCGTGACATTATGGAAGGTCGTGAACCTCAACCACCAAAAGTGTACATCGCTGAAAATCCAGTGATTGATGTTACACCAACGGATGGTCCAGATGTTCCACCACCATTACCGTCATTGCCAAAAGCATAAAATTTTAAAACCACCTTCGGGTGGTTTTTTTATATGAAAATAAATGCATGTGAGCGCAATGCTGAGCAAACTTAGCGTTAAAATAAGCGCAGCAAAATCTGGGATGTGTACTATGAAGTTGGTGTCTTTGCCTAATAAAATTTTAAACTGTGGTAATTTGCAATTAGATTTATCAGAGCCACATGTGATGGGGATTTTAAATGTCACACCGGACTCTTTTAGTGATGGTGGCAAACATAATGGTAAAGACCAAGCTATAGCACATGCCTTACAAATGATAGTGGATGGCGCGACAGTGATTGATGTCGGTGGTGAGTCAACACGTCCGGGTGCATCTGTTGTTGAGGTTGAAGAAGAAATTCGACGGGTCGTACCCGTCGTTGAAGCATTATCCAAACACAATGTGGTGATTTCTATCGATACCTCGCAACCTGAGGTGATTGAGGCAGCGGTTCAAGCAGGTGCGCATATCTGGAATGATGTACGTGCATTAACTCGGCCGAATGCCTTAGAAACCGCTGCAAAACTGGATATTCCAGTGATCATTATGCATATGCGTGGAGAACCCACCACGATGAATAATCTAGATCAGTATCAAGATGTCGTTGCTGACGTCATCGATGAATTAAAGCAACGTGTGCAAGATGCATTGGACGCAGGCGTCCGTGCAGAAAATATTATGATTGATCCGGGTTTTGGTTTTGCTAAAAATGCGCAGCAAAACTTAAAGCTTTTACAGCAATTCTATCAATTGAATAACATGGGCTATCCGATCCTGTCTGCATTATCACGTAAGCGTTTTATCGGTGAAGCACTTGGCGGTGCAGATGCACAAAATCGCGCTGTAGGCTCGGTTGCAGCGCATTTACTCAGCATTCAACAAGGTGCATGTATGGTTCGCGCACATGATGTCAAAGCGACGGTAAATGCGATTCGTGTTTGGCAAGCCATGCAGAATGCAGTGTGATTTGAAAATACTGAATCCCAATAAATTTGGTGAATTGTAGTATTTGTGTTATATAAGCGCCCTGAATGTTTTGTGATAGAGTTTCGTATGTTTGCAGATTTACTGCTACCCATGTTTGATGATGAATATTACCCAGATGTGTTGGTTGCAGAGGTGAAGTTATTGGTTGTTCAATTTGCGAAGAAAATCGCAAAAGCAGATTTAAGTTCAACTGATATCTACCATTTTGCCAATGAAACGGTTGCACAGCTCAATAAGATGAAACCTCAATTTGAAGATTTAGATTCGTCTTTGGATGATACGGCTGCAGATTATATTGCAGAAGCCATGATGATGGTGCTGCAAGACGAAGGCCATATGGATATTGAAATGGAAGAGTTGGTTGCTAACCGAGAATGGTAATTGAACTTTAAAAAAAGCCCTGTAGTGACAGGGCTTTTTTGTGTTTAGGGATTTAAAAAAGTCATTGAGCATTGTCTAAAAAATCTTTAAATGATAATTTGATCGATGCTGATAGTTTTTGTTCTTCATGCATGGCTTGTATTTGTTCTTCATGCATGGCTTGTAAATGTAGGGCGTAGAAATACGATTGATGTTCTTTTTGTTTTAAAGATTGTTGATAAGACCAAAATGCCAGTTGGCGAAGCTTTTGTAGTTTTACCCGTTCAATGGCGCTGCTCTCAGGTTTATAAAATAATTCAGTAAATACACATAAAAACAGACTGAAAAAAAGTCCACAGAGACTGATGAGGTTTAATACATCTGTTTGTAGATATTTAAAGTTAATAGCGAGGATAAGTGTGAATCCCCCAAGGAGATACAGTTGTATTTGCAGACGTTGAACTGCGGACTTGCTGCTAAAACGTGCTTGATAATGTGCATACCAGACATAGCAATAGTTCAAAGGAAGAATAATCAATATACCAAGATTGAACGCCATGTTTGTGTCGTGAATTGAAAGTGCCGTTGATAGCATCTGGCCAAGTACAGCGCTGCCAAGCGAGATTAAAAGTATCAGGCAAAAGCTAAAGATTAAAATAGGTGCAGTGGGTGTGAGATTGATAATTTTGAAATGCGCAAACAGCAATCGTTGATAAAAGGCATCGGGATGCTTGAGTTGTATTGCAGGGAAATCAAAATCTGAAGGTATTGGCATTGAATAATAATAGATTTATAAATTTTAGGCATAAAAAAACCAGCAAATTGCTGGATCTTTTATTGCACCAATCTTAGAAGTATAAGAATGGTGCCCGAGGCCAGACTCGAACTGGCACGCTTTGTGGGCGGGGGATTTTAAATCCCCTGTGTCTACCGATTTCACCACTCGGGCATGTGCGCAATAATAGAGGACGAAATGAAGCTTGGCAAGTGTATTTGATGGTGTTTGTTTTAAAATCAATCAATTCATGCATATAAGTTGAAAATATTCAAAAATATTGATGTATGGAATGACATTTTGAGCAGTGAATTAAAGTTTTTTTCAATACACCAAAGTCGACTTATTTCATTAACTCATCAAGATAATGTTCAACATTTTGGTGCTTTAGCTTTTTACACAGCTGATTTTCCTGGTGCAGCATTTGTATGTGTAAATTTTGGAAATGGGTAAAGCGCTCAGATAACTGTTTATGATTTGCTTGATTTGGATTGCTGAGTGTTAAACGTAATTTTGCTTTAAGCATTTGTTTATACGACCAATAAGCAATACGACGTGTCTCTTGCAGAAAATAGTATTCTTGGGTGTTACTTCCACCTTTGAATAGATTTTCTTTATAAAAACGCACAAAGCCGAAACTCATGGCGAAAAAGAACAATACAGATTGAACGAAGGTGCTTTGTAAAAAGGCGATATTGAGTAATTGTAATAAAATCACGATCGCAAGTCTGAACGGCGTATTCTTCAAACTTTGATACAGGGACATTGAACTGTGTTTGATTTGCTTGATGACTAAGGGCACAACCAGCATGAAAAACAGCATAATACTCAGTACAGCAATACCATGAGCTCGAAACTCACTCATATCAGGAAAATACAGTTGCACTGCATGACCAATACTCATGCTCAAAGAAATAAAAATCATCGCCGCCAAAACCCAAGGAATAAGCTCTTTGAGTTCGTCTAAAATGCCTTGAGTTTTCAGTTGGCTATAAAATAAATAATTATGTTTAAAGGCTGCTGGATATTGCTGTTTCAGTTGTTGAAGGTAAAGCGCAGCCTGTTTCTTTTGAGTCATATTGTGACGTTAATATTAAAGCGTGAAAATAATATAGTTGATTTCGATATTTTTGACAGAATTTTTTTCTAAATCATGTTGTATATCTGAACATTATAAGAGAAAACGCAATTTCTATAGTGAAGGTCGCAGTTTTCATGCTGCTTTTATGCGAAAATATATGATTATTGAATATTAAGTTTTTATAGGCAGTTTATGACTGATCATTCTCCTGAAACATTAAGCGATATCGAAATTCTAGACTTTCTTCAGTCGATGAAATCAGATGTTTTAAATACTGAAGCAAATGAAGTGATTCGTAGTGGGGGGAAAGCTGGTCGTCAAGAGGCTCATAAACAAGCTTTGGTGAAATTAAATCAAGCATTTGAAGATAAATTTGTTGAAGCTGTGACTTTGGCTTTAGGCTTAAATGAAGGCCAAAGTAAAAAAATTCGCTATAAGAAAGACCGTATCCGTATTTTGAAAGTTCGTGGTATCGATTATTTAGCGATTGATGGTGCTGAAACTGCACAAGTATTGTCACAAGTTGCACAAGCAATTGTACGTGAAGACGCAACGGTGACTCATGACCTGCATAATATTTTCCCATTTTGGAAAGAAGGCTGGCCAATGGTGCAATTCGACAATGTCTATAAAATTTTAGAAGATGACATTCGTATTCATTATGAAGCTGTTCTAGAAGCATTAATTTCAAAGCATTAATCACTACAAATGAACCTGTGAGTGTAAAACACTTGCCAGTTTCGTAATGTTAAGCATAAAAAAAGCACCATCAGGTGCTTTTTTTATCTTTAACTTTTTAAGTTAAGCTCGAATAAAACGGAAACATTCCAAAGATTAGACCCGCTGCTAACATGACAAAACACGTGATTACAGCCCAGATAATGGTAAATTTCTGATGTTGTCCAAACTCGATACCCGCAAGTCCACAGAGTAAATAGGTCGAAGGGACAAGTGGAGAGAGTAGGTGTACAGGTTGCCCTACGATGGAGGCACGTGCCATTTCTACAGGTGCAATTCCATAATGAGCTGCTGCATCTGAAAGAATTGGCAAAACCCCAAAATAGAAAGCATCATTCGACATAAAGAAAGTCATCGGCATACTGATGACAGCGGTAATCGGTGCTAAATAGGGACCCATACTTTCAGGGATAATTCCCACAAGTTGTTTGGACATGGCTTCTACCATGCCTGTTCCAGCTAAAATTCCGGTAAAAATACCTGCAGCAAAAATGATACCGACCACGTTTAAAGCACTACCTGCATGGTGTGCGATTAACTTTTTTTGCAAGTCGACATTTTTGTAGTTGACGACTAGCGCAATACATAAAGCCACCATGAATAAAATAGGCATAGGTAAAATACTAAAAACCAGACAAATCATCAGAACGACGGTTAACAGTGCATTGAACCAACGTAGATCTGCACGGTTGGCTTCTGGATTATCTGAGATTTGAATGTTTTCACCATGACTGATATCCAATTGGACAATTCCCAGACGCTTTCTTTCCATTCGACCATACATGGTTCCCAAAAAGTACAACCAGCCGATGGCAAATAGCATTGGTAAAACCATCGGAACAAAAACATCACTTGGGTCGACATGAAGTGCGCTGGCGGCGCGGGCTGTAGGCCCACCCCATGGCGTAAGGTTCATAATGCCGCTAGAGAGCATAATCAAACATGCCATAATCAATGGGCTCATACCTAAGCGCTTATAGAGTGGTAGCATGGCAGCAACACAGATCATATAGGTTGTAGAACCATCTCCATCCAAAGAGACAATTAACGTCAGGGTAATGGTTCCAAGAACGACTTTTAAGGGATCACCTTTGACCATTTTTAAAATAAATTTCACCGAAGGGTCGAACAAACCTGTATCAATCATGATGGCAAAATACAGAATCGCAAAAAGCAGCATGATGCCAGTCGGTGCAAGTTTTTTTACACCTTCAATCATCATGTCGCCAATTTCATTTATTTGTATGTGTGACAAGCTGTCAAAATAAAAACCAAGTAACCACGCAATCAAGGCAAAAAGTAAGGGAATTAAAGTCAGTGCGACAAGTGGGCTTAAGCGTTTCGACATGATCAAATACATAAAGCACAAGATCATGCCCAAACCGAGTACGGTTAACATGGTTCATTCCTTTGAAATATAAAGCTGTTTTTAAATCCAAGGGCAGAGCATAAAGAGAAATTTCATCAGTCAAAACAAAGGTGAGAAAATGTGAAATACATCACTATTTTGATGAAAAATAGTCATTAATAATGAAGGTATTAGGGAAGAGGGATTTTTTGATTTATTTTAATTTTTATTCAAAAAAGTGGTCTGTTTACATTTATTCAACATCTGTAGAGAACTGTAAATGCTGTGCAGATCCAGTTTAATCACAATAAGTCTTAAGCAAAAATAGACAGTAGCGTCCGAATCGGCCAACTAAAAAATCGGAACCAAAAAATTAAGGGATTATAAAAAAACAGACCAAAACGCATGGTTTCGTCATATTGTTGTCGACCGCGTTCATAAGGATAAGGCGTTAAAAACCAAGCAGTGACGATCAGTGCAACACCGAGCAATAGAAATAAAGGTTGTGGATGAGCTTTGAAAAAATAATAGACTAAATAAGCCCCAGTATAAAAACTAAAGCAAGTCAAAATCGCTTTAAGTGAAAAAGACATCGTTGTTATTCCATCGTATTTTTATTTTATTGTTTAAAAAAAGAAGAATCGAATTAATCCGATTCTTCTGGTGTATCCAGTTCAGTCTCAGCCTGTTGTAAGCGGGTCACTAATAATTGGTCAATTTTAAAGTGGTCTACATCCACAACTTCAAATTTGTAGCCATGATATGTAACAAAGTCCGCTGGACGTGGAATTTTACGTAGTTTAAACATCATAAAGCCCGCAAGGGTTTCATAGTTTTCTTCATCCGGCATTTCATCTAGAGCGAGTGCATGTTTTAGATCTTCGATTGGTGTACTGCCATCGATAAGCCAAGAATCTGCATCTCGTTTAATAATTTGTTGCTCTGCTTCAATCGGTGTTACCCAGTCGCCCATCACGGTAATCATAATGTCGGAGAGGGTAATAACGCCGACAACCAACGCATATTCGTTAATTACAACGGCAAATTTTTCTTTGGTTGAGCGGAAGCGATCGAGTAACTCGGACAGTGTTAAGGTATCTGGAATCGTGAGAACATTACGAATAGTATTTTCGTTGAGCTGTAGAAGTGACTGATTGTTGAGGATTCGAACCAAAATATCTTTGGCATCCACATAGCCAATCACGTCATCAATATTTTCACTACAGACCAAAAACTTAGAATACGGAAATTCAGCGAGTTTTTGACGAATACTGGCTTCTGATTCTTTTAGGGTAAAGTACACCACGTTTTCACGTGTAGTCATACTTGAAGGGACGTTACGTTCTTCCAGCTCAAATACGTTTTCAATAAAATGGTGTTCTTGTTTTTGAAGTACACCAGCTTGAGCACCGGCATCCATCACGGCTGAAATGTCGTCAAAGGTAATATTGTCATCACGTGTTGTATTCACTTTGAATAAACGAAACAACAAATTGGCAATGGCATTAATCACCCACGCCATTGGCTTACACACCTTAATAAAGATTTGAATCGGGTCAACAACAGCAACGGCAATTTTTTCAGGTGCAATCATCGCCAAACGTTTTGGCATCAAATCAGCAAATAGAATGAATAAGGATGTGACTAAAGTAAACGACAGAGTGAAACCGATAGTTTCAGTCCACTGGCCCTGATAAAAACGAGTGACTAAGCTAATGAAATAAGGACGAAAAGCACCTTCACCCAAAATACCGCCAAGAATTGCCACGGCATTTAAGCCAATTTGTGATGCGGCGAAAAAGTCTGCTGAGTTGGCTTGTAAGTCAAGCACACGTTGTGCACGTGAATCTCCAGATTCAGCCAAAATTTTAAGTTTTACTTTTCGTGCACCCGCAAGGGCAATTTCTGTTAATGAAAGAAAACCTGCACCGACGATCAGGAGAATAATAATGACAATATTTTGGAAAAGGCTCACGAATACACCTGTTTGTGATTCATTCTATTTTTCTGTATTTCTAACACAAAAATGGGCAAGGTAGTAGTCTTAACTACTACCTATATAGTGACAGTATACGTTTGAATTAATAAGGAATTAAAGAATTAATTACTGATACTGTGAAAACTGAGAGTTATTCATTAAGTATTCGCGGTTTTCTTCTTCAATCATTTGACGTGCAACATACAAGATAAGTTGACGTAACCAGCGATGAGCGGGGTGATGATGAAGTAATGGACACCAAGCCATTTTTAATTCAAATTCAGGAATATAGAATGGTGGATCACGAAGTAACAGGTTTTGACTTTTGGCTTGAAGTCGAGCAATACGGCTTGGCAGAGTTGCAACCAAGTCAACATTCGAGGCCAATAAGCCCGGCATTTGATAATGACGAGTAAAAACTGAAATTTTACGTTTTTGGCCAATACGTTCTAAGGCTTGATCAATCCAACCTAGACCCGCTTGTTTTTCAGGATTGACACCAAAACCGACACCCATACCTGTTTTAGATACCCAAATGTGTTGTGCATCTAGATAGCTTTTCAGGTTTAAATTATTTGCAGCAGGATGCTTGGCATTTAAAAGGCATGAAAAACTGTCACGCCAGACCAAAACTTGGTGGAAACTTTGCGGAATTTCATTAAAGCGGTTAATCGCCAAGTCGACTTTACCTTGTTCCATATCTCGATAAGACACATCACTAGGCGTTAAAAAGTCCAGAACCACATTGGGTGCTTCTGAGCGCAAAGCTTTTACTAGGCGCGGCACAAGTGTTGCTTCAGCATAATCTGAAGTCATGATGCGGAAGACACGATTTGAGGTGTAAGGGCGGAACTCGGTACGGGGTTCCAAAATCATCGAAAGGTCAGAAAGTGCGTCACGGATACGTGGCTGTAATTCAAGCGCACGTTCTGTAGGTGTCATACCTTCTGAAGAACGAATAAGAAGTGGATCATTAAATAAGTTGCGTAGACGACGTAAAATATTACTCATCGCGGGCTGAGTTACACCCAGTTGCTCGGCAGCACGAGTCACATTTTTTTCACGAAGAAGTACATCAAGATAAATTAATAGATTGAGATCGACCCGCTCCAGATTCATAAAATAAATACCGATAATAAAATCATGAAATTTATCTGATTATGCCATAACTACTAAGGCTTGTGTAAAAAATGGATGAAAAAATGACGTGTACTTTTGTACTAAAATTCGGCAGTTTTAAGACAAATTTGTTGAAGTCCCAGCGCATATTTCTTAAATACTTATTACCTTTTTAGACCGATATTTTTAAATAAATATAATAAAAATACGGAGCAATTTTGATTATGCGAAGTGATGTTCATAAAACTCAAAAGTAAGATGAAATATCTCATTTACATGATCATTTGAGGACGGAATAACCATGCATTTAGTTTGGTAAGTTTGGGCAAAAATGGCGTAAAAAATGCTGTTTTTTTTTAAAAGTGAATGCTCAGTCGACTTAAGTCTAATGAAGAATAATTCATCAAAATGTTTGAAAAATAGACAAAAAAATTAGCAAAATATATTAATAAAAATATTTAAATACAAATACTTATAAATATTGGTTAATTATTATAATACGACTTTAATCTACATATTTTTTAAATAAATACTGAAAATTAATGCAGAATATTGGATTAATTTTTTTAGTCAATCTACTCTGTGTCTATCGCAACGAAGTGTTCTAAATCTGAACAATCATTCGAGGGTATGATTTTAGCCTTACGTTGCAGAAAAATCCTAATATTATTACAGGAACATATCATGTCTACATACTTAACAGCGATTGATGCAATCCGTGAATTAAAAGCAAAATTCGGAAGCACTTGGCGCGATATTAGCCCAGAAGATGCTGCACGTATGCAAATGCAAAACCGTTTCAAAACTGGTTTAGACATTGCGAAATATACAGCTGCAATTATGCGTCGTGATATGGCTGCTTATGATGCTGATTCTAGCAAATACACTCAATCATTAGGTTGCTGGCACGGTTTTATCGCACAACAAAAAATGATTGCGAACAAAAAATACTTCGGTACAACTGAACGTCGTTATATCTACCTTTCTGGTTGGATGGTTGCAGCTCTTCGTTCAGAATTTGGTCCACTTCCTGACCAATCTATGCACGAAAAAACTTCAGTTCCTGCATTGATCGAAGAAATCTACACTTTCCTTCGCCAAGCTGATGCGAAAGAATTAAACGACTTATTCCGTGCGCTTAAAAAAGCAAACGAAGCAGGTGATACTGCTAAAGCTGCAGAAATCACTGCTCAAATCGACAACTTCCAAACTCACGTTGTGCCAATTATTGCGGACATCGACGCTGGTTTCGGTAACGAAGAAGCGACTTACTTACTAGCTAAGAAAATGATCGAAGCGGGTGCTTGTGCACTACAAATCGAAAACCAAGTATCTGACGCTAAACAATGTGGTCACCAAGCTGGTAAAGTTACAGTTCCACACGAAGACTTCATCGCGAAAATCCACGCTCTTCGCTATGCATTCTTAGAAATGGGTCTTGATGACGGTATCATCGTTGCTCGTACTGACTCTGAAGGCGCTGACTTGACTCAAAAAATCCCAGTGGTTAAAGAGCCAGGCGACATCGCTTCTCAATACATCAGCTACTTAGACACAACTGAAATTGACATTTCAGAAGCTCAAGAAGACGAAATCCTAATCAAGCGTAACGGTAAACTTCACCGTCCAAAACGTCTTGCTTCTGGCTTGTACCAGTTCCGTCCAGACACGCAAATCGACCGCGTTGTACTTGACTGTGTATCTAGCCTTCAAAATGGTGCTGACCTTCTTTGGATCGAAACTGCGACTCCAAACGTTGAAGAAATTGCTCACATGGTTAACCGTGTACGTGAAGTTGTTCCAAATGCGAAACTTGTTTATAACAACTCTCCATCATTCAACTGGACATTAAACTTCCGTCAACAAGCTTACGACCGTTGGGTTGCTGAAGGTAAAGACGTATCTGCATACGACCGCGCTAAATTAATGAGCGCTGAGTACGATAACTCTGAATTAGCTGCTGAAGCTGACGAAAAAGTTCGTACATTCCAAGCAGATGCTTCTCGTGAAGCGGGTGTGTTCCATCACTTAATTACACTTCCGACTTACCACACAGCTGCGCTTTCTACACATGAACTTGCTCAAGGTTACTTCGGTTCTGAAGGTATGTTGGCTTATGTTGCTGGCGTACAACGTAAAGAAATCCGCGGTGGTATTGCATGTGTGAAACACCAAGCAATGGCTGGTTCAGACATTGGTGACGACCACAAAGAAATCTTCGCTGGTGACAACGCGCTTAAAGCGGGTGACGATGCGAAAAACACAATGAACCAATTCGCTGCTCACTAAGCATTGAACTGATTCGAAAAAAAGCCCAGCGAAAGCTGGGTTTTTTTATGGCTTTAAAATCTTCTTAAATCCATTTATTGAAGTGTGTCGATATAAAAAAGCAGGGCATAACCCTGCAAATATAATGAGACCCCCTTTATTTAAGGCAAAAGGATAATTAACCAAGTAAAAAAAATAATTGCTAAAGCGACAAATTGAGCGGCACTTCCCATATCTTTGGCAATTTTAGAAAGTGGATGCTTGTCTAGAGATACCCGGTCGACCACGGCTTCAATAGCAGAATTGAATAACTCAACAATTAAGGCAAATAAACACACCACTACCATAAGAGCATGTTCAACACGACTCACATCGAGTAAGCAACTGGTGGGAATAAGCACAATATTCATCCAGACAATTTGGCGAAATGCAGCTTCATTTTGATAAGCAGCTTTGAATCCGTCGAGGGAATATTGCGTTGCATTAAAAATTCGTTTAAGTCCAGATTTACCTTTAAACGGGGAAATTTCACTCATAGTACTGTACAGACGTATAGATTTAAAAACTGGCGAAAATATAGCATGCCAAGCTTAAAGTTTTCTTGCATTCAGCTTTTATTTTATTAGGCCTAAAAGTTTAGGATGATTTACATATGCCTGTATCAAGTTAGTGCTAAGTTTATCCAGTATGAGACTTAAAATTTGCCTGAATTTCAGGCACAATACAGACGTTTAAAATTTTTAATTTTGAAGCATTTGCTTCATTGCATGAAATAATAAAAGTGATATAGGTCAACAATGAAAAACTTTAGTTTTGCTGTGCTTGCAGCAACACTTTTAACCAGCCAGTTTGTCAGTGCAGAGCCGGCATTTATTCAAACGGAAATCAAAACGAATGTGACTCAGCCCGTGGGATTTTATTCTTTCCAAGTGGGTGCGTATAAAGTCATTGCTTTAAAAGATGGGACACTCGAATTAAGTCCTGATTTGTTTAAACAAAACTTAACTCCAGAAGAAGTCAGTGCCTTATTTCAAAAGCTTGCGGTTGATCAGAGCAAAGGCATACAAACCAGTGTCAATGCCTACCTGATTGATGATGGACAAGGCGGCATCAGTCTTGTCGATAGTGGTGCAGCCAGTTGTTTTGGTCCGAACTTAGGTTCTATTGCACAAAATATTGAAGCAGCTGGCTATAAGCTTAATCGTGTACGCAGTGTATTCTTAACCCATTTACATCCAGATCATGCATGTGGCATTGCGAAACAAGGTAAGGCCGTATTTCCAAATGCAACGATCTACGTCAATGAACAAGAAAGTCAGTATTGGTTAAGTGAAAACACCGTTGACACTTTAGCTGCCGAAAAACGTGACGGTTATTTAGCAACTGTTGCAAAAATTAAAGCTGCGATTGCGCCTTATCAGACCATGCGGAGTTTTAAGACTTTTAGCGTTGGTTCTGTGATTAATGGATTAGAAGTACTACCGAGTGTTGGGCATACACCAGGGCATTATTCTTTTATCTTAAAGTCGCAAGCTAAAAGTTTTGCTATCCTCGGCGATGTGGTTCATTCGTATCATTTACAGTTTGAACAACCCAAGTTATCTGTTGATTTTGATGTCGATCCGGTCAAAGCCAGTGAAACTCGTTTAGCAATTTTTAAACGTTTTGCTCAAGAGCAAACCTTTGTTGCATTTGCACATTTACCATTTCCCGGTATTGGTAAAATAAGTGAAATGAATGATGGTCAGTTCCGTTGGAACCCGCTAAATTTAGCTCCGACAGCTCCGACAGCTCCGACAGCTCCGACAGCTCCGACAGCTCCGACAGCTCCGACAGCTCCGACAGCTCCGACAGCTCCGACAGCTCCGACAGCTCCGACAGCTCCGACAGCTCCGACAGCTCCGACAGCTGC